>JBFMHS010000387.1:0-3209 GCA_040751765.1 Pseudomonadota bacterium | reverse complement strand
GCCATCTCGGGATTCGTGGTCGGCGTCGGTCTGGCGCTGGCGCAAAGCCCGGGCTGGGAGCTGCCGGCCCTGGTGGCCGGCGTGTTCCTGGCCGGTCAGCTGCTGGAGGGCAACTTCCTCACCCCCAAGTTGGTGGGCGACAAGGTGGGGCTGCATCCGGTGTGGATCATGTTCGCGTTGCTTGCCGGCGCCGCCCTGTTCGGCTTCGTCGGCATCCTGCTGGCGGTGCCGGTGGCGGCGGTGATCGGGGTGCTGGTGCGCTTCGCCTTGGGCCGCTACCTGGAAAGCCCGCTCTATCACGGGAACCATTTGTGAGCGATCCGCAGTTCGTCCTTGATCTCGGCCACCGGCCGGCGCTGGGCCGCGAGGATTTCCTCACCGCGCCCTGCAATGCCGAGGCGGTGGCGTGGCTGGAGCGCTGGCCCGACTGGCCCGGCCACGCCCTCGCCCTGTTCGGCCCCGAGGGTTGCGGCAAGAGTCACCTGATCGCCGCCTTCACCCAGGCCCATGCCGGCGTGGTGGCGGTGGCGGCGCGGGCGCTGACCCCCGAATCGGTGCCGACGCTGGTGGCCGGGGCGCGGGTGGTGGCGGTCGACGATCTCGACGCATTGGCCGACGAGGCTGCCGCCTTCCACCTGTGGAACCTGACCAAGGAAACCGGGCGCCACCTGCTGCTGGCCGGCCGCGAGGCGCCGGCGCGGCTGCGGGTGGCGCTGCCCGATCTGCGCTCGCGCCTGGCCGCCACCCCGGCGGTGGGCATCGGCGCTCCCGACGATTCGCTGCTGGCCGCGGTGCTGGTCAAGCAGTTCGCCGACCGCCAGCTGCGCGTCGGCGCCGAGGTGCTGACCTACGTGCTCGGCCGCATGGACCGCAGCTTCGCCGCCGCCCGCGCCGTGGTCGAGGCCCTCGACAAGGCCAGCCTGGCCGAACGCCGCCCGGTCACCGTGCCGCTCGCCCGCGCGGTGCTGGAGGGACTGGGAGCGGGGGCTTAGCCCGCCACCTTGCGGAAGACGAGCAGTTCGCAGCCCATCACCTTGGCCAGGCGGTCGAAGGTGCGGTCGTTCTCGATGGCGAAGGCGGGATTGTCGGGGACTTCCAGGATCAGGTCGGCGCCGTCGGCGACCAGCCGGGTCTGGCGCAGCAGGTTGGGGGCGCCGCCCGACAGGGTGTGGGCCAGCCGCAGGGCCAGGCCGGTGATGCGGCAGCGCTTCAGCGCGTCGTCGTCCAAGAGCGCCATGGCGCGCTGGGCGTGGGGATTGTCTTCGTCGCCCTGGTAGCGGTGGAACACGGTCAGCGCGATGGCGGCGCGGTCGCGGTGTCCGACGCCCATGAAGGGCAGGCGCAGGATGCGCAGGAAGGCCTGTTCGGCGCGGTAATCGGGATGTTCGTTCCAGAAGATGTCCGACACCAGGCAGGCGGCGTGGCGCAGGCGGGCGTCGCGGGCGGTCTCGCCGGCGAACAGCGGCGCCATCCAGCCCATCAGCTCGTCGCCGTGTTCGGGAAAGCGCGAGTTCAGCAGCGCCATCTGGCGGCAGACGGCCAGCAGGGGGTCCTGGGCCTTCAGCTTCTCGGGAAGGCGGCGGTAGAACTGACCCTCGCGCATGCCGTAGATGGAGAAGATCAGCCGCTCCGGCTGCACCGCCTGCACCACCTTCTCCAGCACCAGTGCCGCCAGCGGCAGGCCGGGAACGCGCTTCTTGGACACGCCGGGCACCGAGGCCAGCGACTTCTTGCTCTGGGTGGCGACCAAGTCGATGATCCGCATCGCCTCGCGGGCATCGAGGGAGAAGTTGTCGAGCACGGTCAGCGGGTGGTGGGTCTGCGCGATGCAGATGCGGGCGATGGAACGCCAGGCTCCGCCCACCGCGTAGACATTGCGCCCGCGCCCGAACGACAGCCAATCCAGTCCCTTGAGGTGCGTCTCGACGATTTCGGCCGCCCTGGCGCGGTCGTCACCCGAGGCCTCGGCCAGCCGCAACAGGCCCAGCGGCATGGTGACGTGGTTTCCGAAGGCCCCGTTCTCCACCTCGACCAGCTCCAGCGAGCCGCCGCCCAGGTCGGCAACGATGCCCTCGGCGTCGGGGGTGCCGCACAGCACGCCCATGGCGGCCATCTTGGCCTCGCCACCGCCCGACAGCACCTTGACCTCGACACCGAAGCGCCTCTTGATCTCGCGCACGAAGGCCGGCCCGTCCTCGGCGTCGCGCACCGCGGCCGTGGCCAGGATCTCCAGCCGCTCCACCTCCATGGCCCGGCTCAGCTCGACGAAGCGGCCGACGGTGTTCAGCGCCATCTCGACGCCCTGGGGGTTGAGCCGGCCGGTGGCCCCCAGCCCCTGGCCCAGTCCGCACACCGCCTTCTCGTTGAACAGCGGGATCGGCACCCGGAAGGCTCCGTCATAGACGCACAGGCGGATGGAGTTCGACCCGATGTCGACGATCCCGACCGGCTCCTGGCGGACCTTGAACTTCACGCGGGCCTCACTCGGCCTTGTCGAGCAGGAGCTTGGGCGCGCGGCCCCGCTCCAGCGCGCTGCCGCGACCCGACAGCGACGGGTTGGTCATGAAGTAGGTGTGCGCGCTGAAGGCACCCTCGTCGTTGTTCAGCCGGGTATAGGTGCCGTCGGAATTGAGCATCCAGGTCTGGGCCTGGTCCTTAAGGTTGGCGACCATGATCTGCTCGAGGATCTGCCGGTGGACGGTGGGATTCTCGATGGGAACCAGGGTCTCGACCCGCCAGTCCATGTTGCGCTGCATCCAGTCGGCCGAGGAGATGAACACCTTGGCGTGGCGCGACGGCAGCCGGTGGCCGTTGCCGAAGCAGATGACGCGCGAATGCTCCAGGAAGCGGCCGACGATGGACTTGACCCGGATGTTCTCGGACAGCCCCGGCACGCCGGGCCTCAGGCAGCAGATGCCGCGGATCACCAGGTCCACCTGCACCCCGGCCTGGCTGGCGCGGTAAAGGGCGTCGATCAGCTTTGGGTCGACGATGGAGTTCATCTTGGCCCACACGGCCGCCGGCTTGCCGGCCTTGGCGTTCTCGATCTCGGCCTCGATGCAGGCCAGCAGCCGCTTCTTGAGGTACAGCGGCGCGATGGCCAGCTTCTCCATCTGGTCGGGCAGGGCGTAGCCGGTCATGTAGTTGAAGGCCTTGGCGGCGTCGCGCGTCAGCTCGGGGTCGCAGGTGAAGAAGGACAGGTCGGTGTA
>JBFMHS010000386.1:0-4342 GCA_040751765.1 Pseudomonadota bacterium | reverse complement strand
GGATGCGGTCCTGGGCCACCTCCAGCACCCGCCAGCTCGGCCGCACCGGCACCAGGCCGGCCAGCAGCTTGACGCTGTCGGCGGGGATGTTCTCGAATTCGAAGGTCACCACGTCCACCGCGCGGGCGAAGGCGGCCAGCGCCTCGGTGTCGGTGTAGGAGGCCACGGTGGCCGCCGCCGACACCTGCTCGGCCGGGCTGTCCTTCTCGGGGCTGTAGACGTGGACGCGGTAGCCCAGGCGTGCGGCCGCCAGCGCTGCCATGCGGCCCAGCTGGCCGCTGCCGATGATGCCGATGGTGCTGCCGGGAGGAAGCGGGGCCAGGGTCACGGGCGGATGAGGTCCGGATTGTCGGGGTCGACGGGGACCTCGGCCACCGAATCGGTCTGCCGCGCGCGCCAATCCTCCAGGCGCCGGGCGACATCGCCGTCCAGCAACGCGATCACCGAGGCCGCGAGAAGCCCGGCGTTCTTGGCTCCGGCCTTGCCGATGGCCAGGGTGCCGACCGGCACGCCGCCGGGCATCTGGACGATGGACAGCAGCGAGTCCTGGCCCTTGAGGGTGCGGCTTTCCACCGGCACGCCGAAAACGGGCAGGGTGGTCATGGCGGCAGCCATCCCGGGCAGGTGGGCGGCGCCGCCGGCGCCGGCGACGATGACCTTCAGCCCGCGCCCCTTGGCCGACGAGGCGTAGTCGTACAGCCGCTTGGGGGTGCGGTGGGCCGAGACCACCCGGGTCTCGAAGGCGACGCCCAGTTCGTCCAGCACCTGCGCGGCTTCGCGCATGGTTTCCCAGTCCGACTGGCTGCCCATGATGATTCCGACCTGCGGGGCGTTCGTCTCGCTCACGCGTCCTCTCCCACTCCAGGGGGTCCCAGAGGAAAGCGGGGATTATAGAAATCGCAACCGCCCATGCAAGGGATTCGTGTTAGGATGACCCTTCCAGCCGGAAGAAATCCGGGGTAGGCAGATGTCCAGCGGCTACGGCACCGAACCGATCCTGCGCACGGCGATCATCAACGAGTTCGCCCACGACCGCGATGCCCACCAGCGGCGGCGCGATCCCTACCGCAAGGCGACCGAGGCCCCGCCGCCCGAGCACAGTGTCGAGGACGTGGCCCAGGTGCTGGGCCTGCCAGCCGACCAGGTGGGGGCCGAGGTGCTGGCGGCGGTCAGCCACATGCTGGCCGAGATCGAGCGCCTGCGCTGGGAGAAGGCTCAGGACGAACGCCGCATCGAACAATTGCGCCAGCTGGCGGACCGCCATTCAGTGGTGCCGTGCCTGAACCGCCGGGGCTTCGTGCGGTCGCTGGAAGACTATCTTCTGGGCCAGGGCGGCGGGGTGGTGGCCGTGCTGCACGTGGCCCGCGTCGAGCTGCTGCGCATGGTCCACGGCCAGATGGCGGGCGAGGGGGCGCTCAGACATGTCTGCGCCGTCATCCTGTCGACGCTGCGTTCCACCGACGTGGTGGGTTGCATCGGCGGCAGCGACTTCGCGCTGCTGCTGCCCGGCTGCACACCCATGGACGCGCGGATGCGGCTGGCGCGAATCTGCGTGGCGGTCAACGACCCCGGCTATCAGTGGATGGGCGGCCGACAGGTGCTGGTCACCACCTGCGGCTACCACGTCATCGCCCCAGGCGAGAACGCCGAGGCGACGCTGGCGGCGGCCGACCGCGACCGCTGCGCGGGGCGGCTGGTGGACGCCGAGGAATGACCGCCCTCAGGCGATGATGTCGGGGATCAGCTGGTTCTCCAGCTTGGCGATCTGGTCCTTCAGCCCCAGCTTCCGCTTCTTCATCCGCTGCATCATCAACTGGTCGACATGCGGGTCCTCGGCCATGCGGTTGATCACGTCGTCCAGGTCCCGATGCTCGGTCCTGAGTTCCGCGAGTTGGCGGCGGATCTCTTCCAGGTTTTCGTCGATCATGGCGGATGTGTGGAAAATGGAGCGGGTGACGGCGTTGACAGTAGCAGAAGCCCGCATGAAACGGTATGGGTAAGGCGTTTCGTGCCCGGAGGAGTACCCATGGCAGAAAAGCGTATCGGCATCCTCACCAGCGGCGGCGATTGCGCCGGCCTCAACGCGGCGCTGCGGGCGGTGGTGCACCGCGCCATCCGCGGCTACGGCTGGCGGGTTTTCGGCATCCGCGACGGTAGCCTCGGGCTGATGAACAAGCCGCTCGACTACGTGGAGTTCGACCTGTCCGTCGCCAGCGGCGAGATGCTGCGCATGGGCGGCACCATCCTTGGCACCATCAACAAGGGCGATCCCTTCGCCTATCCCATGCCCGACGGCAGCAAGAAGGATCGGACCCAGGACTTCATCGACGGCTATCGCGAGCTGGGCCTGGACGCCCTCGTCGTCATCGGCGGCGACGGGTCGATGAAGATCCTCAACAAGCTGTGCCGCATGGGCTGCATCCCCATGGTCGGCATCCCCAAGACCATCGACAACGACGTCGCCCAGACCGACTACGCCATCGGCTACGTCACCGCCCTGTCGGTGGCCTGCGAGGCCATCGACCGCCTGGCGCCGACCGCGGCCAGCCACCACCGCGTGATGATCCTCGAGGTCATGGGCCGCGACGTCGGCCACATCGCCCTGTCGGCCGGCATCGCCGGCGGCGCCGACGTCATCCTGATTCCCGAGATCCCCTACAGCCTGGAAGGCATCGCCGCCCGCATCGCCGAGGTTCGCCACGAAGGGCGCAACCACGCGCTGGTGGTCGTGGCCGAGGGCTGCAAGACCGAGACCGGCCAGCACGTCACCCAGCTCCATACCGGCGGCGAGGCCCGCTACGGCGGCATCGGCCAGTACCTGGCCGACAAGCTGTCCAAGATCGTCGAGGCCGAAACCCGCGTCACCGTGCTGGGCCACGTCCAGCGCGGCGGCACGCCGGGCATGCGCGACCGCCTGATCGCCTCGGCCTTCGGCGTCCACGCGGTGGACCTGATCGCGCAAGGCAAGCTGGACCGCATGGTGGCATGGCAGCATGGCGCCGTGGTCGACGTGCCGCTGTCCGAGGTGGCCGGCGTCACCCGCGCCGTCGACCCCTATGGCACCCTGGCTCACACCGCCCGCGGTCTGGGCATCTACATGGGCGAGATGACCAGCTGCGCCATCTGAGCGCTTACTCCCCCCACCGGTTGACCGTCCCGGTGTCCAGGCCGAACAGGTCGAGCATGCGGCCCACCGTGTGCTCGACCATGTCGTCCAGGCCGCGCGGCTTGGCGTAGAAGGCCGGCACCGGCGGTGCCACCACGGCGCCCATCTCCGACAGGGCCAGCATGGTCCGCAGGTGGCCGGTGTGCAGCGGCGTCTCGCGCACCATCAGTACCAGGCGGCGGCGCTCCTTGAGGCAGACATCGGCGGCCCGCGTCAGCAGCGAGGTGGTGGCGCCGGTGGCGATCTCGCTCATGGTCCGGACGCTGCACGGCGCCACGATCATCCCCAGGGTGCGGAATGACCCCGAGGCCGGCGCCGCGCCGATGTCCTCGGGCCGGTGGGCGTGGGTCGCCAGGGCGCGGATGTCGGCCGCCTTCAGCGCCGATTCGTGGGCCAGGGTGACCTCGGCGGCCTTGCTCATCACCAGGTGGGATTCGACGCCCAGGCGGCGCAGCGCCTCCAGCACCCGGATGCCGTATATGATCCCAGAGGCGCCACTGATTCCCACCACCATGCGAAGGGGAGGGGTGGTCACGGTCTTTTGTCCTGCATGGGGAAATAACCTCACGAAAGGGGGTTGATTTCGACTTGGGGTTCAGGCATAGAAGCGCATTTTCCCTGCTGACAACGGTGCGGGTCGCGGCTTACACTTTCGTCCTCACCCATGTGCGAGGGAGGATAGTAATGAGCCTTCAAGACCGGATCGAGTCTTTGAAAGCCAAGCATGCCGCGCTGGAAACGGCCATCGACGCCGAAGTCCGCCGCCCCCTGCCCGACGACGCCCATATCGCCGACCTGAAGCGCCAGAAACTGCGCATCAAGGACGAATTGTCCCGGATGGGCCTGGGACCCACACACTGACCTGAAGGGCCGACCGGCCCGTCCGCCGTCCGGCGGCCGGCCCCGTGGGGCGCGCAGCGCCAAGGGCCGCCGCCGGAGGATGGCGCCCACCCCAAGGGGTGAGACGCACACCCCGACATTTCCTGACGCGCCGCCATGCATTCCCGGCCGCGGCGTTTCTTTTTTCCTCTTGGGGGCTTTGCAAAAGTTTCGGCTTGCGGCATCCTTGCCCCCCTCGAACGGAGGGGTGCAACCGGCCCCCCATGGGAGTCGCGAAGAGAGGAAGTCGTCCAGATGACCAACGCATACGAACAGGCTTATGAACGGTCCATGAAG
>JBFMHS010000385.1:0-22503 GCA_040751765.1 Pseudomonadota bacterium | reverse complement strand
CAGCGCCACGAAACCGCCGATGAAGCCTGTGTCGGAGTGGTAGGACTAGACGTTCTCGCACAGAACGGCGACGCGCTCCTGCAAATCGTCGACGTCGTAGCCGTCCTTGAGGATGACGCGATTGATCGTGACGACGCCGTCGGAGGGGAAACCGTTGATCAGCATGGGGGCCTCCTTCATCAAGTATCTTGCTTTTCTAATATAGCGAATAATTCCAATTATCAACCCTGCGCGGAATAGGGTCTTCATGCCCGCGCCTCGGCCCGGGGCGATCCAAAGGCGCGCATGACAAAACACAGCCTTTTACCTGGGCGTTTTTATTAAACAGGATGTAATATTTCTTTTGTCTTGTGCCAGTGACGAAGCGCCTGATAATAATTCATGCGTCGGTTCGGAATATTATAATCATTTGAATACGTGCGGCCTCTTGGGGAGCGACCGCCCACGAGGAACATTACAATGCCTGACCCCAATTTTTCCTTGTGCAAGGCCGTGGTCGCCGACCCCAGCCCCCTGATCCGCCAAGGCGTCCGCAACACGCTCTACTCCCTAGGCTTCCGGGAGGTGCGTGACACCGCGTCCTACGTGGCCCTCAGCGAGGATTGCAAGGCCGAGGTCGACCTCATCATCGCCAATGCCGAGGTCGAGGGCGGCGACACCAGCTTCCTGATCCGCAATCTGCGTGCCGGCAAGCTGGGGCCCGACCCCTTCGTGGTGGTGATCACCATGTTGACCAACGGCGACGAGGCCCACATCCGCAAGGTCGCCGACAGCGGCAGCGACGGCTTGCTCTTGATCCCCTTCGCACCCGACCAACTGATGCAGCGGGTGCGCATGCTCACCGAGCGGCGCAAGCCATTCGTGGTCACCCACAATTACCTGGGGCCGGACCGCCGCAAGGAGGTCCGAACGGGCGGAGCGGGCAACGCCGCCCTCTTCGAAGTGCCCAATCCCCTGTCCGCCCGTGCCAAGGGCGCGGGCGGGCGCTATGCACGGCTGCGCGAGGAGGCCCGGCAGCGCCTGCTGCACGAGCGCGTCAGCCGCATCGCCGGCGGCATCGAATGGGAATGCCAGTCGCTCTACGTGGCGGTCCGCGACGGCCAGAAGGTCCCGGAGGACATCGTGACACGGCTGTTCCGGGTGGAGAGCAACTGCGAAGAACTGGTGAACGCACGGGACCTGCACCGCGCCGGTGAAGTCGCGGAATTGCTGGGCCGGGAGGTGGGCCGGATCAAGAACGGCTACAGCCAAGCTAGCTTCCGCGACTACGAAGGGCTCTACAACCACGCCCAGCGATTGGCGCGCGAACTGCGCTGACATGAAAGAGGCGGAGCCCTCGCGGACTCCGCCCCTTCCTGCTTCCACGGGAAAGTTGGATTGCTTTCCCTTACTTCTGCTTCAGCGCCGCGACGCCGGGCAGGGTCTTGCCTTCCAGCCACTCCAGGAACGCGCCGCCGGCGGTGGAGACGTAGGAGAACTTGTCGTCCACGCCCGCCTTGGCCAGCGCGGCCACGGTGTCGCCGCCACCGGCCACGGTCAGCAGCTTGCCCTGCTTAGTGCGCTCGGCAGCCGCCTGGGCGACGGCGTTGGTGGCCTTGTCGAACGGCTCGATCTCGAACGCGCCCAGCGGGCCGTTCCAGACCAGGGTCTTGCAGCCGTTGAGGCGGTCGATGATGGCCTCGATGCTGGCCGGGCCGGCATCCAGGATCATCATGTCGGCCGGCACGGCATCCAGCGGCACCACCTTGTTCGGCGCGTTGGCGGCGAACTCGCTGGCGACGACCACATCGATGGGCAGCACGATGTGGCAGTTGGCCTTCTTGGCCTTCTCCATGATCTCGCGGGCGGTGTCGGCCATGTCCTTCTCGCACAGCGACTTGCCCACGTCCTTGCCCATGGCGAACATGAAGGTGTTGGCCATGCCGCCGCCGATGATCAGGTAGTCCACCTTGGCCACCAAATTGCCCAGCAGGTCCAGCTTGGTGGACACCTTGGCGCCGCCGACCACGGCGGCCACCGGCTTCTCGGGCTTCTCCAGCGCGCGGCCCAGGGCCTCCAGCTCGGCCTGCATCAGGCGGCCGGCGGCGGCGGGCAGAATGTGCGCCAGGCCCTCGGTGGAGGCATGGGCGCGGTGGGCGGTCGAGAAGGCGTCGTTGACGTAGAGATCGCCGTTGGCGGCCAGCGCCTTGGCGAAGGCGGGGTCGTTCTTCTCTTCCTCGGGATGGAAGCGGACGTTCTCGAGCAGGACCACGTCGCCGTCCTTCATGGCGGCGACAGCCTTCTCGGCGTCGGGACCGACGCAGTCGTCGGCCCAGCCGACGGGGCGGCCCACGGCCTTGGACAGCGGCTCGAGCAGCAGCTTCTGCGAGTACTTGTCCTCGCGGCCCTTGGGGCGACCGAAATGGGTGATGACGATGACCTTGGCGCCCTTGTCGGCGAGATCCTTCAAGGTGGCCGCCGAGCGGTCGATGCGGGTGGTGTCCGTGACCTTGCCGTCCTTCGAGGGAACGTTGAGGTCGGCGCGGACCAGCACCCGCTTGCCCTTGACGTCGAGGGCGTCGATGGTGCGGAACATGGGCATTCCCCCTAATAAGTCGATGAGAAAACGCCGACCCCCGAGACCGGGGGCCGGCGCGGCAGTCTTCTTAGTTCTTCGCGACGTGCTGGACGAAGCGCAGCATGTTGCAGGTGTAGCCGTACTCGTTGTCGTACCAGGACACGACCTTGACGAAGGTGTCGTCCAGGGCGATGCCGGCCTCGGCGTCGAAGATCGACGGCTGCGAGCAGCCGCGGAAGTCGGTGGAGACCACCTTCTCGGTGGTGTAGCCCAGCACGCCCTTCAGCTCGCCCTCCGAGGCGGCCTTCATCGCCTTGCAGATGTCCTCATAGGTGGCGGCCTTGTTCAGCTCGACGGTCAGGTCGACCACCGAGACGTCCGAGGTGGGGACGCGGAAGGCCATGCCGGTCAGCTTCTTGTTCAGCTCGGGGATCACCTTGCCCACCGCCTTGGCGGCGCCGGTCGACGACGGGATGATGTTCTCGAGGATGCCGCGGCCACCGCGCCAGTCCTTGGCCGAGGGGCCGTCGACGGTCTTCTGGGTGGCGGTGGCGGCGTGCACGGTGCTCATCAGGCCGCGCTTGATGCCGAAATTGTCATTCAGCACCTTGGCCACCGGGGCCAGGCAGTTGGTGGTGCAGGACGCCGCCGACACGATCGCCTCGCCGGCGTACTTGGTGTGGTTGACGCCATAGACGAACATCGGGGTGTCGTCCTTGGACGGCGCCGACTGCACGACCTTCTTGGCGCCGGCGGCCAGGTGCTTCTCGCACGAGGGCTTGTCGAGGAAGAAGCCGGTCGACTCGACGACCACGTCGACGCCGACCTCGCCCCACTTCAGGTTGGCGGGATCACGCTCGGCGGTCAGGCGGATGCGCTTGCCGTTGACGACCAGGGTGTTGCCGTCGACCGAGATGTCGCCGTTGAAGCGGCCATGCACCGAGTCGTACTTCAGCATGTAGGCCAGGTATTCGGCGTCGAGCAGGTCGTTGATGGCGACGATCTCGATCTCCGGGAAATCCTTGGCGACGGCGCGGAACACCATGCGACCGATGCGGCCGAAACCGTTGATGCCTACACGAATAGTCATTTCTTCCTCCACTTGGTACGACGCGGCGGAGCAGGCGCAACCCTGACTGGGAGTCGAGAGTGCCGTCGGCACGGAGTGTTCTTGGGCTTCTGGCCTGCCGGGACGGGCAACCATATTGCACACTCCAAGAGGCGAATCCAGCCCCGAAAACGACAAATCCCCCTGGACGGAGGCGATAAGACATCTCCGTGAATTATTCCCACCCGGGTGGGGGAGACAACATCACCCGATGCGACGGGAAAGTAATAACGAACGGGTGGACAAATGCCTTGCCGCCTTCCCCACCCCGCCATGACATCGGCGATTATTTTGCACTGCAAAAAGAATCTTGGGTGACTTGCCGTCGTTTTGACGCGCCTGCATGCGCGACCGCGACCGGCACGACGGCTCCTTTATGCACGGCACGCCGGGCCGGGCGGCCCCACCGTCATCGTCCGCCGCCTGCCCGATGGCGCGGATTGCCCCGGGCCGGCACCGGGCTCATATGCGGCGGGGGGCAACCATGGAAGGAAGCCCGATGCCGGCGCGGGTGCTGATCCTGGGAGGCGGATTCGGCGGCATGTTCACCGCACGCGCCCTGGCGCGGCTGCCGGCCGGCCAAGTCACGGTGGAACTGGTGGATGAGCACAACTACTTCGTCTTTCAGCCGCTGCTGCCCGAGGTGGCGGCCGGTACGCTCAACCCTTCCGACGCGGTGACGCCGTTCCGCCACCTGCTGCCCGGGGTCAAGGTCAACGAGGCCCGGGTGGTGGGCATCGACCTGGCCGCCCGCCGCGTCGAGGTCGTCCATCCCGCCCGTCGGCGGGTACGCGCCATCGCCTTCGACCACCTGGTCATAGCCCTGGGCACCCGGGTGGACCTGTCGCGTTTCCCCGGCCTGAGCGAGCACGCCTTCCTGATGAAGGACCTGGCGGACGCCTTCGCCCTGCGCAACCACGTCATCGACTGCCTGGAGCAGGCCGACACCACCGACGACTTCGCGCTGAAGCGCCGGCTGCTGACCTTCGCGGTGATCGGCGGCGGGTTGTCGGGGGTCGAGACCATGGGCGAGATCGAGGACATGATCTCGCGCGCCCTGAGGAGCTATCCGCGCATCCGCCGCGACGAGGTGCGGCTGGTGCTGGCCGAGTTCCGGCCGCGCATCCTGCCCGAGGTGCCGGCGCGGCTGGCCGATTACAGCCACCGCGCCCTCGGCCGGCGGGGGGTGGAGGTGATCACCGGCGCCGGGGTCAAGGCCGCCTCGGCCGAGGCGGTCGAACTGGCCGATGGCCGCGTGGTCGAGACCGCCACCATCATCGCCACCATCGGCAACAGCCCGCATCCGTTGGTGGCCGAACTGCCGCTGCCGCGCCAGAAGGGCCGCGTCCTCACCGACCATACCCTGCGGGTCGAGGGCCGGGAGGATGTCTGGGCCATCGGCGACTGTGCCTGGATCCCCCTCGACGGCGACGAGTTCCCGGCCACGCCGCCCACTGCCCAGGCCGCCCGCCAGGAGGCGGCGGTGCTGGCCCACAACCTGGGTGTCGCCACCGGCGGGCGCGGCGGCATGCGCCGGTTCCAATACCGCTCACGCGGGCAGCTGGCGTCGCTGGGTGGCCGGCGCGGGGTGGCCGAGATCGGCGGTCGCCAGCTCACCGGCTGGCCGGCCTGGGTGCTGTGGCGGGCGGCCTATCTGGGCATGCTGCCCGGCAAGGCCTTCAAGCTGAGGGTGGGGTTCGACTGGCTGCTGGACTCGCTGATCCCGCGCAACCTAGTGCAGATCGCCCAGACCCGGCCGTCGGCGGTGCGGCGGGCCCGCTTCCGCGCCGGCGATGAGGTCTACCGCCGCGGCGACTGGGCGGGTCCGGTCTATGTGGTCGAAAGCGGCACCTTCGAACGGCTCGGCGGCGGCGGCGAGCGCGCGGTCATCGGGCCGGGCGGCCATTTCGGCCAGGCCTGCATGCGCGGCGAACGCCTGCGCCAAGCCACGGTGCGGGCGCTGGAGGAGTCGAGCTGCCTGACGGTGGAGCGCGCCGACTTCGACACCCTGGCCGCCTGCCTCGAAGGGTTGGGCGAATACGTGCGGACCCGCCGCCGGGGCTGACCGGGCCAAGGTCCTAGGACCTAACGCCACCGCGCCCCTGACCTCGGTGCGATAGGCGGTGGGCGGTGCCGGTGGCATCATCCGACCCGTTGACGCCGATGCCGCCGACCCCTTGCGGCGGCACTCCGAGGTCGCCTGACCCCCCCAATCCCCCTTGGGCCGACTTCGGACGGGGGCCGCGACGCACCAGCGTCCGGCCCCTTCGGCGTTTTCAGGGATGCGGGCTGGCGCCGATCACCGGCTCGTGCAGGGCGTACAGCAGCGCGAACAGCGCCACCCCCAGCAACACCCGCGGCCAACCTACCTCCGCCAGCAACGCCGGCGCCGGCCGGCCGGTCAACCAGGCCAGCTCGTGCCAGCGCGCCGCTCCCAGGCTGCGTCGCCGCTTGGCGTCCAGCAGCGCCGGGCCGGCCAGGGCGAGGGCCAGCAGCGGCACGAACACCAGCAGCGCGGCGGCGTCGCCGTTGGGCACCACGTGCCCGCCGGCCCACAGCGCCAGCCCCCACAGCACCGGATGGCGGGTCAGCCGCAGGATACCGGGCCGGGCGGGATCGTAGCCCTTGCCGCCGGGGCCGATGGAGAACGGGTTGGGAGTGGTCATGCCGGCGGCGATCAGCACGCAGGCGGCGGCCATGGCGACGGGCGGCGCCCACCGCATCCACGGCTCCTGGACCCACAGCACCAGCGTCGGCGCCTGCTGGTAGGCGCGGATGATCCACCACAGCAGCAGCAGCGACAGGGCGGAATAGGCGAGGGTGAAGCCGCGCGCGCCGACGGCGGCCTCGGCCGGCCGGCGCACCGCCTTCAGGTTGGTCAGGCTGTGGCTGACCAGGAACACCAGGACGGCGAGCGCCAGATGCCAGACCGTCCCGGTGAGCATGGCATCAGGCCCAGGGCTCCGCCTCGGGGATGTCGAGGCGGTGGATGCGGGCGGCCGCCGTCAGGGTGTTCCTGAGCAGGCAGGCGATGGTCATCGGCCCGACGCCGCCGGGCACCGGGGTGATGGCGCCCGCCACCTTCACCGCCTCGTCGAAGCGGACGTCGCCGACCAGCTTGCTGGTCCCGTCGGGCTTGGTGATGCGGTTGATGCCGACGTCGATGACGGTGGCGCCGGGCTTGATCCAGTCGCCGCGCACCATCTCGGGCTTGCCCACCGCCGCGACCACGATGTCGGCCTGGCGCACCTCGGCCGGCAGGTCCTTGGTCTGGGAGTGGGCGACGGTCACCGTGCAGCTCTCGCGGATGAGAAGGTGGGCCATGGGCTTGCCGACGATATTGGACCGCCCGATGACGATGGCCTTGAGCCCGGTCAAGGGACCCAGGTGGTCACGCAGCAGCATCAGCGAGCCCAGCGGCGTGCACGGGATCAGGCCGATGCCGCCCGAGGCCAGCTTGCCCACGTTCCAGGGGTGAAAGCCGTCCACGTCCTTGTCGGGGCGGATGGCCTCGATGACCTTCTGGGCGTCGATGTGGCGCGGCAGCGGCAGCTGCACCAGGATGCCGTGGACGGCGGGGTCGTCGTTGAGGCCCTCGATCAGGTTGAGCAGGTGGTGCTCGGAGGTGTCGGCGGGCAGGATGTGCTCGAACGACTTCATGCCGCACTCGGTGGCGCGCTTGTTCTTGTTGCGCACATAAACCTGGCTGGCCGGGTCGGTGCCCACCAGCACCACCGCCAGGCCGGGGGTGACGTGGTGGAAATCGCGGATCTCGCGCACGCGGGCGGCGATCTCGTCGCGCAGGCCGGCCGAGAAACTGTTGCCGTCGATGATCTTGGCTTCGCTCATGGTCTTTCCGCCATCCATTGATCGAGGCGGCGCCCAAGCTCGTCGGCGTCGCCGGTGATGAAGAGAACCTTGCGCCGGTCGGTGGCGCCCTGGACGATGTCGATGGCGGATTTGGGCAGCCGCCATTCCTTCGACAACAACTTGATCAGCGCCGCGTTCGCCTTGCCGTCCTCGGGCACGGCGGTCACCGACACCTTGAGCACCCGGCCGCCGTCGGCCTCGGGGGCCGGCCCCTCGACGCGGTCGCGCGACGCCTTGGGGGTCAGGCGCACCGCCACCCTGAGCCCGCCGGGCGCCGGCGTGAACGGCCCCGCCCCGGTCAACGAACCGCGGCGATCAGGTTGGCCACCACCATCTGGGCGAAAATGACGATCAGCCACAGCGCGATGGGCGACAGGTCGACGGCGCCGAAATCGGGCAGCACGCGGCGGATGGGGGCCAGCGCCGGCTCGGTCAGGCGGTGCAGCACGTCGCCGATGACGCGGACGGCGCGGTTGTAGGTGTTGACCACCCCGAAGGCCAGCAGCCAGCTGAAGATGACCATCGCCAGCACGACCCACATATAGATGTCGAGCGCGTAGTAGACGACCGTCAGCAGGGGGACGAGGATGATCTCCATCGGTCTGGCCTCGGACTGGGGAAATTGCGCCGCAACCCTAGCGGCAGCCGCGCGCGCGCGCAAGGGGACCGCGCCGCGCCCACCCTTCCGCCCGGCCATCTGACCGGCCATCTGACCGGCCCCGGGCCTCCGAAAACAGGGCCGAAAGCGCCGCTTGACACGCCTGGGGCGTTTCACCATTATCGGCGCCTCCTGGGGCTGTAGCTCAGATGGGAGAGCGCCGCAATCGCACTGCGGAGGTCAGGGGTTCGATTCCCCTCAGCTCCACCAAGATTCTGTCCCGCCGAATCCGTGGGCTGTGTTTATCACAGCCCACGGTGGAGCGCAAGGTTACGCTTGCGTGCAGAGAGGCGTGGAACCCCCAATGACATAACAAAAAGGCCGCCAATCCAAGGATTAGCGACCTGTTTGAGCGACCTAGAAAGGCAGCGTGTTGCGACCTCCTTTCTAAGCCGCCGGACGGGTCCTGTCAACGGGAAACCTAGTGTTTTCCCGAGTGGGTCGGCTCGTGCCTTTCCCCTGTCGTTGTCCACGCCCTCCGGCAGGAGGGACGATGACCTGCGTAACCGCCGTGCCGGGATCGAAGCCGACCCCGCGCCAGATGATGGACGCCGCCCTAGCGGCGGCCATCGACAAGAAACGAGAGCAGTCCGCACCCGCGCTCGTGGGGTTGCCGACGAAGACATACCGCCCGGCGCCGGAAGTGCCGACGCTCCAGTTGCCCCACACCAGCCGCCGGCGCGCGCCCTCGCGGCGCATGCAACAACAGCGCCGTGCAGCCCAGGCCAGGGCGCGCTGGCCATGGCGGCTCCAGACCCAGTGGCTGTGGACCGACGCCGAGGCCTGCCTGATCGACGTTCTCCTGTACCTGGGGGGCGAGACCGGCCAGTTCGACGCCTACCGCTCGGAGCTTGAGAACCGCGCCGGCATCCGGCCTTCCACGCAACGCGCGGCCGAGGCCAAGCTCCGCGACCTGGGCATGCTCGATGTCGAGGAAAATCGGCTCGGCTATGCCCGCAACGAGGCCAACACCTACACGTTGAAAGGGGTACTGCGGGAAGTAGCCCGTATGTTGTGGCTGCGGAGAGGGGAGGGTACAAAACTTAGCGCACCCTCCGGGGGTGTTGAGAATCACACCCCCCATACATCCCCTACATTGGCCGCCGAAAAGTCTGTTGATCGGACGCCTGGCCGGCGCCCTCCCGTCGCCCTGCGGGCGCCGACCTCCCCCCAATCAGGGGAGGTATGTATGTCGCTCGGCAAGGACGAGGAGGAGGAGGCGGTCTCGTCCGAGCCCCGGGCGCCGAACCAAGAGGATGCAGGCCAGGTCGAGGAGGCCCAGGCGCTGGACCTCGCTCGCGCATTCATCGGCGAGGTGGCCCCAGAGGAGCCGGTTCCGGACACGGCTTCCGAGTTGATGGCGTTGGCGGATCGGCTGCAACGCACCTATGCGCCGACCCTGTGGCCCCAGGTTTGGCGCACTTGGCGAACGCGCTACGGCCTGACGGCCGCGCTGGCGATCCTGGAAACGGCCATCATGCGCCGGGGCGGCCAGATCCGGACCACGGGCGCCCAGTACCTGTCCGGCATCCTTGGCCGGAACCGGCGCCAGGCGCCGGCGCCGGCGGCGACGCTGCAAGCGATCCGCGCTTCGAGGCTTGCACCCGGCCTCACTTCGACCCAGCGCCGACGCCGCGCGACCTCCAACCGATCCGGGAGGCGCGAATGAACGCCTCGTCTATGACTGTGATCACAAGTCGGCTTCAGTGCGCCGCCTCTTTCCTCGTCGTCATCCTCGGGTGCGTCACGTCGCTGAGTGCGGCGGAAGCGGCCATTTCCGGCCGCATTCTGTGGGTCATCGACGGCGACACCTACCAGATCGCCCACGCCGGTGCGCCAGAGGGAGAAGCCGTGCGAGCGCGCCACTTCGACACCCCGGAGAAAGCCGATCGCGCCGGCTGCCTTGCCGAGCGCGAGAAAGGCCGGCAAGCCACGGAGGCCGCGCGCCGTCTGCTGCCCCGTGGAACCACCGTCTGGATGTCCGACTTCGGCCGGGACCGCTACGGCCGCCTGTTGGCCACCATCACCCTGCCGGACGGCACCGATCTCGCGACCTGGTTCATCGACGCCGGCCTCGCGCACCCCTACGAGGGCGGCCGCAAGCCAAGCTGGTGCTTGGGGTTGGACGATCAGGAAGAGGGACCTTCGGTCCCCGCAACTCAAGGGGCAAGGGCGCGCAAGCGCGCCGGCATGGGCTTGCGTTGCGAAACACTCGTCCCGCCAACGCCGGCGAGCCGGCGGGCAGGCCGGCGTTTCGGCCGCGCCCAGCCCCCCTTGACTTGCTCCCCCCGATTTTACGGCGAGGAAGAAGGTCAACCGCACCTTCTTGGAGGCATGACATGACGAAACGGCTTCCCAGCAGCCTGTCCTTTCCCGGCACCGGCGAGCAGTCCGGCGGCAGCGCGCGCGCCAGCCTGCTGGACCTGACCCGCACGCCCGCCCTGAGGCTCGTCCTGAACGTGATGGACAACAAGCAGCCCTTCGCCCATTGCGGCGTGATCCTTCACGGCCGCGACCTGGTCGGATGGATCTCCGCCAGCGCCTGGGAGGAGGATCGAACCGAGACCTACTGCTACCGCGCCCATTACGGCCTCCACTTCCCGGGAGGGCGCTACGGCAACACGATCTGGAACAACCACCATGGGTTCCCCGAAACGGCGGCCTGGGTCAAGGAGAAGCACGAGGACGACGCCGGCAAGAGATCCCGCACCCACTGGCACTATGCCTCCTTCGTTGGCCTCCTGATCGAGTCCGGGGCGCCGGTCGAGATCTGGAAGCTGGGGTTCGGCTTCCGCTTCCAGCGGGTGCGCCGCTTCACCAATGCCGACGACGTTCGGCTGGCCAACCAGGTGGGCTAGGAGGCGGCCATGACCCTTGTTTCGCAGCCCGTGTACACGGACCCCAAAACAGCCCCACTGGCGGCCTCCGACACCAAATTCTGCCGTTGGTGCGGCAACCCTTTGATCAATCCCCGTCGCAACCAGACGTGCTGTTGCGCCGACTGCCGGCAGGCCTGGGAGGCCTCGAAGCGGGCGCGCAGGAGGCAGGCGGCGGCCGACAAGCCCCAGGGCACCTGCCTGTGGTGCGACGGCTCGTTCGACCGGGTCCACAAGCACCAGGACTTCTGCTGCACCGCTCACCAGCAGGCCTTCAACAACTTCTGGAAGGGCAAGGGGCCGGCGCTGGCCAAAGCCCTCCATGCTTGGCGCGTCGGCAAGGCGAAGGGCGGACTGACCGCGCTTTGCCGCGAGTTCTCCACCGCCCGCGACGAATTGAAGGACAAGCGCGCCAAGGCCCGCGAGGCGACCACGACGAAGAAAGGGAGGGAATGATGACGACCATGATAGCGATCGCCGGCAACGCCTCCCAGGCCATCGCCCACCACAACCACGAGGCCGAACAGGCGCAGCGCCAGGCGCTGGCCGCGCTCGGGCAGTACAACGCCGCGCAGCTGCGCCTCCAGTCCGCGCTGGCACGCATGGACGTGGTCGGCGCCGGCCAGGCCGAGGCGGAGGCCGACGCCGCATGGGCCGAGATGCGCGTCTGCCTGGATCTGAGCTATCGGCACCGGAATTCCGCCGCCATCGCCGCCGGGATGGCCGTGTGCGCCCCTAACCTGGGAGGTGCGGTATGAAGCGCCGTGCCCCCGCCACGCGACCGGATGCCGGGCCGCTGTTCGGCAACGCCGCCGCCAACGACTGGCGGCGGCGCCAGGCCGACGCGGTCGCAGCGATCGAACGCCTGGACACTGAGGCGACGGCGCTCCTCGCCGCGATCGCCGCCGACATCGAGCATGAAGCGCATGCCGTGATCACGATGCGGCATGCCGAGATCCAGGTCGAGCAGCTGCAACAATTCGCCCTCGACGACCATCCGCCGCCGAACCTGCCCGCGACGATCGCCGACGCCCGCAGGGCCGTGGTCGATGCCCGGGGAAAGCTATTCCACATCAGCCGCGCCCAGGCCGCCCGGCTGGCGCGCCTGGAGCAGATCCGCACCGACTTGGCCAGCTGGCACCGACGCCGGCGTCAGGCCGCCAAGGAACTTGAGAACGGAACAGGAGAGCCCGATGGCCAATGACGAAGGGTGGGATTTCTGCGTCGCGGAAGAACCGCCAGCACTCGCGAAGTGTGACTGCTGCGGCGGCCAGTTCGGCCGCGCGGAGCGCACCGATTTCTTCGACCCGATCTGGGTCATGACGCTTTGCACGGTGTGCTATCCACCCCACGACGACGAAAACTGAAGGCTGCACACCACGACTTGAAGGAGCACAGGCCATGGCCTCGCAGACCGCCTTGCAGGAGATCGCCGCCGCGCTGAACGAGCGCCAGCGCGCCTATCTGCTGGCCGTCTATGCCGAGGACCAAGCGCGTGAGGCTGCCCAGCGTGGGCCGGGCGGCTTGCCGGCCAGCCGGTGGCGCTGGATTGAGTACGGCCCCATTGGGGCGAAATGGCTGGACGGCACCGCCGCGTGGCTGCTGCGCCGCGAGTTGGAGCGGCAGGGCCTCGTCAGCCAGGGCACCGGGGCGACGTGGGCGGCTCTTGTGGAGCGTGGGTTGGTCAAGACCAAGCAGGCCGACACCGGCATTATCGACCAGCACCGCCGCCGCATCCTGTCCTTGATGATCCAGATGACCACGGACGGCCGCAAGGTGGCCCGGCTGGTCAAGGGCGAGCCCATGACCAAGCCGAAGGCCGGCGCCAAGCCGCTTTCCCTGTCCGCGCTGCGCCTGATCGCTTACGGGCAGGAACACCCCACGGAGCGTTTCGACTATCACGCCCCATGGGGCATGTGCCCCCTCGACTACCTGGCCGCTCTCGGCATTTGCCGGGGACTCATTAAGCGCGGCCTGTTGGGCGGCGAGGCGCCCCATGACATGCGGATTACCGACGACGGCAAGGCCTTCGACGTGACCGCCGAACCCAACTGGAAGCCTCTTCGGCGCCCGCGAGCCGACGTGGCTTTCTCCTGAAGATTGGCACCGCAACCCAAAAGAGGGAACAGAAGACCATGAAAAAGACACTGCATTTCCTGTTCGTCAAATACCCGATTGTGCAACTGCCCATCCTCTTTGCCGCTCTTGGCCTCGCCACCGCCATGGGTTGGCTCTGAGCGGCGCATCCTGAAGCTGACAACCACAATCCATGGTGTGTCGAGCCAACCCTCGACACACAGCCCATAGGGGGAAAAGACCGTGAAGACAGACGTTATCACCGTGACCAGCGACACCACCCAACTGGCCGCCCTCGGCACCGAGGCTGTAGCCGCCATCATCGCCAACGCTTCGCCCTACAAGTTCGAGTTTCACGCCGCCGAGGGAGCGACCGGCCACACCGTTGTCTATGCGCCGACCGGTTCCGGCATGACCCAGCAGTTCCGCCCGCTGTTCGACGCCGCCCAACAGGCGATGACGCCGGAACAGGCCACGCGGGTCGCGGACGCCATCCGCGCCAACTGCACCATCAAGATCATCCTCGCGCCGGCCGGCGCCGGCATGACCGTTCCCGAGGTGGAGCCCAACAAGGTGGTTCTGTCCGTGTGCGACGACGACACCGCGTCCTGACGGGTTGACGACCCTGTGCGTTTACGGGAGGCTTAACACGCCAACAACCAAGGGACGATGCAATGGAGCTTTCCAAACGAATGAAGGATGCAATCCTTGCCATCCGCGCCAAAGATGCCGAGAAGGAGCGCCAGGAGCATGAGGCGGCGTTGCGCGCCGAAGAAATGCGTCGGAAGGCCGAACGAATCCGCGTGAAATGGAAGACGGAGTCCCTTCCTACCATCAAAACCACCGTCGCCGCCTACATCGCGAAGATGGATGAGGCAAAGTCTCCGGTGAATTTTGCTGATGCTGGCATCCACGACGACGAAATGGTCCGTATTTTTTTAACTCGCCGCGTTCCAGATAAACCTCACCAGCCCTACCTTGAGTTTCGGTTTGACGAGAAGTCTGGCGGTGCCCGCACTACCTTTTCGACGGTCGATGGGAAGAATCGCGCCGTCGCCGACGATCTCCTCCAGGCCGAACATGTCACCGAAGACTGGGTTGTCGCTTGTTGCGAAGCATTTTTCGTGAACGAGACCAGATGAAGAGAGGGGTCCCAATGAAGCGAGCGCTCATAGCATTCACAGGCGTGGCTATTGCCGCGAGCGCCAGCGCTCAACAGCCGGCGCCCCAGCCGATTAGCTCGGCAACGGACATATTCGCGATCATCGACGGCCACGATTCACAGGGCCAGGCGCTTAATATCCACTTGGTCAATTCTGCGATGAGCCCCGATGGCTCCACGATCCTCTTCCCAGGGGACCGCGTTTCCGCCGTCATCGAACCCCTCAAACCGGGCAACACCCGCCAGGCCGTCTGCGTGACCGCTATTGATGGTCGCGAAGGGAAGGGTCAGGTGGTTCCGATCCGGCCGGCCCTCCCCCGCGAGGGGTGCCTTGCCCAATTGCACGACTATGAGGGGGCCGCAGGCCTGCCCGCAACGGACATTAGGGTTGGATTGCCGGTGCGGGTGCGGCTTAATGGAGACCTGTTCCTGACGGGACGGAAGCGCTGACCTGGAGGCCGCGATGGCACAGCCCGACACCCTTGACGCAATGAGCGACGTGGCAGACCGGCAGTTCGCCGCGATGTTCACGCGGGCGTTGGCCAGCGACACCGGCGAGGAGGCAAAGCGCCACCTCGCCGCCGGCCGTGCCATCTACTATGGCGACGACCGCTTTCCCGACGGCGTCGTCAAAGAGTACCCCGACGGCCGCCGCCAGCTGGTGACGTTCAGCAAGGACACGGAAGTCCTGATCCGGGATCTGTGATGCATCAGATCTGGATCATCGCCGGGCCGAATGGGAGCGGGAAGACCACCCTGGTCCGGCGCCACTTGGCGGGCAAGCTACCCATCATCAATCCCGACGACATCGCCCGAGACCTGAACCCGGCTCACCCCGAGGCCCGCGATACCGCCATGCAGGCCGGCCGCCAAGCACTCAACCTGCAAAAGCAACTCCTCGCCGAGCGCCGGACCTTCGCGCTGGAGACCACGTTTTCCGGCAACCGTGAGATCCAGCTGATGAAGGACGCGAAGGCGGCCAGCTTCAAGGTCAACCTGGTGTTCGTATGCACCGACAGCCCTCAGATCTCCATGGGCCGCATCGTCGTGCGCGTCCAGGACGGAGGGCACCGGGTGTCCGGCGCCGACGTGGAGCGCCGCTACCAACGCAGCTTGGCCAACCTTCCCGAGGGTCTGGCGCTCGCCGACCGGGCGTGGCTCCTCGACAACTCGCGCACCCGCATGCGCTTGATCGCCGCCATCGAGCGCAACCAGGTCAAGAGCATGGCCACCAACTTCCCGAGGTGGCTCCGTACGGCGAAGCTGCACGTCCTGGATCAGGCGCAGGGACTGTCCCTCTAACCGCCCTCCTACCCCCTGTTTCGAGCTCCATGTACATGGACCGCGAAACAACCTCCCCCACGCACCAACGCCGATACCGCGCACCCGCAGACGGTGCGTGGAGCCTCCATCGTACTTGGCTTCGTGGCTGTGGTCCTACAGGGCCAGTCGGCCGGCGGCAATGACGCATTTTGGCTCCCCCACGCCGGCAAGCCGGCGCGGTCCCCCCAAAATGCTATGCCTCCGTCCGCCCGGCCCTGTTGACGGACCGCCATCGAAACCAAGGACGATGGAGGCTCCCATGACCCGCAACGCCCACGAAGCCCAGACGTATCTTCATTGGCACGACGAGGTGGTGTATCTGCTCAGCTGGACCCCCGGAGCGACCTTCGGCACCCTCTGCGCCCGCGTCGCCGACGACGACTTCGCCCACCTGGCCGCCGCCCCGTGGTCGACGGGCATCCGCATGGACGCCGCCGCCGTGGCCCTGGAGCAGATCGCCGCCGCAAACGTCATGATGCACCACGACGCGGAAAAGGCAGCCAGGTCGTTCGACGCGCTGGCCATCGCCGCGTGACCCGCAAATAGTCGCCGTTAGCGACAATGCACCCTTGACGAACCTGTCTCCAATAGCGACAATGGGCCATGAAGCTGATTTTCTCCCCCACCGCCGCAAAGGCACTGACCAAGGCTCCCCGCAAGGAGGGCGCGGGTCTGTTGGCGAAACTTCAGCAGGTTGCCGCCGATCCCATGGGCCAACATCCGTGGGCGAAGCGGTTGACCGACCAGCCGGGCTTCCGCATTCGCCAGGGCGATTGGCGCGCGGTCTACCGCCTGGACCATGAGGCCGGGGAGATGATCGTGGACAAGATCGCCAAGCGCGACGAGGTATACCGATGAACGCAATCCATCCCATCGCACAGACCGACGATACCGTGACCCTGCGCCGGGCCGACTTCGAGATGATGCTCGAAGTGATCGAGGACGCCGAGGATGTCATGGCGCTGAAGGCCGCCGAGGCCCGGGAGACGGAGATCGGGAAGGAGGCCGCGCGAGCCGACCACCTGCCCGTCGAGCTGGTCATGCGCCTCATGGCCGGCGAACACCCGGTCAGGATCTGGCGTGAGCATAGTGGGCTCTCGCCGCAGGCCCTGGCCGACAAGGCGGGCGTGGCGCGCAGCTACCTGGTCGAGATCGAGGGGCACAAGAAGCCTGGGTCGGTGGCCGCGTATCGCCGGCTGGCGGCCGCGTTGGGCATGGCGGTCGATGAGCTGTTGCCGCCGGAAAGCACCGAGGAGCAGGAATAGGGACGGTCGCCTATTCCGGCCCCTCGACGATCATCCGCCAGAACTCCGGCCAGCCCTCCTCGCGCAGGGTGATCTGGATCGTCTCCCCTCGCGGCTGGCCGGGAATCGGCGTCAGCACGACCTCTCTCAGCAGGCGCTCGAACATCAGGCGTGTTCGCGGCACGTCATCCGCTTTCCCGATCTCCGAAACCGCCCGTGTGAGCCTCGCACGGATTTCTTCCTCCGGCGGAAGATCAGCGACGATACCTTGGTGCAGCTCCTCGCGTATCCGCTCCAAGTCTCCCTGCAACGCCAAGATCCGATCGGTCACCGCATCCTCGTTGACGCCACGCTCGACCGCGCCCAGCAGCCTATCGATCCTTGCCCGTACATCCGCCTCGGACTTGACCAGGTTGGCCCGCCGACGGCTTTCCCGGGCGAAAGCGCGCGCGAATGCGGGGGTGAAATCGACCTCGCCGTCGATCCGAGCTTGAAACTCGCCCAGGACGGCCGCCATCAACACGGGCTCCTTGGTGCCCCGCGAGTTGCGGCACTTCTTCGCATACCGGTGGGTGGAGCAGAGGTATCGCGTCTCGTTGGCCAGCGACTTCGGGCCACCACACCAGCCGCACTTCACCCAGCCGGTAAGGGCGCGCTGGTTGTGAACCTTCATCGTCGCCGGCAGCCGGCGCTTCGGCTCCGGCGCCGGCCGATCCGTTTTCCTCAGCCGTGCCTGGACGTGCGCCCAAAGCTTTTCGTCGATGATCCGCAGCTCGGGCACGAACGTCCTGGTCCACTCGGACTCGGGGTTGACCACATAGCGCCGACGGCCAGTGGAGGGATCTCGCACGATCCGGGTGCGGTTGTAGACCAGGCGGCCGACGTAGATCTCGTTGTAGAGGACGCCTTCCTGCCGGTTCGGCGACCCCGCGATGGCATTGCGCTTCCACAGCCCGCCAGCTGGCGCCGGTATCCCGTCTCGATTCAGGTCCTCGATGATCGCGGTAATCTTCCGGCCGGCGGCATACTCGTCATAGATCCGCCGGACGGTTCGCGCCTGGTCCTCGTCGATCTCCCGGACCCCATTGACGTTTCGCCCCTTCTCGTCGACCACGCCCCGGACCACGCGATACCCATAGGCGCAGGAGGAAGCCGCGAAGCCGGCCGCGATCCGTGCCGATTGGCCCCGCTTGATCTTGGCCTTCATGTCGCGAAGGAACAACGCATTCATGGTCCCCTTGAGACCGACGTGCAGTTCGGTGATCCGGCCCTCATGGGCGGTCCAGATCCCAGCCCCATGATACCCCAAGGTCTCGTGGAGCGCCGCGATGTCTTTCAGGGACCGCGACAGGCGGTCGAGGCCTTCGGCGAGCACCAGGTCGACGCGGCCGGCCCCCACGGCCGCCAGCAACCGCTTCAGCCCGGGGCGTTCCATGGTGGCGCCGGAGATCGCCGCGTCCGAGAACACCAGCACCTTCTCCGGATCGGCCGGCCGGAACTGGTCCGCGATGACCTTGCGGCAGAGCGCGACCTGGTCATCGACCGAGGAGGGGTTCTGGAGGTCACTTGAATAGCGGGCGTAGATCGCGATTCTCGGATGGCGTGCTGCAGTCATGGCCGGAGGGTTATTGCAACCGGTCCGCCCAAGGTCAATGGGGCCTGTGCGTTGAGATGGGCGGCAAGGGGGCTGGTCGCGCCCCCTTGACCCCGCGACCAGGGGAGCAAGCCCCCCTGGACCCGCTCGCTGAGGTGCCAAACGGTACCGGATTGCCAACCACCATCAAACTCAACGCCCCAGCGCCTGGTGCTCCTCCACCTACCGTCCCGGCCCGCAGATCTTCCCGGGTTTGACGATGTTTGACGCAGTTGGACGATGTTTGACGAAGTGCGCCCCTTTTTGCCTTGTCGTCCCGTGGCAGGATAGGCGTGGTGATATCACCACGCGCCGTCCGTAGCTGGACGGCAGCCTTATTCGCACCCTTCGGGAGCTCAACGATAATCCGAATTTTAGCAATGCTCGTGCCGTCGCCACGGGCATGCGTTGAACCGCAACAAACTCCGATGATCGGCTACGTAGATCCATCACGCTAATGACCGGGGGCTGCTAGCTCGCGCTAGACCATAACCGCACCTGGGTGGGCGCAGGCGTCGTGATTGGGCCGGAAGCGGACCGTCTGTTCCCAGGCAGAAAAGTGCTTAGCCGGACATCGGGTCGGCAAGCCTCCCGGCACCTCCAGGTGCTGCGCTGCGTCGGCTTTCCTGCCCCTGATCGTGGCCCTGCGCCATCATCCCCAGGCTAACGCTGCTACACCACTCGGTGTGACGTGACCGGTTCATGACCTGCGGACCGACCTGGCGGCCTGCTGGCCGACCGCCAATGCGAACGCCGAATTTGACCAGGCCCTTGCGGAGTGGGGCGCTCACCGCCACTCGGACATCAACCCTCGACGAAATGGCTCCAGCCGCAGGCTTCGCAGATGCCGAGGCGGCCGCTTTCGGCGCGGTGGTAATGCAGCGGGCTGCCGCATTGGGGACATGAGGTCCGTTCGGTGGCGTTGACCGCATGTTCGATGTGGCGGGTTCCCTGGTCAATCTGCTGGACCTGGCCGGCCAGTTGATCGAGCTTGGAGACAATCTCGTCGAGCCTGCCGAAGGGGGTGGTGGTTGGAACGGGATGGTGCCGACGCAAGACGCTGTGGACGCGGGCGACCAATTCCCGGCAGTGGAAGGGCTTGGTGATATAGTCGTCGGCGCCCACCTCCAGTCCGACCACCTTGTCGACGGTATCGCCCAGCGCGCTGACCATGATGATTCCGACGTCCGCCATTCGATCGGCCCGCAGCCGCCGGGCGATGGAGTAGCCGTCCTCCCCGGGCATCCGTACATCCAGGAGCACGAGGTCGGCCCCTGATGCGCCAAAGGTCTGCCAGAAATCGCCCGCGTGGGCACAGGGCGTCACCCGGTAGCCCTCCCGCTGCAAGCACAGCGTCAAGGCTGCGCGGGCGTCGTCCTCGTCGTCGACAACCATGACGTGAGTGATTTCGGGGGTCGGCATTCTTCGGCTCTCAGGGTTCGAGGGGAAGATATATTTCGACGGTAGTACCCTTGCCTACCAGACTGTGGACGCGGATGGCGCCGCCGTGGTTGCGGACGATGCTGTGAACCATGGGCATACCCAGGCCGGTGCCCTGACCCACCGGTTTGGTGGTGAAAAAGGGATCGAACAGCCGGTCGACGACTTCGGCGGGCATGCCACAACCGGAATCTTTGCCCCGCAGCAATGCATAGTCCTTGCCGACGACGATGTTGAGCACTCCGGCCGCGAGCGCCTCGGTGGCTACCACCCGGCTCAGTCCGACCGAGACCCAGCCGGTCTTGCCGTCAATGGCGTCGACGGAATTTGAGGCGAGGTTAAGCAGCACCGTCTCAATTTGCGAGCGGTCGAACGGCAACTCGCCGACATCGGCCAGTTCGCGGCGCAATTCAACGCTGGTCGGCATGGTCGCCCGCACCAGCTCCAGCGCCTCCTCGACGACAGCCAGCAGGTTGCCGGTAACGCGTTCGCTATCCACCCTGCGACTGAAGGCCAGGATGCGTGCCACCAACTCCTTGGCGCGCTCACCGGCACCCAGCACCGTGTTCAGCATCTGGGCGGTCGGCGAGCCGGCGGGCAGGTCGTCGATCGCCATCTCGGTAAACATGATGATGGGCAGGATCAGGTTATTGAAGTCGTGGGCGATTCCTCCGGCGAGATTGCCCAGCGCCTCCATCTTCTGGAGTTGTATCAACTGCTGCTGCAATTCCTTGCGATCCGAGATGTCGCGGACGATACCGATGGCGTTCCAGGTGCTTCCGAAGCGGAACGGAGCGACCGACAACTCGACCGGGAATTGGTGCCCGTCCTTCCGGCGGGCGACAAGTTCGAGGGTTCGGTTGAGGATGCCGCCTTCGCCAGTCGCCGCGAAATGGCGATAGTTGCTTCGGTAATCCCTGTTGTCGGAATCGGGCATGATCAGTGGGTGGAGCTCCTGGCCGACTATCTCATCGGCAGTGTACTGGAACAGCCTTTCGGCGGCGGGATTCCAGAACGTTACCCTGCCCCCGCCATCGAGCACGATGACGGCATCCTGGGCCGCCTTGGTCATGCTGCGGAACCGTTCCTCGCTGTCGCGCAAGGTCGCCTCGCTATGCAGGCGCTGCAGGAACAATGCGTATTGGTCGGCGAAGCGCTCGACGATGTCCATGTGCTCGAGACGGTAGTCTGTCAGACTGCCGGCCACCACCACCATGCCCATCAGATGGCCGCCGGCCACGGCGGGGGCGGCGACGAAGCGGCCGCAGCCGCCTACGAGGGTGTTGGCGCAGGTGGGGTCATTGCGGATGGCTGGCCTTCCGGCCTTGAGGACGTCTTTGATCAGGGGGCAGTCCTGCGGCGGCAGTCCTCCGCACACCGTCTCGCTGACGAGGCCTTCGGCGTCCGCACCGGTGGGGATTGCCAGCGCGACAGCGGAACTGGTCAATTCCTTGGCGGCCGCAGCAATCCACTCCGCAATCTCATTTGGAGTTTTATCGAGCAGTAGCTGCTTGCCGAGGTCGGCCATGGTAGCGCTGATCTTGGCGTCCCATTCCAGGGCCTTGGCCGCCTCGCGCCGCTCCGTGACGTTGCGGCCGGCAACCAGCAGCAATTCGCGTCCGCCGATAGTGGCGGCGCGGACGCGGATCTCGACCCAGAACAGCCGCCCGGCCCGGCTGCGGGCGTGCCATTCCACTTGCTGCGGGCGCCCCGCCCGCGCCGCTGCCATCCAGACGGCCGCTCCGACCTTGGTATAGGGGGCGGTGCCGGACGACAGTGCCTGGACATCCCGCCCCCGCATCTCCTCTCGCGAATAGCCGTAGAGGACGCAGGCGCGGTCGTTGCAGTCCAGGATGGCGCCGGTTCGCGCGTCGTGGATGAAGATGAAATCGTCGACCGAATTGAAGATGGCCCGAAAGCGCTCCTCGCTGCTTCGCAGCGCCATCTCGGATTTTTTGCGCTCGGTGATGTCGACATTGATGCCCAGGATGATCGCCGGCCGGCCGTGGAGGTCGAGCTTGACCGTACGGCCACGCGACAGCATCCATCGCCATGTGCCGCACTTGGATCGCAACCTCGTCTCGATCTCGATCCGATCCGTCCTCCCCGTTGCAACATTGGCCACGGCAAGCCGCATCGGCGCAACGTCATCGGGGTGACCCAGGAGGTTAACGAGTTCATCGATCTGGGACGGAAGCTCATCCGGCGCGTAGCCCAAGGAGGCGTAAAAACTAGGGGCCAAATCGACCTTGCCCGAGGCCACGTTCCACTGCCACTTGTCGGAGGCGGCGGCCTCGAGAGCCAAGTCGGCCACGGTGCGGCTGACGAACGCTTCGTCGGCCAAACGGGCATTGGTGCTGGTCAAGGAATGATAGAAAGCCTCATGTGGCTGGGCGATGCCGAAACGGACCACCAGGGCGAAGAGAATATAGGGCTCTTCGACGCAGCAAGTGGAATTCCAGAAGTCACGTAGGCTGTAATCGGCTACCCTTTTTCGGCATTACCGACGAAGGGGTGGACGATGGACGCGAAGAATGTTTTGGCACTTGGGCTGGG
>JBFMHS010000384.1:0-12148 GCA_040751765.1 Pseudomonadota bacterium | reverse complement strand
CCCTGTTCGGGATCTTCTTCTTCCGCATCCGCGAGCGCTTCGACACCCTGGACCTGCAATACCTGGAAACCTATCGGGGGGACCGCCAGTGACGCTGCCCGGCCCCGACAACCCGCTGTTCTGGATCCTGGGCATCCCGCTGGCCGCCGCGCTGGCGCTGGCGGTGCTGCCGTGGTGGCGGGTGGCGGCGTGGCTGAACGTGGCCGCCTCGGGCGCCACCTTCGCCGCCGCGCTGCCGTTGTTCAGGGCGCGGCCCGAGCCCACCCGGCTGTTCTTCATCGACGACTTCAACATCTACCTGGTGGCGCTGACCGCCTTCGTCGGCATGACCACCGCGGTGTTCTCGGCCGCCTACATCGCCCGCGAGAGCGCGGCGGCGCGGCTGGGCGACGCCCATCTGCGCTTCTACCACTCCATGTACCAGGCCTTCATGTTCACCATGCTGCTGGCGCTGGTCGCCAACAACACCGGCGTCATGTGGGTGGCGGTGGAGGCGGCGACGCTGACCACCGTGCTGATGGTCAGCCTGTACCGCACCCGCGAGGCCATCGAGGCGGCGTGGAAGTATTTCATCCTGTGCTCGGTGGGCATCGGGCTGGCTCTGTTCGGCACCACCCTGGTCTATCTGGCGGCGCAGCCGGTGATGGGCGGCGGTGCCGACGCCATGGCCTGGACGCTGCTGGTGAGCCGCGCCGGCGCCTTCCAGCCCGACCTCCTGAACCTGGCCTTCGTCTTCGTGCTGGTCGGCTACGGCACCAAGGTGGGCCTGGCGCCGCTGCACGCCTGGCTGCCCGACGCTCATGCCGAGGGCCCGACGCCCATCTCGGCGGTACTGTCCGGGCTGCTGCTCAACGTGGCACTCTACGCGCTGCTGCGCTTCAAGATGATCATCTCGGCCAATCCCGCCACCCTGGCGCCGGGGCCGATGATGATCGTCATGGGGCTGTCCAGCCTGCTGCTGGCCGGGTTCATGCTGTACCGGCGCGGCGACATCAAGCGGCTGTTCGCCTATTCCTCCATCGAGCACATGGGGGTGATCACCTTCGCCTTCGGCATGGGCGGCGCCTTGGCCAATTTCGCCGGGCTGATGCACATGACCATGCACTCGCTGACCAAGTCGGCCATTTTCTTCGCCGTCGGCGTCATCAGCCAGAACGCGGGCACCAAGAACATCGCCGACATCCGAGGCCTGACCACCAGCCATCCGGCGCTCGGCTGGGCCTTCGTGGTGGCGGTCCTGGCCATCGCCGGCCTGCCGCCCATGGGGGTGTTCATGAGCGAGTTCCTGGTGGTCGCCTCCACCTTTGCCCGCGAGCCGCTGTTGGCGGTGCCGCTGGTGCTGGGGCTGCTCCTGGCCTTCGGCGCACTGCTGTCGCGGCTCCAAGGCATGGCCTTCGGCGAGCCCAAGGCCGGGCCGGTGGCGCATGGAACGGCGTCGCCGCTGTCCACCGCGCTGGTGCATCTGCCGCTGTGGGCGCATCTGGCGCTGGTGGTGGCGGCCGGCCTGTACCTGCCCGAACCGCTGACCGAATGGTTCCAGACCGTGGCGAGGCTGCTGGGATGATGGGAAACGTGACCCTGCTGGAGTTCCTGTCGGCCGGTCGCGAGGTGCCCGGGCACAAGCCGTGGCCGCGCTTCCAACTGGATGCCCGCGCCTGGCGCCGGATGGTCGAGCAGATGGCGGTGTCCAACTGGGAGATCCTGGCCGAGTGGGCCGAGCCGGCCGAGGTGCACGTCGCCCTGCGCGGCGAGGATACCGGCGCCATCGCGGTGGCCTCGCATCCCTGCCCCGACCACCGGTTCTTCGCGCTGTCGCAGGTGCGGCCCTCGGCGATCCGGCTGGAACGGGCCATCCGCGACCTGTGGGGGCTGGCGCCCGAGGGCCTGGACGATCAGCGGCCATGGCTGGACCACGGCCGCTGGGGCGTGCGCCATCCGCTGGGGGCGCCCCGGCTGACCGAGGGCCGCCCCTTCACCTACCGCTTCCTCACCGCCGAGGGCGAGGGCCTGCACCAGATCCCGGTGGGACCGGTGCATGCCGGCGTCATCGAGCCCGGCCATTTCCGGTTCCACGCCCAGGGCGAGACGGTGGTGCGGCTGGAGGAACGGCTGGGCTACGTCCACAAGGGCATCGAGGGCGTCCTGGCCGGCAAGCCTCTGGCCGAGGCCGCCCGCGTCGTCGGCCGGGTGTCGGGGGATTCCACCGTTGCCTACGCCCTGGCCTTCGCGCGCGCCGTCGAGGCCGCGCTGGGGGTGGAGGTGCCGGCCCGGGCGCACTGGCTGCGCGCCCTGATGGCCGAATTGGAGCGCCTCGCCAACCACGTCTTCGACATCGGCGCCATCTGCAACGACGCCGCCTTCGCCATCATGCTGGGCCACATGGGCGTGCTGCGCGAGAGGATCCTGCGCGCCAACGATTCGTGCTTCGGTCACCGCCTGCTGATGGACCGGGTGGTGCCGGGCGGCGTCGCCGTCGACCTGGCCGAGGAAGGATGGGAAGAACTCAGCCATCTGCTGGCCCATTTCCGCAAGGGCTTCGAGAAGGCGGTGGCGCTGTACGACAACACGCCTTCGCTGCTGGACCGCACCACCGGAACCGGCGTCCTGCCCGGCGCCTTGGCCCACCGCTTCGGCGCCGGCGGCTTCATCGGCCGCGCTTCCAGCCGGGGCGTCGACGCCCGCAAGGCGCCGGGCTACCCGCCTTATGACCAGTTGGACTTCGCCGTGCCGGTGCTGGCCGAGGGCGACGTCCACGCCCGCGTCATGGTGCGCATCGAGGAGGTGCGGGCCAGCCTGCGCCTGGTCGACCAGATCCTCAAGCAGATGCCGCGCGGCCCGGTGCTGGCGCCGGTGCCCAACCGCGCCGGCGAGGGCATGGCGGTGGTGGAAAGCTTCCGCGGCGAGGTGCTGGTGTGGCTGCGGCTGTCCGAGGCCGGCAAGGTGGTCCGCTGCCACCCCCACGATCCGTCGTGGTTCCAGTGGCCGCTGCTGGAGGCGGCCATCGAGGGCAACATCGTCGCCGACTTCCCCCTGTGCAACAAGAGCTTCAACTGCTCGTATTCGGGGCACGATCTATGATCTTCCCCCCCATCGCCCATCTCATCGCCCGCCACCTGCTCAAAGGTCCGCACACCATGACCGGCGGCGGCGACCCCGATGCCGAGGCGTTGCGGCAACTGGCCGAGAGCCTTGGCGTGGCGGCGCGCCACCGGCTGGGCCGCAGCCTGTCCATCCGCGAGGTGGATGCCGGCAGCTGCAATGCCTGCGAGTTGGAGATCCACGCCGCCAACAACCCGGTCCACGACCTGGAGCGCTTCGGCATCCGTTTCGTCGCCAGCCCGCGCCATGCCGACGTGCTGCTGGTGACCGGGCCGGTGACCTGGAACATGGCCGAGGCGCTGCGACGCACCTACGACGCCACCCCGGCGCCGAAATGGGTGGTCGCGATGGGCGACTGTGCCAAGGACGGCGGCTGCTTCGCCGGCTCCTACGCCGTGGCCGGCGGTGTCCACGAGGTGGTGCCGGTGGATCTCCACATTCCCGGCTGCCCGCCCAGCCCCAAGCAGATCCTGGGCGGCTTGATGGCGCTCTTGGAAAGCGTGGCGGATTAGCGACCGTAGACGGCGCGGGCGCGGTCGCGGAATTTGCGCACCACCCGGCGCTCCACCTCGTGGACGGTCAGCCGCGCCAGCCCCTGCAGCCAGCCCGAGCGGAAATCGACTACATAGTCGGCGCGCACCCGGCAGCCGCCGCCCTCCAGCGGGCTGAACGACCACACCAGCTCGAAGCGCCGGAACGGCCCGTCATCGGCGGTGATGGCCAGCCGGTGCGGCGGCTCCTCGACCGCGCGCGAGCGGAAACCCAGTTCGGCGGGGCCGGCGCCGAAATGGTTGTCCACCTCGCGCACGGCGCCGTCACGCGACAGCACGCGGGCCGAGCGGCACCACGGGATGAAGGTGGGATAGCTCTCGATGTCGGTGGCCAGCGCGAACAGCTGGTCGCAGCTGTAGCGCGGATAGTCGGCTGAAAAGCCCCCCCGCAGCGCCGCCATGGCGGACTAGCGCGTCAGGTTGCGGATGTTGCGCACGAAGATGTTCAGCAGGCCGCGGATGAAGGGGTCGGCCTTGGCCAGCTTCTCGCGGAAGGTATCCCGGCTGATGATCACCACCGAGCAGTCGGTCAGCGCGATGGCGCTGGCCATGCGCGGCTGGTCGTCGACCAGGGCCATCTCGCCGAACAGCTCGCCCTTGCCCAGGCTGGCCAGCGTCATGCCGTTCTTGGCGATCTCGACCGTGCCATCCTGGATCAGATAGGCGCGATCGCCGCGGTCGCCTTCCTTGAAAATCTTCTGCCCGGCGTAGAATACCTTGCGTTCGAGGACTTTTCCCGGCTGCATACCCCTATCCCCACGACTTCCTCCCCTCCACTCTATGCACAGAGGGCGCGCGAGTCACGCGCTTGCGTTCGCCGTCCGCGCGCGCGGTGATGACAGATGCATCCGCGGGGCATAGAATCGCCGCCGATGGACAAGGACCACCCTCGCGCGGGAGGCCGGTACGGCCCGCCCGCCCGGAGCCGACGGCCGTGACCGCCGAGGTGCGCGCGCGCGTCCTGGCCCGCCTGCGGGCGCTGATGGCGCGCACGGTGGCCAACGGCGCCACGCCCGAGGAGGAGATGGTCGCCGCCCGCATGGTCGGTCGGCTGATGACCCAACTGGATGCCATGGACGGCACCCCGCCGCTGCCGCCGCCACCGCCGAGGCCCGAGCCGCCGCCGTCCTGGGCGCAGGCTGAGCTGAATTCGCGCGAGTACAAGCAACTCTTGGAAAAGAACACGCTGGAGGGCCTGTTCAAGGCGGCGGTCCAGGAACTGGCGCTCGACCACATCAACACCGTGTCGCCGCCCCGCCGCCGGCTCGACGGCGAGCCGGTGCAGCGGGTCGATACCCGCGACCTGCTGCTGCCGCACCTGGGCATGATGCTGGCCCCCGGCGCCACCCAGCTGGCGCGCGACCTGTTGCGCCAGAGCGTCGAGGAGCTGATCTACGACGGCGCCCTGCCGCCGTGGCTCGACATCCCGTTGGCCGAATAGGCCATTGTTCGCGGATCAGGCATCCACCGCCACCGCATGCACCGCTTCCTTCAGGCGGTTGATGGCCGATCGCAACGGAACCAAGCCGGCGCGGGCGGCCTCGGCGTCGCCCGCCTTGGCCGCCGCCTCGACCGCCGCCGCCCGCCGGGCGGCATCCACGGCGCCGGCGGAACCGGCGGCACCCTTGGCGGAATGGGCCGCCTCTCGCGCGGTGAGAAGGTCGCCGGCGGCGATGGACGCGGCGATGGCCTCGGCCTGCCCGGCCAGGATGTGGGTCAGGCTGTCGAGCAGGGCGACGGCGTCGGCGTCCACGCGCCCGAAGGCGGTCCGCAGCACTCCGAGGTCGAGCACGTCGCCGCCGCCGCCGTTCTCCCGCGGTGGCGGCACGGGTTCGCCCCGGGCCGGGCGGCGCAGGCGCTCGGCGGCCGGCAGCAGCAGCCGTATGGCCTCGTCGAGGCGGACGGTGTCCACCGGCTTGGTGAGATAGCAATCCATGCCGGCCGCCTTGCAGGTGTCCTCGGTTCCGGCGATCGCGTCGGCGGTCAGGGCGACGATGGGCAGGCGCGCCTCCCCGTGTTCGGCCTCCTTGGCGCGGATGGCGCGTGACAGCTGGTAGCCATCCATTTCCGGCATGTGGCAATCGGTCAGCAGCAACCCGACGCCTCCGGCCTCCAGCGCCTTCAGCGCCTCCAGGCCGTTGCCCGCCACCACGGCGGCATAGCCCAGCCGCTCCATCACCCGTTCCATCACCATCTGGTTGGTGGGATTGTCCTCGGCGACCAGGATCAGACACCTGGCGGCACGCGCTTCCTCCGCCGACGGCGGCAGGAAATGGGCCGGCGCGGGCGCCAGGGGGCCGTCATGCGCCTCGATCTCCCCACGCCCGGCAGCGGCGGCGACTGTCGTCCACAGCGCCTGCCGGCGCAACGGATGGGGCAGGATGGCGAAGGCGGGGGGCGGTTCATCGGGGCCCGACACCTGCGCCAGGCTCATCAGCGCCACCGCCCGCGCCCCGGCCAGGCGGGGCTCGGCGGCCAGGCCGCGCAGCAGTTCGGCGCCGCCGGGCACCCGGCTGAGGTCCACCACCACCACCTGGGCCGGGGGGCCGTCGGCCAGCCGTGCCCACGCCTCGCCCGCATCGCCCACCATCACCACGTCGGCGCCGGTATGGGCGAGATAGCGCGCCAACGGGGCCGGGCCGGGGCCGGCCGGCGCCACCACCAGCACCCGCACCCCGCTCAGCTCCGGGCACGGGGGTGGCGCGGCGGGCGTGACCGGGGGCAGCGGGATCTTGAACCAGAAGCAGGCGCCGCCGCCCAGTCGGCTGGTCACGCCCATGGCGCCGCCCATCAGGCGCACCAGCCGGCGCGAGATGGACAGCCCCAGCCCGGTTCCGCCGAAGCGGCGCGACATCGAGGCATCGGCCTGCGAGAACGGCTGGAACAGCCGCACCTGCTGCTCGTCGGACAATCCGATCCCGGTGTCGCGGACGGCGAAGCGGACGGCGCCGTCCTCCTCGGTCACCTCGATCTCGACGCGGCCGGAATGGGTGAACTTGACCGCGTTGCCGGCCAGGTTGAGCAGGATCTGGCGCAGCCGGTTGGGGTCGCCCATGCGGCGGTCGGCCACCGACGGGTCGACCCACACCAGGACCGCCAGTCCTTTCTCGGCGGCGCGGGGATAGACCAGCCCGGCGACGCTCTCGACCACGTCGGCCAGCGACAGCTCGATGGTCTCCAGGTCCAGGCGCCCAGCCTCGATCTTGGAGAAGTCGAGGACGTCGTTGATGATCGACAGCAGGCTCTCGGCGCAGTCGCGCAACACGTCCACCATGCCCTTCTGTTCGCGCGACAGCGGGGTCTGGCCCAGGATCTCGGCCATGGACACGATGCCGTTCATGGGCGTGCGGATATCGTGGCTCATCGTCGCCAGGAAGGCCGACTTGGCGCGGGTGGCTTCCTCGGCGCGGGCGCGCGCCTGTTGCAGGCGGGTGATGTCCATGGCCACCGCGAAGCGGGCCGGGCGGCCGTCGACCCAGCGGATCGGCTGCTCCTGCAACTCGTACCAGCGGCCGTCGCGGCCGCTTTGGAATTCCCGCAGCACCCAGCCCTTGGCCGAGCCGCTCTCGGTGGTGAGGTGGTCGTCGGGATCGAAGTCGCCCTGGGGCCGCAGCACGTCGCGCCATGTCCGCGCCTGGTCGCGGCCCAGGATGCGGCGGCTGGCCGGATTGAGGTACAGCAGGTCCTGCGACTTCATGTCCGACACGAAGACCAGCGCGTCGAGGCTGTCCATCACCGCGTTGAGGCGGGCGTGGGCGTCGGACAGTTCCTGCGCCGCCACCCGCGCCGCCCGGCTCCAGTGGACGAACAGCTGGGTGCCGAAATAGGCGGCGAAGACGATGATGGCGGCGACGATCCAATGGACGGCGCCGGTGGCGTCCGCCAGCGCCTGGGCCGCCTTCCGGATCGCCGCCGGATCGCTGCCGGCAGAGGAGAAGGCGTCGAGGTTCAGGCGGGCGGTCAGGAAGAGGAACAGCAGGACGCCGGCCAGGATCGTCGCGGCACCGGCCAGCGGGCTGTAGGGGGTGCCCTCGCCCTCGGGCCTGGCCCAGTCGCGCCTGGCCCGCCAGCGGTCGACGGCCGGGCCCAGCAGATACAGCAGCGGCCCGGCGATCAGTACCGATTGCAGGAACGCGCCCAGCCACCACCCCTGCCAGATCGGCAGCACCTCGCGCAGGCCGGCATGGGTGGTGCCGATCCAGATGAAGGCGCCGGCCGAGCCGAAGATACCCGACACGAAGGACAGCAGCACGAACAGCAACAGGGAATTGGGCGAGCGCAGGCGGCTGTCGACGGGAATGGCCGCGTAGGCGATGGCGAAGACGGCCAGGCCGATGGGATCGGCGAAGGCGAACACCGCCGCCCAGGCGGGTTCCATTCCCGCCTGCAGGGCCAGAACGAGAGTTGCAAGGTAGGCGGGAATGAATCCCCACCAGAACCCGAACCACACCGTCCACAACAGGGCGAACACCAGCGGTGGATAGACGGTGACGTAGATGTCTGTGCCGGCAAACCGCAGCGGCAGGCCGGACCAGTCGTTGGCGGTCGCCACCAGGCCCAGCGCGATGCTGAGCCCGATGGTCGCCAACCAGGCGGCGAGCACCGCCGCCTTGTCGCGCGCCGCTCCCTCGCGCCACAGGCGCGACGGCGACACGGAACGGCGGCGCGCGGAAAGCAGGAAATGCTCCGAGGTCAATCCCCCCCCTTTGTCCCTCGCGGGCCTCGAAGTGCGTGCGCGTGGAAGCAAATCTGCCACGGCGCGCGGCCGAGGACAACCAGGATGCGATCGCGCCGCCTCGGCTCTTGCCGTCCGCGTGCATGGACCCCTTGCCTCCCTTGGCGGTGCGTGTAGGCTGAACGACTATCTAAAGTCGTCTAAAGGGGGGGACTATGCTAATTCGCTGTGCCTTCGTCCTGGCCGCCTGCCTTGCCGCCTCGACCAGTGCCATCGCCCAGACCGCCGCCATCGACCTGGGCCCGCGGGCTCGCGCCGAGGCGCTGTTCTCGTTTCCCAACAACTGCGATGCCGCGGTCTGCTACATCCCGCAGACCCTGGAGCAGACCATCCACCACTATCTCCGCCAGAGCCTGGACCGCGACGGCTATGCCTCGACCAAGCTCGAGGTGCGGGCCAGCGACGCCAACGTCATCGCCCACCTGGACGGCCCCGCCGCCACGGCCTATCCCGACGCCGTGCACCGCCTGCTGACCGCCGGTGACAAGGCTCTGGCTGCCGCCCGCGCCCTCAATGCCGGCACCGGCGACGCCCGCCAGTGGCGCTACAATTGGCGGTTTTTCCTGCCGCTGGGCCTCGCGATGACCAACCACCGGACCGTCGAGCTGCTGCACTTCCCGCCGGATTATTCGCTGCTGGAGGCCCAGGACTACCTGCGCAGCAACACCACCGACCGCTGGGCCGAGCTGCTGGTGGTCAACGGCGTCGATGCCAAGGCGACACCGTCCTACCAGGCCATCGTCGACATCGCGCCGGTGGCGGCGCCGGCCTCCGACGGGTCGAACCTGACCGGGACCTACGACGACTTTCAGCCCTATGCCGGCCAGATGCTGGCCGACTGGACGGCCAACCCCGCCACCCCCGGCCGCGGGCTGTCGGTGGTGGCCTTCGGCGGGCCGGTGCGCGACTGGGTCGAGACCTATCTGGGCAAGAAGATCGGCATCGACGAGGTGGCGACGGCCACCATCGCCGGCCGCGAGGTGCCGGTGCTGGGCGCCAACCACCCCAGCTACATCTTCTATGCCGCCAGCAAGAACGGGAAGCCGGACCTGGAGGCGGGGATGAGGATCATGACCCAGGACCTGGTGGCCGCCTGCTGGCAGGCCGGCATGGGCGCCGACCCCGCCGGCGATCCCCAGGCCACCCTTAGCGGCTGCTCCACCAGTTGGGCGGGAAAGCCCAAGGAGGTGTGCCTGCTGCTCGCCACCAGCATCTACAAGAAGACCCCCGGCGAGGCCGAGGAGATGTGCCGCGCCGTCGGCACCAAGCGCTCGGCGGCGCGATGACGGCCAGGTGACCACAGTCAAATCGTGCCCCCCGCCGGTTGGGTAGCGTGACCGCCATACCAAACGGCAGGGGGTACGGCATGACCTTTCCCAATTTCTTCCGCGCCGCGCCGGTCATTTCGGTGCGTGATCCGCTGATGGCCTTCCTGGGCACCGGCGACGGCATCGTCCAGTACGGCTATGCCGACGTCGTCAAGCTGGCCGGGCATTCCTGCCCCACCGTGGCGGGCGCCTTCCTGATGGTGCGCGCCGGTCTCGCGGCGCTGTACGACGCCGACATTCCCGAGCGCGGCGGCGTCCGCCTGCGCTTTCCCGACGCCGCCTCCGAGGGCGTCACCGGGGTGATGGCGGCGGTGGCCGGACTGGTCACCGGGGCGCGCGGCGACGACGGCTTCAAGGGCTTGGCCGGCCGCTTCTCCCGCGCCGGGCTGCTCGACTTCGGCGCCGAGGTTGGCGGCACCATGGCCATCGAGCGCCTGGACGACGGCCGCCGCGCCGAGGTCACCTACGACCCGTCGGTGGTGCCGCCGGCGCCGGCCATGCGCATGCTGCTCGACAAGGTGCTGTCGGGCACCGGAAGCGACGACGACCGCCAGGCCTTCGGCGCCCTGTGGCAGGAGCGGGTGCGGCGCATCGTGGTCGACCACGCCGACGACGAGCGGATGGTTTCGGTGCGGCTTTCCTGAAGCGGCTTGCGGTCGGGGCCGCGCCGGGTCATGGTGCGGCCATGAGCGAGCGTGGCTGTCATCCCTGCACCCTGTGCTGCCGGTTCTTCGGCGTCCCCGAAATGGGCAAGCCGGCCGGCATGCCGTGCCCGCACCGCATCGAGGCCGGCTGCGGCATCCATCCCGACCGCCCCCAGTCGTGCCGCAACTTCCAGTGTTTCTGGCTGATGGACCCCAGCTTCCCCGACGACCTGCGACCCGACCTGTGCGGGGTGGTGGTGTCGTTCAACGAAGACCACGACAGCGTGGTGATCCACGTCGACCCCGACCGCCCCGACGCGCTGTCCGCCGAGGCCGGGAGCCAGTGGATCGAGGCGCTGCTGACCACCTTCGACCCCATCTTCGTGGTGTGCGGCGAGGACCGCATGATGATCCGCCGCGCGCCCGACGAGTAGCGCTCAGGCCAGGCTGGAGACGCGCTCCTCGAAATCCTGGATCAGGGCGTCCCAGTCGTCTTCCAACTCGGCGCGCAGGTCTTCCCAGGTGCCGTCCGGCTCGTCCTCCAGCGCAGCCAGCTTCTCACGGACGATGTCGCGTCGGCGCTCCAGCAGGTCGAGTTGGCCGGCCAGTTCGCGCTTCAGGCCGTCGTCGGCCCCCTCCAGCAACCGCGTCTTCACGCTTTCGATCTGGAGCGAAAGGTCGCGGACCCTCTGCTCCATGGATTGCTGGTAGGTTTCCCGGCCCATTCGTCCACTCCTCTCGGTTCACGCCACCCCGGAAAGGCTGCGCCGCCCGACCCGTTCGGGGCAAGCATGCATCCGGGATAGCGCGGCACCGAAAGAGGCAGGCTAAAGGATGTCCGCCACGCTCTCCGGCGGGCGTCCCAGGGCGGCCTTGCCGTTGGCGACCACGATGGGCCGCTCGATCACCGCCGGGGTGGCGACCATGGCGCGGATCAGGGCCTCGTCGTCGAGGGTGTCGGCGTCGATGCCGGCCTCGGCGGCCTCCTTGCGGCGCAGGATGTCGCGCGGCGCCTTGCCCAGCAGCGCCAGGACGCGGCGCAGCTCGTCGGCGGTGGGCGGCGTCTTCAGGTATTCCACCACGGTGGGGGCGATGCCCCGCTCCTCGATGAGCCTCAGGGTCTCGCGTGATTTCGAGCAACGGGGATTGTGGTAGATGGTCACCTCGGCCATGGGCGATCGATCCTTGATTCAATGGGTTTCAGCGGCCAAGGTGGGGTGGCGCCCCACTTTGGTCAAATTCCTGGCCTAAGGATCGGCAGACCTCCCAAGACCGCAGGAACAGGCCCGCCATGAAGCGATACCTCGTCCGCGCGATCGACCATGGCACGATCGCCAGCCTCCTCGCCAGCCTGCTGTTGGCGTTCGCCCTGGCCTTCCCGGCCCAGGCCCAGGATGCCGCGCCGGCGCCCCAGCCGGTGAACGCGGCCGAGATCGAGAAGCTGGTCTCGACGCTGGAGGATGAGCAGGCCCGCGCCCGTCTGGTCGAGCAGCTCAAGGGGCTGGTGGCCGCCCAGCGCCGGGCCGAGGCGCCCGACCAGGCCGACGGCGGCCTGCTGGACGGCCTGTCGGCGGCCATCAGCGAGGTGGGCGACGAGATTCTGGTGGCGGTGGGCAATCTGCGCGACCTGCCCCGCCTGGCCGACTGGGCCACCGCCCAGATGGGCGACCCGGCGGCGCGCGAGCGCTGGGCGCGGCTGCTGCTGCAGGTGGGGCTGGTGCTGGTCTCGGGCTGGGTGGCCGAGAAGCTGGCGGCCGCCGCCCTGGGCCGCGCCCGCCGCGCCGCCGCGCC
>JBFMHS010000383.1:0-6607 GCA_040751765.1 Pseudomonadota bacterium | reverse complement strand
GGCTCGGTCAAGAGGAAGGGCAGGGTGGCCGCCCAGGTGCTGCACGTGTCGCGCCGGGGGAGCGCCGCCCACGACTACCTGGACCTGGTTACCGGCAGCCTCCACTTCGCCCATTTCGACCGGCTGATGCCCTGGGACCACGCGGCCGGCGTCCTCATGCACGCCGAGGCCGGAGGCTGGGGCCGCATGATCGATGGCTCCGCCTACACCCCGGGCCTCCACCACGGCGCCATCCTGATGGCGCCGGGCGAGACCAGCTGGAAGCACCTGCGACCGCTGATCGACTGATAGCCGCCATTGCGTCGGCCGGGGCAACCGGCTAAGAGCGCCGGTGCACGGTCAAGCCGCCCGGGGCTTGGGTCACCGGCATCATCTCGATGCGGTTGATGTTGACGTGGGCGGGCAGGGCAGTGGCCCAGAACACGGCCTCTGCCACGTCCTCGGAGGTCAGCGCGTCGGTGTTCTCGTAGACCTTGGCGGCCTTGTCGGCGTCGCCGTGGAAGCGCACCAGCGAGAACTCCGAGCCACCGCACAGTCCCGGCTCGATGTTGGTGACGCGGACCCGCGTGCGCACCAGGTCGGTCAGCAGGTTGAGCGAGAACTGGGTGACGGCGGCCTTGGTGGCGCCGTAGGCATTGCCACCGGCATAGGGGTAGGTGCCGGCGATGGAGGACAGGTTGACGATGTGGCCGCGGTCACGGGCGACCATGCCGGGCAGCACCGCGCGGGTGACGTACATCAGGCCCTTGACGTTGGTGTCTACCATCTGGTCCCAGTCGTCGAGGTCGGCCTCCTGGGCACCGTCGAGGCCGAGGGCGAGGCCGGCGTTGTTGACCAGGACGTCGACCGCCGCGAATTCGGCGGGCAGGCAATCCACCGCCTCGGCCACGGCGGCGCGGTCGCGCACGTCGAGGGTGATGGTGTGAACCGGCACCGAAGACAACTCTGCCTTGACCGCCGCCAGCCGCTCGGCGCGGCGGCCGCACAGGACCAGGCGGGCGCCGGCCGCGGCGTAGCGCCGCGCGATGGCCACCCCGAAGCCGGCGGTGGCGCCGGTGACGAAGACGGTGCGGTCCTTCCAGTCCATGACGGTCTCCTCAGTTCAGCGGGCGGGCAGGGTCGTCCTCGCGCACCATCACCAGATAGGGAGACGGCGACAGCGGGTTCTCGATCTTCCAGACATAGACCTTGTACTGGCCGAAGGGGCGCACCTCTGAGGCGTTGTGCTTGATGACGCTGGCGTCGGTGGTGACCCGGAACTCGCCTTCCATGCCCACGCCCAGTTCGGCCATGCGCCGGGCGTCGGAGGGCTTGACGCCGTTGGCGTCGATGATGATGGAGCTGTCCTCGTTGCCCTTGAGCGCCAGCAGGCGCGCGTCACGGCGCAGGATGGCGGTCAGCTGGGTCCGGCCCAGCCGGCCCATGCGCTCGTAGCGGACCTTGAAGCGGCCCTTGCCGACGCGGTCCACCGCCTTGAAGGCGGTGTCGCGGATCAGGTCCTTGTAGATGTTGTCGTTGCGCTGCTGCTCGTTCTCGGGGGTGATCTTGCCCTCGGCGTAGTCGTGGAGGATGGGGGCGTAGATCAGTTCGCCCTCGTAGGACAGGGCGTAGTCGCCGTATTTCGAGATGCGCAGTTCGGAGCGGAACTTGTCGGGGACGTAACAGGAGGCGAGGGTGAGCAGGGCCGCCAGTGCCAGCAGCCCCCGGACGAGTCCCGCCATCCTCATCGTTCCCCGTCTCCCTTGCGTTCGGCGTGCTTCGCCTCGGTCCATAGCGCCTCCATCTCGTCGAGGGTGGCCGCCTCGGGGGAAGAGCCCCGCGCCGCCAGACCGGCCTCGATGTGGCGGAAACGCCTGTCGAATTTGGCATTGGCGCGCTTGAGCGCCCGCTCGGGGTCGATATTGAGCTTGCGGGCGAGGTTGACGCAAGCGAAGAGAACGTCGCCCATCTCGTCCTCGAGCCGCTCCGGCGCGGCGTCGGCGGCGATTTCCACTTTTATTTCCGCGACTTCCTCGGCGATCTTCTCAAGAACATCAGACACCTCCGCCCAATCGAAACCGACCCTCGCGGCGCGGTTCTGCAGCTTGAGCGCCCGGGTCATGGGTGGCAGCGAGCGGGCCACCCCGTCGAGAGCGCTGGCAGCTCCGGCACCCGAACGCTCAGCGGCCTTGGTAGCTTCCCAGGCCAGTGTTTGGGCGTCGGCGTCGGCGATGTGGGCGTCGCCGAAGACATGGGGATGGCGGCGCTCCATCTTGTCGGCGATGGCGGTGGCCACCGCGTCGAAGTCCCACAGTCCGGCTTCCTTGGCCATCTGGGCGTAGAAGACGACCTGAAAGAGGAGGTCGCCAAGCTCATCCTTGAGATGCGCCATGTCGCCATGGTCGATGGCGTCGGCGACCTCGTAGGCTTCCTCGATCGTATAGGGTGCGATTGTGGCGAAGGTCTGCTCTCGGTCCCATGGGCATCCGCCGGGTGAACGGAGCTTTTCCATGATGGACAGCAGGCGCTCAATGGGAAGCATGGACAAGCCTACCAACGGAATGAGTGGACGCGGGGATGGGAAATGCAAACAACCTGCGTCGTCATACTTCCTAAATTCCTCACGATGCGCAACCGCTTCATGGAATTCAGGGGAGCCTTGCTGGGGTGCGGAAATCTAGATATCTTGGTCGACTGCACCGGAATAAATCGAGGAGTGGTGCGCATGGTAGCCTGCCAATTCAATTTGCCCCATCGTGGAAGTATCAAGCCCATGACGGTGGATTTAAGTGACTTCAACAATGTCGAAAAGAGCATCCTGTCGCTCTCGCGAAGCGGGCAGCTTTATGAAACGGAACTGTCCCAAATCTTCCTCCGTGTGCTCGACGAGGGCGACACGGTCATCGATGTCGGTGCGAATGTTGGCTATTTCACGGTGCTTGCCGCTGCGCTTGTCGGGCCGTCGGGCCGGGTTATCGCCTTTGAGCCCGACGCAGGGAACCTCTCGCGACTGCACACAAATATCGCCTTGAACAGGTTCAGCCACGTCAGTGTCGTTGAACGTCCTGCGAGCGACAGCATCCAAGAGGTGGATTTCTACTTGAACGCCGATGACAGCGGCGGATCCGCCCTGTGGGATCCCGGACTGTTTCCAGAGAATTTCGCCAGCCGGGACAATCCGTCTGTGCGCCGACTCACCACCACGACCCTGGACCATGAGGTTGGCGAGTTGGGGATGGGGTCTCCAAAGCTGGTCAAGATTGATACCGAAGGCGCGGAACTCAAGGTTCTGGAAGGGGCATCCTCGCTGCTGGCCGACAGGGCCGTACCCTTTGTGATCGCCGAACTGAATCTGTTTGGACTGGAACGGATGGGGGGATCCCAGGCTGCGCTGCGGGGACTTATGGAAGAAAAGGGGTATTCGACCTTCCTGCCGTTCTTCAACGGGTCCTTGCCGAAGTTGGTGCCGCCCGGCACGCTCATCAAGACCCCACATTTTCCGAATATCCTCTTCAGCACCCCCGAGATGGTCGGGCGATACTGGCCAGAGGTAGTCGTTGATCTCACGCATTGGCCGTGACTGGCTGGACGTCATCCTTGCCGGGGGATGGGCGGCATCCTCACATCAAAAGAGGAAAGCATTTGTCGCATAATGCATATTATGGGTCCGCCGGTTGTTCGATGACCAGGCCATCGAAGGCGGGTTCGATCCACGCCGGACAACGGGCCTTCAGGGTCTCGTAGTCCATTCCCGGCGTCATGTGGGTCAACAGCGCACGCTCGGGACGCACGCGGTCGATCCATTCCAGGACCTGCTCGAAATGGGCATGCGTCGGATGCGGATCGAAGGTCAGGCAGCCGACGATCCACAGCCTGACGCCGGCGAGTGCGGCAAAAGAAGCTTCGGGCAGATCGACCAGATCCGTGGAATAAGCGACCGGCCCGAAGCGGTAGCCGATGGTGCGGCCATAGCCATGGTCCTGGTCGAACGGCACCACCTTGATGGCGCCGACCTGGAACGGGCCATGCAGAGCATGCGGCAGCAGCATCGGCTTGTAGATGCTCTGTCCCTCCCCAACCGCGCCCAGGACATAGGGAAACCGAACCCGGATGCTGTCCAATGCCTCGGGAGCGGCATGGATCGCCAACGGCGCCTTCATGGCCCGGTTGACCTCGCGCAGGTCGTCGATGCCGTGAAGGTGGTCGGCGTGGTCGTGGGTGAACAGCACGGCGTCCAGATGGCGGACATCGGCGTCAAGAAGTTGCTCGCGGAGGTCCGGCGGCGTGTCGACCAGGATGCGGGTGCCACCCTCCTCGACCAGGATCGCCGGGCGCCGGCGGCGGTTCCTGGGATTGGCGGGATCGCAAACGCCCCAACCGCGCGAGATGCTGGGAACGCCGCCGGCCGCGCCGCAGCCCAGGATGGTCACCTTCACCGCGGCACCTTCTTGAACAAATCCAAGAAATTGGTGGTCGTCGCTCGCGCAAGCTCTTCGGCTGGAACGCCCTTCAACTCGGCCACCTTGGCCGCCGTGTGGGCCACGTAGGCCGGCTCGTTGCGCTTGCCGCGATAGGGAATCGGCGCCAGGTAGGGACAGTCGGTCTCCACCAGCAGGCGGTCGAGCGGAATCCCCTTCACGGTCTCCTGCAAGGCCTCGGCCTTCTTGAAGGTGACGATGCCAGAGATGGAGATGTACATCCCCAAACCGACAGCCTTTTCAGCAAGTTCCGGGCCGGAACTGAAGCAGTGGACCAAGCCGGTGAAGGCCCCCTTCCCCATCTCCTCGGCCAGGATGGCGGCGGTATCTTCGTCGGCGTCCCGGGTATGCACGACCACCGGCAGGCCGGCACGGCGGGCTGCCTCGATGTGGACGCGGAAGGACTCCCGCTGCCGGTCGCGGGGGCTCTTGTCGTAGAAGTAGTCGAGACCGGTTTCCCCGAAGCCAACCACCTTGGGATGGCAGGCGGCATCCAGCAGGCGCTCCAGGTCGGCGGCCGGCTCGCTGCCGGCCTCGTGGGGGTGGATGCCGATGGTGCAATAGACATCCGGGAAGCGCTCGGCCACCGCCAGCACCCGCTCGAAACGGGTGACATGGGTGTTGATGGTCAACATCAGCCCGACACCGGCGTCGCGGGCCCGCTGGACCACCGCGTCAAGATCGTCGCCGAAATCGGGGAAGTCCAGGTGGCAGTGGCTGTCCACCAGCATCAGGCGGCCCCCTCCTCCTCGACGAAGCGCGGGAAAACGCCCTGGGGCGCCGGCAGAGGTGTGCCGGGCTTGAGCGCGTGGTGCGACCCGCAGAAGGCCAGCGACCGGGCATCCTCGGGCACCGCCAGTTGGTCCAGAAGCCTTGCCGAGGCCCCCGGCATGAAGGGCTGGGTCAGCAGGGCCAGGTTGCGGATGGTCTCGGCGAGCACCCACAGCACCGTGCCCATGCGGGCGGGATCGGTCTTCCTGAGCGCCCACGGCGCCTGGCGATCGACATAACCGTTGGCGGCGCGGATGACGACCCAGATGGCCTCCAGCGCCTCGTGGAACATCTGGCGGTCCATGGCGTCGCGGACCTTGTGAAGCAGGCCGTGGGCGGCATCCAGCATCTCGCGGTCGTCGTCGCCGAACTCCCCGTGGACCGGCACGGCGTTGCCGCAGTTCTTGCCGACCATGGACAGCACCCGCTGGGCCAAGTTGCCGTAGTCGTTGGCCAATTCGCCGTTCATGCGGTTGACCATGGCACGATGGCTGAAATCGCCGTCATTGCCGAACGGCACCTCGCGGAGCAGGAAGAAACGCACCTGGTCGAGGCCGTAGCGCTCGATCAGCCCCACCGGGTCGATGACGTTGCCCACGGACTTGGAGATCTTCTGGCCCTCGTTGGTCCACCAGCCATGGGCGAACACCCGCCGGGGCGGTTGCAGGCCGGCGGCCATCAGAAAGGCCGGCCAGTACACGGTGTGGAAGCGCAGGATATCCTTGCCCACCATGTGCAGGTCTGCCGGCCAGTAGCGGGCATAGTCGCCGCCCTGGTCGGGATAGCCGACGGCGGTGATGTAGTTGGTCAGCGCGTCCAGCCAGACATACATCACATGGGCCTCGTCGCCCGGCACCGGGATGCCCCACTTGAAGCTGGTGCGCGACACCGACAGGTCGGTCAGGCCCGACTTGACGAAGCTGATCACCTCGTTGCGGCGCGACTGCGGCGCGATGCAGTCGGGCTCACGGTCGTACCATTCCAGCAGGCGGTCCTGCCAGGCCGACAGCCGGAAGAAATAGCTGGGCTCCTTGACCCATTCGACGGGGGCGCCGGTGGGCGCCAGCTTGGAGCCGCCCGGGCCGGCCACCAGTTCGTCCTCGCCGTAGAAGGCCTCGTCGCGCACTGAGTACCAGCCCACGTAATGCCCGAGATAGATGTCGCCGGCCTCCACCAGTTTCGTCCACAAGTGTTGGACGGCGCGGATGTGGCGGTCCTCGGTGGTGCGGATGAAGTCGTCGTTGGAGCAGCCAAGGATGCGGGCCAGTTCGCGGAAATTGGCGGAATTGGCGTCGGCCAGCTCCTGGGGGGTGGTGCCGAAGGTCTCGGCCGACTTCTCGACCTTCTGCCCGTGCTCGTCGGTGCCGGTCAGGAACTTG
>JBFMHS010000382.1:0-2332 GCA_040751765.1 Pseudomonadota bacterium | reverse complement strand
GCCATCGCGCCGTGGGCCAACTCCACCAGCCAGTACTACCACCAGACCCTGGAAGGGCTGGCCAAGCATTACGGCTTCGATCTCTATACCCCGTGGCGGCGGCTGCCGCTGGCGGCGCGCGAGGTGATCCTGTACGGCTCGGGCAAGGAAGTGGTGCCGATCCGCTACGAGGACGGCTTCAGGGGCTATACCACCGACAAGCCCTTCGAGGGCGTGATCAACAACATGGCCCGGCGCTACCGCGAAACCGATTCGTCGTGGGTGCGCGAGGAGCTGTCGCGCTTTCAGGCCACCGCACCGTGCGAAGCCTGTGCCGGCGCCCGTCTCAAGCCCGAGGCGCTGGCAGTGAAGATTCGGGGGCTGCACATCTCGGAGGTGGCGGAATTCTCCATCCTCAAGGCCCGCGACTGGTACCTGGAGCTGGACCAGCACCTGCGGCCCAAGGACAAGGAGATCGCCCGGCGCATCCTGCGCGAGATCAACGAACGCCTCGGCTTCCTGGTCGATGTCGGTCTCGATTACCTGACCCTGTCGCGCAACTCGGGCACCCTGTCGGGCGGCGAGAGCCAGCGCATCCGCCTGGCCAGCCAGATCGGCTCGGGCCTGACCGGCGTGCTCTACGTGCTGGACGAGCCTTCCATCGGCCTGCACCAGCGCGACAACGACCGCCTGCTGGCGACGCTGAAGCGGCTCAGGGACATCGGCAACTCGGTGGTGGTGGTCGAGCACGACGAGGACGCCATCCGTACCGCCGACCACCTGATCGACATGGGTCCGGGCGCCGGCATCCACGGCGGCCAGGTGGTCGCCCAGGGCACCCCGGATGAGGTGATGGCCCATCCCGACAGCCTGACCGGTCAGTACCTCACCAGCAAGCGCGGCATCGCGGTGCCGGCGGCGAGGCGGCCGGGCAACGGCAGCCATCTCCGGCTCTTCGGGGCGAAGGGCAACAATCTCAAGGACGTGTCGGCCGACATTCCGCTGGGAACCTTCACCTGCGTCACCGGCGTCTCGGGCGGCGGCAAGTCGACCCTGGTCATCGAGACGCTCTACAAGGCCCTGGCGCGGCGGCTGATGAACACCCGCGATCAGGCCGCCCCCTTCGACCGCATCGAGGGCATCGAGCTGCTGGACAAGATCATCGACATCGACCAGTCGCCCATCGGCCGCACCCCGCGTTCGAATCCGGCCACCTATACCGGCGCCTTCACCCCCATCCGCGACTGGTTCACCGAACTGCCGGAGGCCAAGGCGCGCGGCTACAAGGCCGGCCGCTTCAGCTTCAACGTCAAGGGCGGCCGCTGCGAGGCCTGCCAGGGCGACGGCGTCATCAAGATCGAGATGCACTTCCTGCCCGACGTCTACGTTCAGTGCGACGTCTGCAAGGGCAAGCGCTATAACCGCGAGACCCTGGAAATAACGTTTCGTGGCAAGAGCATAGCCGACGTCCTTGATATGACCATCGAGGAGGCGGCCGAGTTCTTCAAGGCGGTGCCCTCCATCCGCGACAAGATGCTGACTTTGCAACGCGTCGGCCTGGACTACATCCATCTCGGCCAGCAGGCCACCACCCTGTCCGGCGGCGAGGCCCAGCGCGTCAAGCTGGCCAAGGAGCTGTCGCGGCGCGCCACCGGCCGCACCCTCTACATCCTCGACGAACCCACCACCGGACTTCATTTCGAGGACGTAAGGAAGCTGCTGGAGGTGCTGCACACCCTGGTCGAGGGCGGCAACACGGTGTTGGTGATCGAGCACAATCTGGAGGTCATCAAGACCGCGGACTGGATCATCGACATGGGGCCCGAGGGCGGAGACGGCGGTGGCCGGGTGGTGGTGGCGGGAACGCCCGAGGACGTGGCCGCTTGCCCGGAAAGCTATACCGGCCGCTATCTGGCGCCCTATGTGGGCCGTAAGGCCCGCAAGCGGGCCTGCCCTACCCGGAAGCCCGGTCCATCCCCGTTCGGCATAATCCTTGTTGCAATGCGGCGATGCCCTGCGGTACAAAGATTTCGCGTTCCTCGCGGAACCAAGCAATAAAATTATTCAACGTTGCAAACATCCGGGGTGCCACGATGCTTGGACCAGCCGAACTGCGGGAGATGGACGAAGTCCTGGCCGAGGAGCGGACCGATGGTGTCCGTCCCGAGCGGCGCACCCCCTACCTCACCCCCCATTTCGCTGTCGGCGTCGCCATGACCCGGGCGGGGGCGGGCGAGTTGAAGCAGCATCTGGCGGCGGCCCATCCGCACCACGCCAAACGCTGACCCGTTCACCGGCCGCCAACCGTCCATTCAAACTCCGTTCACCAAGCGCGTGAACTCCGGTTAAGGGC
>JBFMHS010000381.1:0-15832 GCA_040751765.1 Pseudomonadota bacterium | reverse complement strand
GCCGCGCCCGCAATATCTAGGGGAGCAATCCTTTGAATACGACCATTTCTAGTATCGACGACCTGCGTGCCGTGCTGCGCGCCCTGCCCGCCCCCGATGCCGGCGCCCATGCCGCCTGGGCGGCGCGGGAGCCCCGCCTGACCAAGCCGCCGGGGGCGCTGGGCCGGCTGGAGGAGGTCTCGGCATGGATGGCGTCCTGGCAGGGCCGGCACCCGCCGGCCTGTGACCGGCCGCGCGCGCGTGTCTATGCCGGCAACCACGGTGTCGCGGCGCTGGGTGTATCCGCCTTTCCGCCCGAGGTCACCGTGCAGATGGTCGCCAATTTCGAACGCGGCGGCGCCGCCATCAACCAGTTGTGCGCCGCCTTCGGCACCGAGTTGGGCGTGGTGGCTCTGGACCTCGCCCACCCGACCGCCGACTTCACGCGGGCGCCGGCCATGACCGAGGACGAATTCATCGCCGCCGTGCGCGCCGGCATGGACTCGGTGCCGGCCGACACCGACCTGCTGGTCATCGGTGAGATGGGCATCGGCAACACCACCCCCGCCGCCGCCATCCCTTGCGCCCTGTTCGGAGGCACGGCGGCCGAATGGACCGGGCGCGGCACCGGCGTCGCGGGCTCGGCGCTGGCCCGCAAGACCGAGGTCGTCGCCGCCGGCGTCGCCCTCCACAAGGGCCATCCGCCGCTGGAGATCGCCCGTCGCCTGGGCGGCCGCGAGTTGGCGGCCATGGCCGGGGCGGTGGTGGCGGCCCGGCTGAAGCGGGTACCGGTGCTGCTGGACGGCTATGTGTGCACCTCGGCCGTGGCGCCGCTGGCCGCCGAATGCCCCGGCGCGCTGGACCATTGCCTGGTGGCCCACGCCTCAGCCGAGCCCGGCCATCGCCGGCTGATGCAGGCGCTGGGCAAGACGCCGCTGCTGGACCTGGGCATGCGCCTGGGCGAGGCCTCGGGCGCGGCGCTGGCGGTGGGCATCGTCAAGGCTGCGGTGGCCTGCCATGCCGGCATGGCGACCTTCGACGAGGCCGGCGTAGCCGACGGCTGAACACGAAAAAAAGGGCGCCCCCCCGGGGGGAGGCGCCCTCATTCCTGATGGACTGGAGAGAAGCTTACTCCTCGCCAGCCTCCTCGCCCTTCTCGGCGGTCGGACCGGAGTCCAGGCCCTTGGCGGCCGGGTCGCGGTCGACCAGCTCGATGAAGGCCATCGGGGCGGCGTCGCCGTAGCGGAAGCCGGCCTTGAGGACACGGCAATAGCCGCCCGGGCGGGCCTTGTAGCGCTCGGCGATGACCGAGAACAACTTGGCGACCACCGCCTCGTCACGCAGCTGGGCGAAGGCCTGGCGGCGGGCGTGCAGGTCGCCGCGCTTGCCCAGCGTGATCAGCTTCTCGACGATCGGACGCAGGTCCTTCGCCTTGGGCAGAGTGGTCTTGATCTGCTCGTGCTTGATCAGGGCGGCGGCCATGTTGGCGAACATCGCCTTGCGGTGGCTGCTGGTACGGTTCAGCTTGCGGCCGGACATTCCGTGACGCATCTCTGCACTCCTTCACGCTTGGCCCCGCGCGCGGGGACCGATTGCACTCCCGAGGCGCCCTCCGTCAGGCGGCACGTCCGGGTCGGGCCGGAATGGCCCAGGAAACGTTCCAGCGCGACCGTGGGGCTGGCGGGGCGGCCACGGTCGCGCGGGAAACCTCGATCAGTACGGCTCTTCCAGCTTCTTGGCCAGATCCTCGATGTTCTCCGGCGGCCAGTTGGGGATCTCCATGCCGAGATGGAGCCCCATCTGCGCCAGCACCTCCTTGATCTCGTTCAGCGACTTGCGGCCGAAATTGGGGGTGCGGAGCATCTCGGCCTCGGTCTTCTGGACCAGGTCGCCGATATAGATGATGTTGTCGTTCTTCAGGCAGTTGGCCGAGCGGACCGAAAGCTCCAACTCGTCCACCTTGCGCAGCAGGTTCTTGTTGAACGGCAGTTCGTCCTTCTTCTCCTCCTCGACGACCTGGGTCGGCTCCTCGAAGTTGATGAACAGCTGCAACTGGTCCTGAAGGATGCGGGCGGCCAGGGCCACCGCGTCGTCGGGGGTCACGGCGCCGTTGGTCTCGACCACCATCGACAGCTTGTCGTAGTCGGTGACCTGGCCAACGCGGGTGTTCTCGACCTTGTAGGCGACCTTCTTGACCGGCGAGAAGATGGCGTCGATCGGGATCAGCCCGATCGGCGAATCCTCAGCCCGGTTCATGGACGCCGGCACGTAGCCCTTGCCGGTTTCGACCGTGAACTCGATGTTGAGCTTGGCGCCCTCGTCCAGGGTGCACAGCACCAGGTCGGGGTCCATGATCTCGATGTCGTGGCCGGCCTCGATCATCCCCGCCTTGACCTCGCCGGGGCCGGTGGCGCGCAGGTGCATGCGCTTCGGGCCCTCGCCGTGCATACGCAGGCCGAGGTTCTTGATGTTGAGGATGATGTCGGTGACGTCCTCGCGCACGCCGGGGATCGACGAGAACTCGTGGAGCACGCCCTCGATCTGGATGGCGGTGACGGCGGCGCCCTGGAGCGACGACAGCAGCACGCGGCGCAAGCTGTTGCCCAGGGTCATGCCGAAGCCGCGCTCGAGCGGTTCGGCCACGACGGTGGCGACACGCTGCGAATCAGCCCCGGATTCGACCTGGAGCTTCGACGGCTTGATGAGTTCCTGCCAATTCTTCTGAATCACGTGCGTGACCTCATGCTAGGAACGAACACTATCCGGAACGGCACGGCCGCCGCGCCTCCCTGCGCGGGAGACCGGCGGCTCGGCCGAAGCCGGGACTTCGACTTAGACGCGGCGGCGCTTGCGCGGCCGGCAGCCGTTGTGCGGGATCGGCGTGACGTCACGGATCGAAGTGATCTGGAAGCCGACGGCCTGCAGGGCGCGGAGCGCCGACTCGCGACCGGCACCGGGCCCCTTCACCTCGACCTCGAGGGTGCGCATGCCGTGCTCCATGGCCTTGCGGCCGGCGTCCTCGGCGGCCACCTGAGCGGCGTAGGGGGTCGACTTGCGCGAGCCCTTGAAGCCCTGCATGCCCGAGGACGACCACGAGATCGCATTGCCCTGGGCGTCGGTGATGGTGATCATGGTGTTGTTGAACGTGGCGTTCACGTGGGCAACACCAGAGGTGATGTTCTTGCGCTCGCGGCGACGGGGCCGGGCGGCAGCAGGCTTAGCCATAAGAGGTGATCCTTACCTGGTCGCTTTCTTCTTGCCGGCGATCGGCTTCGCGGGACCCTTGCGGGTGCGCGCGTTGGTGTGGGTGCGCTGGCCGCGCACCGGCAGGCCACGACGGTGGCGCAGGCCGCGATAGCAGCCCAGGTCCATCAGGCGCTTGATGTTCATCGCCACGGCACGACGCAGGTCGCCTTCGACCTGGTAGTCGCGATCGATGAGCTCGCGGATCTTGAGGACCTCGTCGTCAGTGAGCTGATTGACCCGACGCTCATCCGGAATGCCGAGCGCGGCGCAGATCTCCTGCGCCTTGGAACGGCCGATGCCATGGATGTAGGTCAGCGCGATGAGAACGCGCTTGTTGGTCGGAATATTGACGCCAGCGATACGGGCCAAAGCTGGTTACTCCTTCAACAGGTGATCCGGGCTGCGGGGGTTGCCCGGCCCGCCCAATGCTAGAACCAAAAAAAACCACTCCGGGCCTCGCCCAGAGCGGGGGAAACCGAAGGTGCGCGATTATATGGCGATTCGGCGGAGAGTCAACTCCCCGCCGAAGCCATTTTCTCACCCCACCAGAACGCCGTCGAGGATGGCCTCGAGTTCGCGGGTGACCTCGGCGATGTCCTTGGTTCCGTCCACCACCTTCAGCTTGCCCTGCTTGTCGTAGTACGGCAGCAGCGGCGCGGTCTGGGCATGGTAGGCGGCCAAGCGCTTGGTCACCGTCTCGGCGTTGTCGTCGGCACGGCGGGTGAAGTCCCGCGAGCCGCAGGTGTCGCAGACGCCCTCGACCTTGGGGCGCTGGAACTTGTCGTGGAAACCGGCGCCGCACTTGGCGCAGGTGAAGCGGCCGGTGATGCGCTCGACGATCGGCTCGTCGGGCACCCGGATCTCGATGGCGAAGTCGAGCTTGCGGCCCTTGCGGCCCATCATGGCGTCCAGCGCTTCGGCCTGGGCGACCGTGCGGGGGAAGCCATCGAAGATGACGCCCTTGCCGGTGTCCGGCTGATCCAGCCGCTCGTCGATGATGGCGATGACGATGTCGTCGGACACCAGTTGGCCCGCGTCCATCACCGCCTTGGCCTTCTTGCCGACCTCGGAACCCGAGGCGACGGCGGCGCGCAGCATGTCGCCGGTCGACAGCTGCACGAGGCCGTACTTATCCATCAGGCGCTTGGCCTGGGTACCCTTGCCGCCGCCGGGCGGCCCCAACAGGATAAGGTCCATTAACTCTCCCTTTCGCGCTATCCGCGCCGACCTCTGAGGCGGGCCTTCTTGATGAGCCCCTCGTATTGGTGCGCCAGCAAGTGAGATTGCACCTGCGCCACGGTATCCATGGTCACGGTGACAACGATCAGCAGGCTGGTGCCGCCAAAGTAAAAGGGCACAGACCAGTTGGCAATCAGCAATTCGGGCAGGACGGAAAGCGCGGTAAGGTAGGCAGCACCCACTACGGTCAGGCGGGTCAATACGTAATCCAGGTAGTCCGCCGTGTTCTTGCCGGGACGGATGCCGGGAACGAAACCACCGTATTTCTTCAGGTTGTCTGCGGTCTCCACCGGGTTGAACACGACCGCGGTATAGAAGAACGCAAAGAATATTATAAGAGCCGCATAAATAGCCAGGTACAGCGGCTGGCCGCGGCCCATGATGGCGGTAAAGGTGGTCAGCCACTCGGGGCCGCCGGCCGCCGAGAACTGGGCCACGGTCACCGGCATCAGCAGGATCGAGCTGGCGAAGATCGGCGGGATGACGCCCGAGGTGTTGACCTTGAGCGGCAGGTGCGACGATTCCCCGCCGAACATCTTGTTGCCGACCTGGCGCTTCGGATACTGGATGATGATCCGGCGCTGGGCGCGCTCCATGAACACGATGAATGCGATGACGGCGACGCTCATCACCAGCAGCAGGATGACCAGGATCACCGGCAGCGCACCGGTGCGGCCGAGTTCCAGGGTGCCGGCCAGCGCGCCGGGAAGCTCGGCGACGATGCCGGCGAAGATGATCAGCGAGATGCCCTGACCGATGCCGCGGGCGGTGATCTGCTCGCCCAGCCACATCAGGAACAAGGTGCCGCCGACCAGGGTGACCACGGTGCTGAAGCGGAACAGCCAGATGTTGTCCATCATCACCGCCGAGCCGGCGGCCCCGGTCATGGACTCCAGGCCCACCGCGATGCCGTATGCCTGGAAAGTGGCGATCACCACCGTCAGGTAGCGGGTGTACTGGTTGATCTTCTTGCGGCCCGACTCGCCCTCCTTCTTGATCGCCTCCAGCGACGGGACCACGGTGGTCATCAGCTGCAGGATGATCGAGGCCGAGATGTAAGGCATGATGTTCAGCGCGAAGATGGTCATGCGCTGCAAGGCGCCGCCGGCCAGCATGTCGAACATGCCGAGGATGCCGCCGCCGGACTGCCGGAAGATGTCGGCCATCACCTGCGGGTCGACGCCCGGGATCGGGATCCAGGTGCCCAGGCGGTAGACCACCAGGGCGGCCAGCGTGAACCAGATCCTCTTCTTCAGCTCCGTCGCCTTGGCGAGGACACCGAAGTTCATGTTAGCGGCGAGCTGCTCTGCGGCAGAGGCCATGCCCATCTCCGAAAGATAGCTGAAACGATACTGACGCACCGATTCCGGCGGCGCCCGCCGGAATGGGAACACCAGCTTTTAAAGCAAATGCGGCGTGGCGCCAACCCAAGACCGCTAGCGGTCGAAGGGCCGGCGCCACGCGCGCGAATGCTTTCGAGGGATCAGCCCTCGGCGGCGGCGGAACCCTCGGCGACCTTCACCGAGCCGCCGGCCTTCTCGACGGCGGCCACGGCCGCCTTGGAAGCACCGGTAACCTCGATGGTCACCTTGGACTTGATCTCGCCGCGCGCAAGCAGACGAACACCATCGCGCACGTTGCCGACCAGGCCGGCGGCCTGCAGCTCGGCGACGCCGATGGCCTTGCCGGCGTCGAGCTTGCCGGCGTCGATGGCGGCCTGCAGGCGGCCGATATTGACCTCGGCGAACTCGCGGGCGTTGGGGTTGTTGAAGCCGCGCTTGGGCAGACGGCGGTAGATCGGCATCTGACCGCCCTCGAAGCCGTGGAGGCTGACGCCAGTGCGGGAACCCTGGCCCTTGACGCCACGGCCCGAGGTCTTGCCCTTGCCGGAACCGATGCCGCGGCCAAGGCGCTTGGCCTTGTAGCGCGCGCCGGGATTGTCACGAAGGTCGTTGAGCTTCGTCATTGTCTTCTTTCCTTCTCACCGGACGACCGGGGATCGCTCCCCGGCGCCGGGCGGAGATTACTCCTCGACGCGGACCAGGTGCTTGACCTTGGCGATCATGCCGCGCACCGCCGGAGTGTCCTCCAGCTCGCGGGTCCGGTTCATCTTGTTCAGGCCGAGACCGACCAGCGTCGCGCGCTGGTCCTGGGTGCGACCGATCGGGCTGTGGATCTGGGTCACCCGGACGGTCTGCTTCTCGGCGGCCTTCTTCTTCGCAGCCATGGTCAGAACCCTCCTCAGGCGGCCGAGGCCGCGGCGGCGGCACCGTCGCGACGACCGATGATGTCGCCCACCTTCTTGCCGCGCTTGGCCGCGATGGACCGGGGCGAAGCCAGCGACTCGAGAGCCGCGAAGGTGGCCTTGATCATGTTGTGGGGGTTCGAGGTGCCCAGGCACTTGGCGACGACGTCGGCCACGCCCATGGTCTCGAACACGGCGCGCATCGGGCCGCCGGCGATGATGCCGGTGCCGGGAGGCGCCGCGCGCAGCACGACGCGGCCGGCACCGAAGTGGCCGTTGACGTCGTGATGCAGGGTGCGGCCCTCGCGGAGCGGCACCTTGATCATGTTGCGCTTGGCCTGCTCGGTCGCCTTGCGGATCGCCTCGGGGACCTCGCGGGCCTTGCCCGAGCCGTAGCCGACGCGGCCCTTGGCGTCGCCGACCACCACCAGGGCGGCGAAGGCGAAGCGCCGGCCACCCTTGACGACCTTGGCCACACGGTTGATGTGGACAAGCTTGTCGACGAATTCGTTTTCCTCGCGCTCGACGCGGGGTTCGCCGCCACGGCCGCGGCCGCGGCCCTCGCCACGCTCGCCGTCGCCGCCACGGCCACGGCCGCGACGCTCAGGGCTCTCGCGATCGGGATTGGGAGTACGTGCCATCGATCAGATTCCCTTAGAAAGACAGGCCGCCTTCGCGGGCCGCGTCGGCCAGGGCCTTGACCCGACCGTGATAAATGTAGCCGCCACGGTCGAACACCACCTCGGTGATGCCGGCCGCCTTGGCCCGCTCGGCGATCAGCTTGCCGACAGCGGCCGCGGCCGCGATGTCGGCGCCGGTCTTGAGGCTGCCCTTCAGCTCCTTGTCGAGCGTCGAGGCGGAGGCGAGCGTCGTGCCGGCGGCATCGTCGATCACCTGGACATAGATGTGCTTGCTCGACCGGAAGACCGACAGGCGGACACGCCCACCGGACTTCTTGGCGATGCTCGCACGGGTGCGCCGCTTGCGGCGCTCGAACAATTCCTTCGGCGTCATCATGGCACGGCCCCTTACTTCTTCTTGCCTTCCTTGCGGAGGATCGTTTCGAAGTCGTACTTGATGCCCTTGCCCTTGTAGGGCTCGGGACCACGGTACGAGCGGATCTCCGCGGCGATCTGGCCCACCCGCTGCTTGTCGCGGCCGGTGATCGAGATCGCGGTGGGCTTGTCGCACTTGATGGCGATGTCTTCCGGGATCGGATAATCGACATCGTGCGAGAAGCCGAGCTGGAGCTTCAGGGTCTTGCCCTCGACCGCGGCGCGGTAACCGACGCCGTTGATCTCGAGGTTGATGGTGAAGCCGGTGTCCACGCCCTTGACCATGTTGTTGATCAGGGCGCGGGTGGTGCCCCACATCATGCGGGCGCGCTTGGTCTCGCTCTTGGGCTTGACCCAGATCTGGTTGCCGTCCTGGGTGACCTCGACCTCGTCGCTCACGGTGATCGACGACTGGCCGTTCTTGCCCTTCACGGTGAAGTCCTTGCCGGCCATCTGGATGGTGACCCCAGACGGCACCGGCACGGGATATTTGCCGACTCGCGACATCTGTCAGTCCCTCCTTAGAAGACCTTGCACAGGACTTCGCCGCCCACGTTCTGGGCGCGAGCCTCGGTGTCCGACATCACGCCACGCGGGGTGGACAGGATGCAGATGCCCAGGCCGTTCGCCACGCGAGGCAGGTCGGCGATCTTGGAATAAACCCGGCGGCCCGGCTTGGACACGCGGGCGATCTCGGTGATCACCGGCTTGCCCTCGTGGTACTTGAGCTCGATGGTGAGCTCCGAGACCCCGGCGCGGACGTCGGACTGCGAATAGCCGCGGATGTAGCCCTCGCGCTTGAGCACGTCGAGCACGTTGGCGCGCAGCTTGGACGCGGGCGACGTGACGGCGTTCTTGTTGGCGCGCTGGCCGTTGCGGATGCGGGCGAGCATATCGCCGAGCGGATCGGTCATCGACATTCGAGTGCCTCCCTTACCAGCTCGACTTCACAAGGCCGGGGATCTGGCCGAGGTTGCCAAGCTCGCGGAGCTTGTTACGGCAGATCTTGAACTTCCGGTAGTTGCCGCGGGGGCGACCGGTCAGTTCGCACAGCAGACGCACGCGCACCTTCGACGAGTTGCGGGGCATCTCGGCCAGCTTCAGCGAAGCCTCGAAGCGCTCCTCGGGGGAGAGCTCGCGGTCCATGACGATCGCCTTCAGGCGAGCGCGCTTGGCGGCCGCCTGGGCCGACATCTTGGCGCGCTTCTTGTTGCGCTCGACGGAGCTGATCTTAGACATTGCCTAAAACTCCCTAGCCAGCGAACGGCATGTCGAAGCCCTTCAGAAGCGCCTTGGCTTCCGCATCGGACTTCGCCGTCGTGACGAAAATGATGTCCATGCCCCGGATCGTCTCGACCTTGTCGTAGTTGATCTCGGGGAAGACGATCTGTTCCTTGAGGCCCAGCGAGTAGTTGCCGCGGCCATCGAAGCTCTTGCCGGGGACGCCGCGGAAATCGCGGACGCGCGGCAGGGCAATGTTGATCAGGCGATCGAGGAACTCGTACATCCGGTCGGCGCGCAGGGTGACCTTGCAGCCCACCACCTGGCCCTCGCGCAGCTTGAACTGGGCGATGGACTTCTTGGCGCGGGTGGTCACCGGCTTCTGGCCGGAGATGGCGGTCAGTTCGGCGACGGCGGATTCGATCTTCTTCACGTCCTGGGCGGCTTCGCCGACGCCCATGTTGATGATGATCTTCTCCAGCTTCGGAACCTGCATGGGGTTCTTGTAGCCGAACTCCTCCTGCAGGGCCTTGCGGACCTGGGAGTCGTAATGTTCACGCAAACGAGCGGTCATCTGTCCTGCTCCCTTAGCGATCGATGACTTCGCCGGACCGCTTGGCGACGCGGACCTTGCGACCGTCCTCGAGGACCTTGACGCCGACGCGGGTCGGCTTGTCGGTCTTGGGATCGATGTGGGCGACGTTGGAAACGTGGATCGGCGCTTCCTTCTCGACGATCCCGCCGGGAGCGGCGGGGGTCGCACGCTGGTGACGCTTCACCATGTTGACGCCCTGGACGATGACGCGGCTCTCGGCCGGGAAAGCGGCCAGCACTTCGCCGCGCTTGCCCTTGTCCTTGCCGGTCAACACTTCGACGCGGTCACCCTTCTTGACGGACATCCCGGGCATCACAGCACCTCCGGAGCCAGAGAGATGATCTTCATGAACTTCTTGGCGCGAAGCTCACGGGTGACGGGGCCGAAGATACGGGTGCCGATGGGCTCGTTCTGCTTGTTGATCAGAACGGCCGCGTTGGTGTCGAAGCGGATCGCGGTACCATCGGGGCGGCGGATTTCCTTGGCGGTGCGGACGATGACGGCGCGATGCACGTCACCCTTCTTCACGCGGCCGCGCGGAATGGCCTCCTTGATCGAGACGACGATGATGTCGCCCACGTTGGCGATGGTACGGTGCGAGCCGCCCAGAACCTTGATGCACTGCACCCGGCGGGCACCCGAATTATCGGCGACGTCCAGGTTGGTTTGCATCTGGATCATGTCGAGTCTTCCTTTCTATCCAGGTCGATATCGCCTCGGCTTACGCCTCGACGATCACTTCCCAGTTCTTGGTCTTCGACAGCGGACGGCACTCCTGGATACGGACGGTGTCGCCAGCCTTGAAGGTGTTGTTCTCGTCGTGCGCGTGATACTTCTTCGAACGACGGATGAACTTCTTGTAGATCGGGTGCATCACGCGACGCTCGACACGGACCACGACGGTCTTGTCCATCTTGTCGCTGACGACCACGCCCTGCAGAATGCGCTTCGGCATCTCTGGGGTCTCCTCTTACGCCGCGCCGGCCGAGGCGCGCTCGGCCAGGATGGTCTTGATGGTCGCGATCTCGCGACGCACGGTCTGAACCCGCGCGGTGTTCTCCAGCTGGCCCGAGGCCTTCTGGAAACGCAGGTTGAACTGCTCCTTCTTCAGCTCCAGGAGACGATCCTTGAGCTGGTCCACCGACTTGGCGCGGAGCTCGGAAGCCTTGGTCGCCATGGCTTAGGCCTCCCCGATACGGGTGATGAACTTGCACTTGATGGGCAGCTTGGCGGCGGCCAGCTCGAACCCGCGACGGGCCAGGTCCTCCGGCACGCCGTCGACCTCGAACATCACGCGGCCGGGCTTGACCCGGGCCACCCAGTATTCGGGCGAACCCTTACCGGAGCCCATGCGGACCTCGGCCGGCTTGGTCGAGACCGGCACGTCCGGGAAGATGCGGATCCACACGCGGCCCTGACGCTTCAGGTGGCGGGTGAGCGCGCGGCGGGCGGCCTCGATCTGGCGGGCGGTGATGCGCTCCGGCTCCATGGCCTTGAGGCCGAAGGCACCGAAGTTGAGCGCGGTACCGCCCTTGGCGTCGCCATGGATGCGGCCCTTGTGGGCCTTGCGGTATTTCGTACGCTTGGGCGAAAGCATGTCTCTAACCCTCTAATCAGCGGCGTTCGGCGGGAGCGGACTCACCGGCGGCGCGCTTGTCCTGGGCCATGGGGTCATGGGCGAGGATCTCGCCCTTGAAGACCCACACCTTGATGCCGCAGGTGCCGTAGGTGGTCTTGGCGGTGCCCACACCGTAGTCGATGTCGGCGCGGAGCGTGTGCAGCGGCACGCGGCCCTCGCGATACCACTCCATGCGGGCGATCTCGGCGCCGCCCAGACGGCCGGAGCAGTTGATGCGGATGCCCTGGGCGCCCAGGCGCATGGCCGACTGCACGGCACGCTTCATGGCACGGCGGAAGGAGACGCGGCGCTCCAGCTGCTGGGCAATGCTCTCGGCCACCAGCTGCGCGTCCAGCTCCGGCTTGCGGATCTCGACGATGTTCAGGTGAACCTCGCTGCCGGTCATCTTGGACAGCTCCTTGCGGAGCACCTCGATGTCGGCGCCCTTCTTGCCGATCACCACGCCCGGACGGGCGGTGTGGATGGTGATGCGGGCCTTCTTGGCCGGACGCTCGATGACCACGCGCGACACACCGGCGGCGGACAGCTTGTCCCGCAGATAGGTGCGCAGCTTGAGATCGTCGAGCAGCAGCTTGGCGTAATCGCCGTCGGCGAACCAGCGGGAATCCCAGGTCCGGTTGATGCCGAGGCGAAGGCCGATCGGATTGACTTTCTGACCCATGGTTTACTCCCCGGTCGCTTCTTCGCGCTCGCGCACGATGACGGTCAGGTTCGAGAACGGCTTCTCGATGCGGCCGACACGACCGCGGGCACGAGCACGCCAGCGCTTCATCACCATCGCCTTGCCAACGTAGGCCTCGGCCACGTAGAGCCGGTCGACGTCGAGCTGATGGTTGTTCTCCGCGTTGGCGATGGCCGACTGCAGAACCTTCTTCACTTCCTTGGCGACGCGGCGCTTCGAGAAGGTCAGCGAGTGGAGCGCAACCTCGGCCTTGAGGCCCCGGATGCTCCCGGCAACCAGGTTCAGCTTGCGCGGGCTGGTGCGAATGGTCGACGCGAAGGCCTTGGCCTCGGTGTCCGCCAGCACCCTTTCAGCAGGCTTCTTGCCCATGGTTACTTCCTCTTCGCCTTCTTGTCGACGCCGTGACCGTAGTAGGTCCGGGTCGGCGAGAATTCGCCAAACTTGTGGCCGACCATGTTCTCGGTGACGAGAACGGGGATGAACTTGGCGCCGTTGTAGACACCGAAGGTCAGGCCGACGAACTGCGGCAGGATGGTGGAGCGACGCGACCAGATCTTGATGACCTCGTTGCGGCCGCTGGCACGCGACTTGTCCGCCTTCTTCAGCAGATAACCGTCGACGAACGGACCCTTCCAAACGGAACGAGCCATTTTCTCGTCCCTCCTTACTTGCTCAGCTGACGGCGGCGCATGATGAGCCGATCCGTCTTCTTGTTGCTACGAGTCTTCTTGCCCTTGGTCGGCTTGCCCCACGGGGTGACCGGATGACGGCCGCCCGAGGTGCGCCCCTCGCCACCACCGTGCGGGTGGTCGATCGGGTTCATGGCGACGCCGCGGACATGCGGGCGGAAGCCCATCCAGCGCATCCGGCCGGCCTTGCCCAGCGAGACGTTCTGGTTGTCGGGGTTCGACACCGCGCCGACGGTGGCCATGCACTCGCCGCGCACGATGCGCAGCTCGCCCGACGACAGGCGCAGCTGGGCATAGCCCTGGTCCTTGCCGACCAGCTGGGCGTAGGTGCCGGCCGAGCGAGCCATCTGGCCGCCCTTGCCAACCTTCAGCTCCACGTTGTGCACCACGGTGCCGACGGGGATGTTCTTCAGCGGCAGGGCGTTGCCCGGCTTGATGTCGACGCGCTCGCCGGAGACCACCTGGTCACCGACGGCCAGTCGCTGCGGCGCCAGGATGTAGCGCTTCTCGCCGTCCTCGTAGCGCACCAGGGCGATGAACGCGGTGCGGTTGGGATCGTACTCCAGACGCTCGACGGTGGCGACCACGTCGGCCTTGTCGCGCTTGAAGTCGATGACGCGGTAGCGGCGCTTGTGCCCGCCGCCACGGAAGCGGACGGTCACCCGGCCCAGGTTGTTGCGGCCACCCTTCTTGCGCAGACCCTCGGTGAGGCTGGCTTCGGGCTTGCCCTTCCACAGCTCGGAACGGTCCACCAGCACCAGCTGGCGACGGCCCGGAGTCGTGGGCTTGTACTGCTTCAGTGCCATGGCGTCAGACTCCCGTCGTCACGTCGATGGTCTGGCCCTCGGCAAGCGTCACGACCGCCTTCTTGACGTCCGAACGCTGGCCGACCCGGCCGCGGAACCGCTTCACCTTGCCCTTGGCGACCAAGGTGTTGACGGCGGTGACCTTCACCCCGAACACGCCCTCGACGGCGGCCTTGATCTCGGGCTTCGAGGCATTCAGGGGCACCTTGAAGGTGACCTGGTTGTGCTCGGAGCCCATGGTGGCCTTCTCGGTGATCACGGGGGCGCGGATGATGTCGTACATCCGCTCCTTGGAGATGATCAGCTTGCTCATTTCAGGCGCGCCTCCAGGGCCTGCACCGCGTCCTTGGTCAGCACCAGGGTGTCGCGACGCAGGATGTCGTAAACGTTGGCGCCGACGCTGGGCAGCACGTCCACATGGGGCATGTTGCGCGACGCGAGCGCGAAGTTGTCGTCGAGCGCCGGGCCGTCGATGACCAGGACCGATCCCCAGCCCAGCGCCTTGAAGCGCGCGGCCAGGGCCTTGGTCTTGGGGGCATCGACCTTGGCGGTGTCGAGGACCACCAGCTTGCCGTCGGCGGCCTTGGCCGACAGGGCGGTCTTCAGCGCCAGGGCACGCACCTTCTTGTTCATGTCGAAGGCATGGCTGCGCACGACCGGGCCGAAGATGGTGGCGCCGCCCTTGAACTGCGGGCTGCGGCGCGAACCCTGACGGGCGCCGCCGGTGCCCTTCTGCTTGAAGGGCTTGCGGGTGGTGCCGGAGATGTCGCTGATGCCCTTGGTCTTGTGGGTGCCGGCCTGGCGCTTGGCCAGCTGCCAGTTGACCATGCGGTGCAGCAGATCGACGCGAACCGGAACGCCGAAGACCTCGTCCGCGAGCTCGATCTCGCCGACGGTCTTGTTGTCCAGGCTGATAACGTTCGTCTTCATCGCCTTGTTCCTTTACTCGCCGGCTTCAGCGGCGACGGCGCCGTCGGCCTTGAGGCCGGCCGGGAACGGCACGCCCTCGGGCAGCTTGCGCTTCACCGCGTCCTTGACCAGCACCCAGGAGCCCTCGGCGCCGGGCACCGACCCCTTGACCAGGATCAGGCCGCGCTCGGCATCGGTGGAGACCACCTTGATGTTCTGGGTGGTGACCTGGACGTCGCCCATGTGGCCGGCCATCTTCTTGCCCTTGAACACCCGACCGGGGTCCTGGCGCTGACCGGTCGAACCGTGCGAACGGTGCGAGATCGACACGCCGTGGGTGGCTTCGAGGCCGCGGAAGTTGTGGCGCTTCATGACACCAGCGAAACCCTTGCCGATGGTGGTGCCGGTGATGTCCACGAACTGGCCGGGAATGAAATGGGCGGCCGACAGCTCCGCGCCGACCTCGAGAACGTTCTCGGCGGACACGCGGAATTCGGCGACTTTCTTCTTGGGCTCGACCTTGGCCTTGGCGAACTGTCCACGAACGGGCTTGGCCACGTTCTTGACCTTCGCGGTGCCGGCGCCGAGCTGGACGGCGACGTAGCCGTCCTTGTCCTCAGAGCGGGTCGAGACCACCTGGCAGGTGTCGACCTTCAACACGGTGACCGGCACGTGGGTGCCGTCCTCGTTGAAGATCCTCGTCATGCCGACCTTCTGGGCGATGAGACCGGATCGCATCGTTTGGTTCCTTAGAGCTTGATCTCGACGTCGACGCCGGCGGCCAGGTCGAGCTTCATCAGCGCGTCCACGGTCTGCGGGGTCGGATCGACGATGTCCAGCAGACGCTTGTGGGTACGGATCTCGAACTGCTCGCGCGACTTCTTGTCGATGTGCGGGCTGCGGTTGACGGTGAACTTCTCGATCCGGCTCGGAAGCGGGATCGGTCCGCGCACCTGCGCACCAGTCCTCTTGGCAGTGTTGACGATCTCGCGGGTGGACTGGTCCAGCACGCGATGGTCGAAGGCCTTGAGGCGGATACGGATGTTCTGGCTTTCCATTCTACGTCATCCGTTAAATCGGATCGGCGCCCGCTTCTCTGAGCAGGCGCCGATCGTTGAAACTTGTTTCGGTTCAAAGAACCTCCCGCAGTCAGCCCGGGCCCTGATCAGGGGCGGTCGCGCTCTTGCGGGAACGGCCAAAGCCGGAAGCCAGGGTTTATACAGAGAGTCGGGGGGCTTGGCAATGCCTGAATCATCCATTGAAGTGCGGCGGCCCCGCAGCGGATGCTCGCACATATGCCAAACGGGCATCCATGAAGCCTGCGCGCCACGTCCGCACCAATATCGTCTCGGCATCCGGGCCGAGCTGGAACGCAAGGGCACGTCCGGAATTCCGACGGGGTGATCGGACGGAGGTGGAGACCAGGCTCTTCACCGCCAACCCAACCAACGAAAACGGCCCCCGGGTTCCCCCGAGGGCCGCTTCGTTTCAGCGACTAGCCGACGACGCCAGCGCCGCGCGGGCAAA
>JBFMHS010000380.1:0-6372 GCA_040751765.1 Pseudomonadota bacterium | reverse complement strand
CACCGTATCGTTGGTGATGGTCAGCATCAGGTTGCCGTCCTGGGACAGCAGCCGGGAGCCGACGCCCAGATAGACGTTGCCCTGGGCGCGGATGGTGTCGGCGGCGGAATAGCGCTCGAAGGGGTCGTCGGCGTTGAAGAACAGGGTATCGGCGGCCTGGTTGCCCTCGGCGTCGACGATGCGCAGCGTCTGGCCCTTTTCGACCACGTGCAGCCAGTAGTCGCCGGCCGGGATGGTGGCGCGGAGGATTTCCTTGGTCATGGCGCGCTCCCTCAGCCGAAGAGGTGGTAGAGACGGTTGTTCTCGAATCCCCGCCGGTTCTCGGGGCGGAAATTCAGGCAGAAATCGTCCTCTGCCACGGGGGCGGCGCGCAGGATGCGGTAGGCCACAGGCTTGCGCGGATAGTCGGGCGCGGGATCGAGCGGATGCGGGCAGGTGTGCAGCAGCACCAGCGTGTCCATCTCGAACCTGAGCGTCACCGACGAGCCGGCCGGAGAATTGGCGGGATCGAACACCATGGTGCCGTCGTCGGCCACCGCCACCTTGCTGAACCAATTGACGTTCATGGCCAGGTCGCGGCGGCCGAGGCCGTACTTGCCGGCCTCGACCAGGAAGCTGTCGTGGCCGTTGAGGAACCAATCATTGCGGCAGGCCTGGTAGGTCTTCACCCCCCAGCGCTCGGCGACAATGGCCTTGGTGGTGTTGCCGCACACGGTGTCGTGCCAGCCGACGCTGTCCTCGACCACCGAACAGAAGATGCGCCCCATGTCGGAATACAGGCAGTTGCCGCGCGCCAGCTTGAAGGTGTGCTGGCATTTCAGCGTGTCGGGGGCGTTATAGCGTTCCAGCGGGTTGGCGGGGTTGTGGAACAGCATGCCCACATTGGCCCCGCCCTCCAGATCCACCAATTCCAGGGCGGTGCCGCGCCGCAGGGTGAAGGACCAGTGCTTGCCGCCGTCCAGGCGGTCCTCGTAAAGCAGTTCGCTCATCGTGACGTCTCCGTCGTGCCGGGCCGTCCCGGCGATGAGGAAGCCCGGCCGGGGTCGTCCCCGGGGGCGTGGGTTCAGGACAGCGCGACCACCTGGGCCCGCTCCGCCTTTTCGTCCAAGGGCAGGTTGAAGGTGATGGTGGCGCCGTAGCGGCCGGGCTCGTCGGGGTCGTTGCGGGTCTTGTCGAAGGCGAGGACGCGGGTGCCCAGGCCGAAGCCTTCCTTGAGGTCGTGGGTGACCATGAACACGGTCATCCGTTCCTCGCGCCACAGGGCCCGGACCAGGTCGTACATCTGCGCCTTGGTGCCGGGATCGAGCGCCCCGAACGGTTCGTCCATCAGCAGCACCCTGGGCTTGCGCACCAGGGCCTGGGCGATGGACAGGCGCTGCTGCATGCCGCCCGACAGCTCGGCCGGATACTTGTCGCGGGCGTGCGCCAGGCCCACCGCCTCGATCACCGCCATGGCTTCGTCGGCGGCGCGGCGGCGGGCGCTCCCGAACAGGCGCCCCAGCAGCGGCGAGCGCCCGAATTCCAGCCCCAGCAGCACGTTGCCCAGCACGCTGAGATGGGGATAGGCGGAGTAGCGCTGGAACACGACGCCCCGGTCGGGGCCGGGCTCGGGCGGCAGGGGCCGGCCGTCCACCAGGATGCGGCCGCGGGTGGGGCGCTCCATGGCCAGCAGCAGCCGCAGGAAGGTGGTCTTGCCGCAGCCCGACGGGCCGACCATGGCGCAGAACTCGCCCGAGGGAATGTCCAGCTCGATGCGCTCCAGCACCACCTGGTCGCCGTATTCCATCCACAGGTCGTGCACGGTGACGCGGCTCATGACGCACCCCGCGCCAGCCAGGGGAAGACCGAGCGGTTGAACCGCCTGAGCCCCCAATCCATCACGAAGGCCAACAGCGTGATCCAGGCCACATAGGGCAGGATCACGTCCATGGCCAGGTACCGCCGCACCAGGAAGATGCGGTAGCCCAGCCCGTCCTGGGCGGCGATGGCCTCGGCCGAGATCAGGAACAGCCAGGCCGGCCCCAGCGACAGGCGCACCGCGTCCACCAGCTTGGGCACCACCCGCGGCAGCACCACCCGCAGCACGATCTGCCAGGTGCTGGCGCCCAGCGTCTGGGCCTTGATGATCAGTTCGGCCGGAATGTCGCCGACCTTGAGGATCAGGTCGCGGATCAGGAACGGCGCCACCCCGATGACGATCAGCATCACCTTGGACAGCTCGTCCAGGCCGAAGACGATGAACAGAATCGGCAGCACCGCCATGGGCGGGATCATGGACAGCACCGCCACGAAGGGCGCTAGGCCGGCTCGGGCATAGGGGATAAGGCCGACCGCGATGCCGCCCACCAGCCCCAGCGCGGTGGCAGCCGCCAGCCCCATGCCCAGCCGCGACAGGCTGGACAGGGTGTCGGCCCACAGCAGGATATCGCCCGAGCGCTTATCGGGCTCGAAGGCCATGCGGGCGATGGCGTCGCCGATGGTGGCCAGCGCGGGCAGCAGCTTGTCGGAGGGGTTCTCCGCCAACCTGAGCGCCGAGAAGGTCACGTACAGCACCGCCACCGCCAGGAAGGGAAGCGCGCCCCAGAACAGCGCGCCCCCGCGACCGGGGTGCCGGTTGATGATCCGGCGGCCCATGGTCACAGCTTCCCGTCGGCGGCCATCTTCATGTAGTCGGCGTCGAAGCGCAGCTTGATATTCTTGGCGTCGCCCAGGGTCTTACCGCCGGGAAAGGCCATGCCCACCGCGTCCTTGGTCCTGGCGCCCTCGCCCAGCAGGCCGTGGTCGAACGAGAAGCTCCGCACCCGGTCCATGGTCTTGGGCAACTGCGCCGAGGTGGTGAACATCACCGCGCCGTCCGGCTTGTAGAACATCATGGTGCTGGCCAGCTGCGCCTTGTAGCCGGCCAGATCGGTGCCGGCGGCCTTGGCCATGTGCTCCAGCACCTTGGCGTCGCCCTTGGCCATCAGGCCCATGATCTCGTACCACACCCCGGTCAGCGCCTTGCCGAGCTTGGGGTTGTCCTTCAGCGTGCCGGTGTTGACCACCATCAGGTCGATGATCTCGCCGGGGATGTTCGAGCTGTCGAACACCTTGGCCGCGCCCTTGACCGCCGACACCTCGGCCAGTTGCGGGTTCCAGGTCACCACCGCGGTGGAGTCGGGCGACGAGCCGAACACCGACACGATGTCGGCGTCCGAGGTGTTGACCACGGTGATGTCCTTCTCGGCCAGGCCGGCGCTGTCGAGCGCACGCGCCAGCAGGTAGTGCGAGACGCTGAGTTCGACCAGGTTGACCTTCCGCCCCTTCACGTCGGCCACCGACTTGCCGCCCTTGAGGACCAGGCCGTCGTTGCCGTTGGAGAAGTCGCCGACGATCAGCGCGGTGGAGTCGACGCCGCCGGCGGCGGGGATGGTCAGCGCGTCCATGTTGGTCATGACGCAGCCGTCGAAGGCGCCCGCCGTGTACTGGTTGATGGATTCGACGTAGTCGTTGATCTGAACGATCTCGACGCTGATGCCGTATTTGTCGGCCCACTTCTTCATCAGCCCGGAATCGGCGGCGTAGCCCCACGGCATCCAGCCGGCATAGATGGACCAGGCGACCTTGAACTCCTTCTTCTCGGCCGCCTGGGCCGGAGACAGGACGACGGCGGCGGCGGCGGCCAGGCCGACCGCGAGACCGAGGACGCGCTTCAGGGAACGATGCATGGAAACCCCCTGGGTTGTTCACACCAAGTCGGAACCGCGGGGAGTTTCGGAACAGGCAAGGAGCGGAGACCTTCCCTTTGAGAATCCGAAGTCTTCTCGCGGTACGGATCTCCCGGGCTTTTATCCCGCCGTGGCTCCGCCCGGCCTGGAGCCGGACGGGAGTGCACCTCTCGGACCTGCGCCGGCTGGCCGGAACCCTAGATGCATTATGGCCGGGGAATTTGCATGCGGCGTGCCAACCGGCAAGGCGCAGATTTCCGTGACGATGGCGGATGACAGTGCGCAGGCAATGGGCAGCGCGGCGGGGCCGTGCCCATGATTTAAGCAGCGATGGGGGGGGTTGGGGGGGAGCGACGCAACCCGACACACGTCAGCCATGCCCCCGGTGCTCGATCCGCAAGGCGATGCTGGCTCGAGATAGCGGAAACCAGGGGCACGAGCCAATACCGTTCGACCGGGAATCACTCTAAGCTACTGACTTCCGTGCCAATTTCTGAAGGTGTCTGGATGGTACAACATGCGCACAAAATTTTGGCCCTCATGCAGGCTGGTCGCCTGACCGAGGCGGAACAGGCCGCCCGCATGGCGCTAGCACAGCGCCCGCGCGATGCGGAACTGCTGACGTTGCAGGGCCTTGCGCTGCTACAAATGGGGCGGCCGGAGTCTGCTCAGAGGCCGCTTAACAAAGCGCTGAAAGTCCATCCCGGCCATGTTCGCGCAGCCAACGCCATGGGTGTGGCTCTGGAACGCTTGCGCCGTCCGGCCGAGGCGGCCGAATTTTATAGGATGGCACTTCGCTCCGTGCCGGACGCCGCGGAGGTTTGGTTCAATCTTGGCAACGCTTGCCGCCATGCCAAAGACGACCAATCTGCACTAGAAGCCTACGGCAAGGCGGTGGCGCTGGCTCCCCATTCTTTCCAGTTTCTCCACGCACTGGTGGGCATAAAGCACCGCCTGTGTGACTGGAACGGACTGCAGCAGCTATCCGGACGACTGACGGACGCACTGGCCGACACCAAGGAAGTGATCGAACCATTTCGTACTTTGGCGCTGGACACCACGGAAGCTGTGCACCAGGCGGTCGCACGGCGCTGGGCGGCCCGCCTCGGTATTCCCGCCCCGCTCGCTTCGGCGCCAGTGGCCAAGGAGCGCCTCGTAGTGGGATACCTTTCGGCAGACCTGCATCAACATGCAACCTCGCATCTCATGGCAGAGTTTTTTGAACTACACGACCGGTCGCACTTCTCCATCAATGCCTATTCCACCGGACCCGACGATGGAACGCCCATGCGGCGGCGGTTGATCGCCGGATTCGATGCCTTCGTTGATTGCTCGCGCATTGACGCCGCTTCCATTGCCCAAAGAATTGCTTCTGACGGCGTAGACATCCTAGTGGATCTGAAGGGTTACACCCGTGACGCGCCGAGCCGGGTGATGACGTATCGCCCGGCACCGGTACAGGTGCAGTGGATTGGCTATCCGGGAACCATGGGGGCACCATTCATCGACTACGTTCTGGGTGACACAGTGGTCCTGCCCGACAGCAGCCAGCCGTTTTACGATGAAGCCATCGTCCGCCTACCCCATTGCTATCAGCCCAATGACCGGAAGCGAGTTCGTCCAGTCACCGCGCCTGCGCGTGCAGACCTGGGCCTTCCATCAACAGGGATGGTATTGGCGTGCTTTAATCAGCCCTATAAGCTGCGACCATTAGAGTTCGATATTTGGATGAGCCTGCTGCGGCAGGTTGATGGCGCCGTCCTTTGGCTTTTTAGCGATTCAGGCGCTGCCGAAGCGAATCTGCACGCTGAGGCGGCTGCCCGGGGCGTCGACCCTGCCAGAGTACTGTTCGCCCGCCATGTAGGGGTAGAGGAACACTTAGCTCGCTATCACCACGTAGACCTGTTTCTCGATACATTGCCCTACAACGCCCACACCACCGCCAGTGATGCGTTATGGATGGGCTGTCCGGTAGTGACCATGCTAGGCAGCACCTTCGCTGGGCGGGTCGGCGCCAGCCTTCTTAGTTCTGTGGGACTGGAACGGCTAATCACTCACAGTCCGTCCGAGTACGAGGCAGTTTCCCTCGCCCTACTGCATAATGAGGAAGAGCGCACATCCATCCGTCGCCGCCTCTGGGACGACGCGTTGTCACTGCCTCTGTTCGATACGCCATCAATGACACGCGCGGTGGAGCGGGCCTATGAGGTGATGTGGGGCCGGGCGGTGGCTCACCTAAAGCCCCAGCCCTTCGACGTACATTGATCGCATACGCGGAGTGGCTGGCGGACTTCTGTTGGCGAGAATCATCTCTATCGCCCACAGAACCAGGTCCGCATTCCAGCGGTGGCCAATCGAAATCCGCCAGTCCCTAAACGGCCCAATACTGAAACGAAAGGATCCTGACCCGCGCCTCTGCCAGCGCCCCCCTCACCCCCGCAGTCCCGGCGCCTCCTGGCCGGTGCTGGCGACGTATTCGGTGTAGCCTCCGGCGTACTGGTGGATGCCGTCGGGGGTCAGTTCCAGGACGCGGTTGGACAGGGCGGCCAGGAAGTGGCGGTCGTGGGAGACGAACAGCATTGTGCCCTCGTAGGCGGCCAGGGCCTTGATGAGCATTTCCTTGGTGTCCAGGTCGAGGTGGTTGGTGGGCTCGTCAAGGACCAGG
>JBFMHS010000038.1:0-11255 GCA_040751765.1 Pseudomonadota bacterium | reverse complement strand
TCAGCCGGTCCTTGGCGATGACCACGCAGGCGGTCTCCTCCTCGGCCATGGCCGAGGCCATGCGCGGCTGGTCGTCGATCAGGGCCATCTCGCCGAAGATGCCGCCCTGGGTCACCTCGCCCAGTTCGACCCGGCGGTTGCGCACGGTCTTGAACACCGCCACCCGGCCGTACTCGACCACATAGGCCTCGTGCCCGGAATCACCCTCGCCGAAGATCAGCGTGCCGGCGGCGAAAACCTTGCGGCGGGAATTGGCGGGGCCATCCATGTCAGCTGGCTCTCCGCGCCGAGAAGTTCTTGGGCACCAGGATGGTGTTCTGGGCCGGCGCGATGGTGTCGGGGGCGGGGAAGTCGATGGTGTAATGCAGCCCTCGGCTCTCGCGGCGGATCAGCGCCGAGCGCACGATCAGGTCGGCGACCATGGCGAGGTTGCGCAGTTCGAGGAGGTCGTTGGTGACGCGGAAGCTGCCGTAGTATTCGGCGATCTCCTCCAGCAGCAGGCGCACCCGGTGCTTGGCCCGCTCGAGCCGCTTGGTGGAGCGCACGATGCCGACATAGTCCCACATGAACCGGCGCAGCTCGTCCCAGTTATGGGCGACCACCACCTCCTCGTCGGAGTCGGTGACCCAGCTCTCGTCCCACGGTGCCAGCTCGGGCGGGGGGGCGACCGCGTCGAGGCGGGCGGCGATGTCCTCGGCGGCGGCGGCGCCGAACACCACGCATTCGAGCAGGCTGTTCGACGCCAGGCGGTTGGCGCCGTGCAGGCCGGTGCAGGCGGCCTCGCCGACGGCATACAGGCCGTCGACGTCGGTGCGCCCCGCCAGATCGGTCAGCACGCCGCCACAGGTGAAATGGGCGGCGGGAACCACCGGGATCGGCTCCCGGGTCATGTCGATGCCGTATTTCAGGCATTCGGCATGGACGTTGGGGAAGTGGCTGGTGACGAAATCGGCCGGCTTGTGGCTGATATCCAGGTAGACACAGGCGCAGCCCAGGCGCTTCATCACGTCGTCGATGGCGCGGGCGACGATGTCACGGGGCGCCAGTTCGCCGCGCGGGTCGTAGTCATCCATGAAACGGGTGCCGTCGGGCCGCAGCAGGCGCCCGCCCTCGCCGCGCACCGCCTCGGTGACCAGGAAGGTCTTGGCCTTGGGGTGATAGAGGCAGGTGGGGTGGAACTGGCTGAACTCCATGTTGGCGATGCGGCAGCCGGCGCGCCAGGCCATGGCGATGCCGTCGCCGGTGGAGCCGTCGGGATTCGACGAATACAGATAGACGCGGCTGGCGCCGCCGGTGGCCAGCACCACCATGCGGGCGGCGAAGGTGCGCACCCGACCCGAGGCGCGGTCGAGCGCGTGGGCGCCCAGGCAGCGGCCGAGGCGGCCACCCGCCAGCTTTTCGCGGATCAGGTCGACGGCGTTGTGGTTCTCGAAGATCTCGGCGCGGCCGGCCCGCAGCCGGTCCATCAGGGCGGTCTGGACGGCGCGGCCGGTGGCGTCGGCGGAATGGATGACGCGGCGGTGGGAATGGCCGCCCTCGCGGGTCAGGTGATAGGCCCCCTGCTCGCGGTCGAACAGCACCCCGCGCTCGATCAGCCATTCGATGCCCTGGCGGCCACGCTCGACCACGAAGCGCACGGTGTCGGCGTTGCACAGGCCGGCGCCGGCGGTCAGGGTGTCGGTGACATGGGAGTCGGTGGTGTCCACCGCGTCGAGGACGGCGGCGATGCCGCCCTGGGCGTACATGGTGCTGCCTTCGGACAGCGGCCCCTTGGAGAGCACTGCGATCCGCGCCTCGGGCCGCCGCTCCAGCAGCCTGAGCGCCAGCGACAGGCCGGCCGCGCCCGAACCGATGACCAGCAGATCGTAGGCGTCGGCCATGGCGGTCAGCTCCAGTCGAGTCCGATGTCCACGGCCGGGGCCGACTGGGTGATGCGGCCGACCGAGACATAGTCGACGCCGGTCTCGGCGATGGCGCGGATGGTGTCCAGCGTCACCCCGCCCGAGGCCTCGGTCTTGGCGCGGCCGGCCACCGCCGCCACCGCCTGGCGCAAGCGGGCGGTGTCCATGTTGTCCAGCAGGATGATGTCGGCCCCCGCCGCCACCGCATCGACCACCTGGTCCAGCGTGTCGCACTCCACCTCGACATTGGGCAGGCCGGCGGATTTGGCGGCGGTCACCGCCGCGCCGACGCCGCCGCACACGGCGATGTGGTTGTCCTTGATCAGCACGCCGTCGTACAGCCCCATGCGGTGGTTCCTGGCGCCACCGCAGCGGGTGGCGTACTTGGACAGCCTGCGCAGGCCGGGGATGGTCTTGCGGGTATCAAGCAGGGTGCAGCCGGTGCCTTCGATGCGGTCCGCGTACTGGGCGGTGGTGGTGGCGATGCCCGACAGCAGTTGAAGCAGGTTGAGCGCCACCCGCTCGGCAGTCAGAAGGCCGCGCGCCGGCCCCTCGATCTCGGCCAGCACGGTGCCGGCGGAGACGTGGTCGCCGTCGGCCGCCTTGGCTGCGAAGCGGGCCTCGGGGACCACCATGGCGAACACCTCGGCGGCAACCGGCAGCCCGGCCACCACCATGGCGTGGCGGGCCTGCATCACCCCCTTGAAACGCAGCCCCTCGGGAATGACGGTGGCCGAGGTGATGTCGCCGGGGCCCACGTCCTCGGCCAGCGCGGCCTCGATGACGCGCCGCGCGTCGGCCAGGTCCAGCTCCAGGCTACGCGGCATGGGGCGCCCCGTTCGACATGGGGACCGAGGCCGACATCTCCAGCATGCGCTCGAGCGGCTTCAGGGCCTTGAGGCGCAGCTCCTCGGGGATGTGGATCGCCGGCGCCTCGTTGACCATGGCCAGGTAGATCTTCTCCAGCGTGTTCTTAGCCATGAACGGGCACGAGGCGCAATCGCACGAGCCGTCGGCGCCCGGAGCGGGGATGAACACCTTGTGTGGCGCCGCCTTCTCCATCTGGTGGATAATGTGCGGCTCGGTGGCGATGATGAACTCGTGCGCCTCGGACTTCAGCACGAAGTCGAGGATGTTGCGGGTGGAGCCCACATGGTCGGCATGCCCCAGGATGGTCTCGGGGCATTCCGGGTGAGCGGCGACCTTGGCCCCGGGATGGCGCACCTTCAGCTTGACCAGCTCCTTCTCGGAGAACTGTTCGTGGATGATGCAGCTGCCCGGCCACAGCGTCATCTCGCGGCCGGTCTTGCGGGCGATATAGGCGCCGAGATGGCGGTCGGGGGCGAACAGGATGGGCCGGTCGGCCGGCAGGGCGCGGACGATCGCCTCGGCGTTGGACGAGGTGACGATCACGTCCGACAGCGCCTTCACCTCGGCCGAGCAGTTGATGTAGGTGACCGCGACGTGGTCGGGGTGCTGTTCACGGAAGCGGCGGAAGGCGTCGGCCTGGCAGGCCTCCTCCAGCGAGCAACCGGCCTCGGCGTCGGGAATGACCACCGTCTTGCCCGGCGACAGGATCTTGGCGACCTCGCCCATGAATCGCACGCCGCAGAAAACGATCATGTCGGCGTCGGTGGCCGCCGCCTTGCGCGACAGGTCCAGCGAATCGCCGACGAAGTCGGCGAGGTCCTGGATCTCGCCGTCCTGGTAGTAGTGGGCCAGGATGATGGCGTTCTTCTCGCGGCGCAGCCGGTCGATCTCGGCTTCCAGGTCGAGGGTCGGGTCGAGGCCGGCCTCGGTCAGGGCGGACGGAGACGGCAGGACGACGGTATCGGTCATGGGACTTCGGGTTCCTCTGCGGGGCGCTCGCCCCGGGATGATTCGACGACAGAAGTTAAGGCGCATTTCGCGCCCGCGCGCAACAGCCGTGGGAAGGGCCAGCCCCTAAATCCGCGCCTCGCGCCCCAGTGGACATGCATACGCCCCTGATATGACCATCGGGATGGTTTCCCTCCCCAAGGCATTGGCTCATTATGCCCGCGTTACGCAGGAAGGACCGTTGGGATCATGCAAACCGCCAGCACTCCGCCCTTGATCGTGGTCATCGAGGACGAGGCCATCGTGCTCGCCGGCTACCAGATGCTGTTCGAGAGCTGGGGCTACAGGGTGGTGGCGGCGGCGTCGGCGGCGGCGGCGCGGGCGCAGCTGGAGCAGTCGGGCGAGCGGCCCGACTTCATCCTGGCCGACTACCGGCTCAAGGAGGGCCAGACCGGCACCGACGCCATCCAGGCCATGCGCGACGATTTTGGCGAGACCATCCCCGGCGTGCTGGTGACCGGCGACACCGCCGTCGACCGCCTGCGCACCGCCGCCGCCTCGGGGCTGCCGATCCTGCACAAGCCGGTCAACGGCCGCCAGCTCCACGACCTGCTGCAGCGCTCACTCGCCCCCGTCGCCTGACCTCCGGCCGACCACGCGCAGCACCAGCTTGCGCGCCTCGTCCAACACCAGCACCGACGACGCCACCGCCGCAGCCAGCGCCCATTGGGCGGCGCTCAGGTCGGAGGTATGGAACAGCGCCTGGGCCGGCCCCCAGTGCACCACCACCGCCTGCAAGCCCACCACCGCCAGCAGCGCCAGCCACAGCTTGCCGTTGGCGAAGAAGGCGTGGTTGAAGGCCGAGCCGCGGCCGACCCGCGCGTTGAAGACGTTGAAGAACTGGAACAGCACGAAGGTGGTGAAGGCCAGGGTGCGGGCGGTGGCGACGTCGTGCGTCCGCAGCGCCCAGGCCAGCACCGCCAGCGTGCCGACGGTCATCGTGATGCCATAGGCGGACAGCCGCAGCAGCCGGCGGCCGGACAGGATGGCCTCGCCGCGCCGGCGCGGCGGGTCGTTCATCAGCCCGGCGCGGGCGGGATCGAAGGCCAGCGCCATGGCCGGCGGGCCGTCCATGATGATGTTGACCCACAGGATCTGGATGGGATGGAACGGCACCGGCATGCCCAGCAGCGGCGCGGTGAACACCGTCAGCAGGGCGCCGACATTGGTCGACAGCTGGAAACGCACGAATTTGAGGATGTTGTCGTAGATGGTGCGGCCCTCGCGCACGGCGCGCACCACGGTGGAGAAGTCGTCGTCGGTCAGCACCATGGTCGCCGCCTCGCGGGTGACATCCGACCCGGTGCGACCCATGGCGACGCCGATGTCGGCGGCTTTCAGCGCGGCGGCGTCGTTGACGCCGTCGCCGGTCATGGCGGCCACGTGGCCGCGCTCCTTCAGCGCGCGGACGATGCGCACCTTGTGGTCGGGGGCGACGCGGGCAAACACTGCGATGTCGTCGATGCGCCGCGCCAGCTCGGGGTCGTCCATGCGGTCGAGTTCTGCGCCGGTGACCACCTCGCCGTCCAGGCCGAGGGCGCGGCCGATGGCGGCGGCGGTGACCCGGTGGTCGCCGGTGATCATCTTGACCGCGATGCCGGCGGCGCGGCAGGCGGCCACCGCCTCGCGGGCGGTGGGACGCGGCGGGTCCATCAGCCCGACCAGGGCCAAGAGGGTCAGCTCGCCCACCGCCGCGCCGGGATCGGCGGGAAGGCCGTCGGGTAGCCGGCGCTCGGCCAGGGCCAGCACCCGCAGCGCCTGGCCGCCGAGGCGCTCCATCTCGTGGCGCACCTCGTCGCGGCGGGCGGCGTCCAGCGGATGGTCGCCGTCGGTAAGCCGGACGCGGGCGCACATCTCCAGCACCACGTCGGGGGCGCCCTTGACCGCCACCACGGCGGCGCCGTCGCCGTCTGCGTGGAAGGTAGCCATGAACTTGGTCGCGGAGTCGAACGGCACCTCGGCCAGCCGCGGCGGCGGCGGCGCCACCCCGGCCTTCTCGGCCAGCACCAGCAGCGCCCCTTCGGTGGGGTCGCCGACCACCACGCGGCCGGCCTTGGGGTCCTCGGCCAAGCGGGAGTCGTTGCACAGGCGGGCGGCACGCAGCAGCGGCGCCAGTGCCGGCAGCGACCCGCCGCCGTCGGCCGGCTCCAGCCGCCCTTCGGCGCCATAGCCCTCGCCTTCCACCGTGAAGCGGCGGCCGGCGGCCCAGCCGGCCGTGGCGGTCATCTGGTTCATGGTCAGCGTGCCGGTCTTGTCCGAGCAGATGACCGTGGTCGAGCCCAGGGTCTCCACCGCCGCCAGCCGCTTGACGATGGCCCCGCGCCGGGCCATGCGGTACATGCCAATGGCCAAGGTCACGGTAACCACCGCAGGCAGGCCCTCGGGGATTGCGGCCACCGCCAGGGCGACGGCGGTCATGATCACCTCGACGATCGGCTCGCCGCGCACCAGCCCCATGACCATGATCACCGCCACCACCGCACCGGCGATGATCGCTAGCCGGCGGCCCAGTTGGTCAAGGCGGTCCTGTAGCGGGGTGCGGCCCTCCAGCGCGGTCTCGAGCAGGCCGGCGATGCGGCCCATCTCGGTGGCCGGGCCGGTGGCGGTGACCAGCATCTCGCCGCGCCCGCGCGTCACCACGGTGTTCATGAAGGCCAGGTTGGCGCGGTCGGCCAGCGCCGCCTCGGCGTCGTCGAGGGCGTGGGTGGCCTTGGTCACCGACAGCGATTCGCCGGTCAGGGTGGATTCGTCGACCTCCAGCCCGTGGGCGGCGGTGAGGCGGCCGTCGGCGGGCACGCGGTCGCCGGCCTCCAGCAGCACCAGGTCGCCGGGCACCAGTTGCTCGGCGGGGACCTCGACCTTGTCGCCGGCGCGGCGCACGCGCGACTGCTGCGCCAGCATGCCCTTGAGCGCGTCGAGGATCTTCTCGGCCCGGTATTCCTGATAGAAGCCCAGGCATGCGTTGAAGGTGACCACCACCAGGATCACCACCATGTCGGTGGTGTCGCCGATCATCCCCGCCAGCAAGCCGGCCGCCACCAGCACGATGGTCAGCAGGTTCTGGAACTGCTCGAGGAACATGCGCCAGGCCGGCTTGGCCTTCTTCTCGGGCAGCCGGTTGGGGCCGTGCTCGGCGAGGCGGCGGCCGGCCTCGTCGTGGGCCAGCCCGTGTTCGGCGCTGGAGCCGAGCCGCTCGCACGCCTCCGCCGCGGTCATGACGTGCCAGCGCGTATCCCGTGTCATCTCGGCCCCCCGGGGCATTTGGATCCCGGAGCCAAGATAAGTCCCCGCCGCCGCCGGTCAACGGCCGAGGCGATCGACCGCCAGCAGGTGAAGGCTGAACAGCCCCGCCGCGTCGACCCAATGGGCCGCCGGGACGAACCCGCCCTGGCGCGCCAGCCACTGGAACTGCCCGACCGAGTACTTGTAGCAGTCCTCCACATGGATGGCGTCGCCGCGCCGGAAGCGGAACTCCTGCCCGGCCACCGACACCGCCTGGCCGCGATTGGCGACCAAGTGAATCTCGAGGCGGCCCTCGCGGGCGTTCCAGCGGGCGGTGTGGTCGAAGGCGTCGAGATCGAAATCCGCCTCCAGCTCGCGGTTGGCGCGGGCCAGAAGGTTGCGCACGAACAGCGCGGTGACGCCGTGGCGGTCGTCGTAGGCGGCCTCGATCACCCTGGGGTCCTTGGCCAGGTCCACGCCCACCAGCAGCCAGCCGCCGCGACCGAACAGGCGAGCAGCGCGGCGGAGGAAGTCGCGAGCCTGCACCGGGGTCAGGTTGCCGATGGTCGAACCGGGGAAGAAGCCCAGCACCGGCCCGCCGCCGGGGTCGGGGGGCAGCGCCAGCGGGTGCAGGAAATCGGCCACCAGCGGCGCCACCGCCAGCCCGGGATGCTCGGCGGCCAGCCGCCGCGCCGCCAGCAGCAGGGCATCGCGGCAGACATCCACCGGCACATAGGCCGACGGCGCCCGCAGGGCCTTGAGCAGCAGCCGGGTCTTGCGCATGGAGCCGGCGCCGAATTCCACCACCCGCGCCCCGCGCCCCACCAGGGCCGCCACGTCGGGCCCGTGGCGGGCCAGCAGCGCGGTTTCCGCGCGGGTCAGGTAGTAGTCCTCCAGCTCGGTGATGCGGTCGAACAGGGCGGAGCCCTCGGAATCGTAGAGGTAGCGGCAGGGGATGTGGCGGGGCCGCGCCGCCAGTCCGGCCAGCACCGCCTCGCGGAAGCCATCGTGATGCGGCTCGGGCTTCATGCGTCCTCCGCCAACCGCAGGCCGGTGAACTGCCAGCGCGTCTCCGGCTGCCAGAAATTGCGGCTGTGCCGGGTGGCGGCGCCAGGCGGGGTGGCCGCGCTGCCGCCTTTGAGAACCATGCGCCCGGCCATGAACTTGCCGTTGTACTCGCCGAAGGGGCCGGCGGGGGCGCGCCAGCCGGGATAGGGCCGGTGGGCGTCGGCGGTCCATTCCCACACCCGGCCCGCCCCGGGCGGCGCGGCCGCCTCCCATTCCGCCTCGGTGGGCAGGCGGGCCCCCGCCCAGCGGGCGAAGGCGTCGGCCTCGTACCAGCCGACATGGGCAACCGGCTGGTCCACCTCCACCGGACGCCGGCCGGCCAGGGTCATCACCGTCCAGGCGCCGTCGCGCCAATTCCAGTAATCCGGCGCCCGCCAGCCCTCGGCGCTCACCCGCGCCCACCCGTCGTCCTGCCACAGCTCCGGCCGCCGGTAGCCGCCATCGGCCATGAAAGCCAGCCACTCGCCGCCGGTCACCGGCCGTGCCGCGATGCGGAAGGGGCGCAGCAGCACCGCGTGGCGCGGGCGTTCGTTGTCGAAGGCAAAGCCGTCGGCCGGGGCGCCGATCTCCACCACCCCGCCCCCATGCCCGATCCAACCCGGGGGCGGCAATGGACCGGGCGGAGCGGGCGGCGGCTTCCATGCCGGCTCCAGGGGATGGGCGGCGAACAGGGCCAGGCCGTCGGTGAGGATCAGCTCCTGGTGCTGCTCCTCGTGGGCCAGGCCGAGTTCCAGCTCGTCGGGAACCCCGCCCCGCCCCAGCAGGTCGAGGACGGCGGCGTCCACCCCCCGCCGCCAGGCCATCACCTCGTCCAGGGAGGGCCGGGTCAGCAGGCCGCGGCGGTCGCGGCGCGGCCGGGCGCCGACACTGTCGTAGTAGGAATTGAACAGCATCCGCCATTCCGGGTGCGGCGGCCGCCACCACGGCGCATGGGCGGCCAGCAGGAAGGTCTCGAAGAACCAGGTGGTGTGGGCCAGATGCCACTTGGCCGGGCTGGCCTCGGGGAAGGCCTGGCCGTTCATGTCCTCGGCGCTCATGCCGTCGACCAGAGATTCGGTCCGGGCGCGCACCCGGCGGTAACGCCGGGCGGCGTCCGCCGCCGCCAATTCCGTCATGCCGTCATCCTTGCTGCCTGCGACCACAGGTCGGGACATGGCGAGAGGCAATCAATCCGCCGTTCGACTATTCCCCGGACGGTCAGGCGCCGTGCGCGCGGGTGCCCTCCTCGGCGAACTGGTCGGGGGCGCGGGCGGCGATCAACTGGCGATAGGCCGCCAGGTACTGCTCGGCCATGGCGCGGGCCGGTTGCTTGAGGGCACGGCGGCGGGCGGCGTGGCCCATGGCGTCCAGCAGCCGCTTGTCGCCCAGCAGGGTGTTGACCCCCGCCGCCAACGCCTGGGGATCGTCGGGCGCCACGAACAGGGCGGCGCCGCTCCATAGCTCGCGCAGGGCGGCGGTGTCGCCGAGGACCAGGGCGCAGCCGGCCAGTGCCGCCTCCACTGCCTGCACCCCCGGCCCCTCGGCCGACAGGGCGGCGTAAAGCGAGGCGCGGTTGAACCACGGCACCAGCTGGGCGGGGTGCACCCGGCCAAGCGCCGAAACCCCCTGCAACCGCGCCGGCCGGCCACCGCAGTCCAGCTGGTCGCCGGCCACCACCACCGGCCAGGGAATGGCCGGGGCCGCCAGTTCGAGGGGCGAGGGCGCGCACGGGTCCTCACGCAGCGTCCCCACCGACAACAGCACCGGCTCCTTGGTCGCCGGGGCGTAGCGGGTGGGATCGCGGCCATCGCGGATGACGCGGCCGTTGAAAGTGCCGAAATGGCGGCCCAGGGCGGCCAGCATGGTCTCGGACGGGGTGACCACCAGGTCGGCGCCCCTGAGCCCGTGCTGGAAGGCGGCCCGGCAGACGCGGCGCTGCTCGGTGTCCAGGCGGCCGTAGGCGGCGCCGCTGCCGGGATGGCCGGCGGCGACCACCTTGCCGTACCATGGCAGGCCGGCATGCAGGTAGCCGGTGAGATGCACCACGTCGGGGTTCAGCATCTCCTCGACCCGCAGCAGCCATTCGGCGATGCGGCCGCGCTTGGCCAGATGCTCGGCCGGGGTCGCGGCCGGGGTCGGGCAGGCCAGCAGCTCGACGCCGGGAATGCCGGCGTATTCGATGCGCTGGCCGGGGCGGAGCGGAGTAACGGCGGCCACCACCACCTCGGCCCCCAGCCCCGCCAGCTCGCGCGCCAGCGTGTCCACGTGGGGCCACACCGCGCCCGGCGGCTCGACGGTGATCAGGACGGTCGGGGAGGAGACGACACGCTTCGCCATGGTTCGCTTTCCCTGCATCTCTCGGCCACGCATCCCATCGCACCACATCCCGGGCGCCGGCGGGTCGCGTCAGATGGGGTGGTCCGAGGGTCAAAGGGGGTATCACTCATCGGCGGGCGGCAGCGGCGCGTTGGCGGGGCCGTTGACGACGCGGCCGAACCGGGCGAAGCGCGAGCCGTGGCAGGCGCAGTCCCAGCTCTTCTCGGCATCGTTCCAGGCGACGATGCATTTGAGATGGGTGCACACCGCCGAGCGCCGGTGGACGGTGCCGACGTCATCGCGGTAGACGGCCAGCTTGGACAGGCCCGAGCGCAACACCGCCCCCCGGCCCGGCGGGATGTCGCGCACGCTGTCCACGTCGCCGCCGGTCAGCCACTCGGCGTAGTGCTCGGCCACGTGGAGGTTGGTGTCGGCATAGCCCGAGGCCGCCTTCAGCGTCACCCGCGACGGGTCGTAGAGCTCCGCCCACGGGTTATCGCGGCCGAGCACCAGGTCGGTGATCAGCAGGCCGGCGATGGTGCCGTGGGTGATGCCGTTGCCGGAATCGCCGCAGGCGACGAAGACGTTGTCGTCGTCCATGGGATTGCGGCCGATGAAGGCCACCCGGGCGACCGGCTCCATGATCTGGCCCGACCACCGCCAGCGCACCTCCCCCATGGCCGGGAAGCGGGCCCGGGCCCAGGCCTCCAGCCGCGCCCAGCGTTCGTCGCCGTGGGCGGGGTGGCCGACCCGGTGGTCCTCGCCGCCCGCCACCAGCACCGTCGAGCCGTCGGCGGCGGTGGCGAAGCGCACATAATGATAGGGATCGGCGGTGTCCCAATAGAGGGCGTCCGCCGCCCCGTCGGGCGGACAGGGCGCCGCCACCGCGTA
>JBFMHS010000379.1:0-7917 GCA_040751765.1 Pseudomonadota bacterium | reverse complement strand
GCCGTTATCGACCATCCCCCGATACGGACCTGATCCAGCCTCCGACCATGCGGCCGATCTCATCGATGTGGCGGGACCAGACCTCGTAACGCTTGTCCGTGATGTACCCAAGCCTGCGCGACTTCCGGACCAGGGTGCGCAAGTACTCGACCTCGATGTCCAGGTCCTGAAGCGTCGTTTTCTTGTGGTACCGCTTGGCGGCCTGGATGGTGAGGTGCAGCAGGCGGTTGAGCGTCCCCCGGATTTCGGCCGATAGCACATGGCGCTCGACCCTCGGGAACTGCTGCACCGCCTGATGCGAATAGGCGTCAAGCTCTTCGAGCTTCGCCAGGATCCTCAGCCCTTCGAGGTGATGGCTCACTTCATGCCGCCCGCACCGCCGGGTGCGCGAAGAGAAGCTGCGCCTGCCCCGAAGCGTCGAGCGAGAAATGCACCAGCAGGTCCGTGTCCCGGATCAGGCTGCCCGGCGCCTCCTCGGGGTTGGCGCCCTCCTTCACCGACACGAAGTAGCGGGTGGCGCTCACCTCGGCCGGAACCTTGTAGATCTTCACCTCGCGGCGGAAGCCGCTTTCGGGAAGGATATCCTCGAAGGCCGGAAGCCCGAGGCTGGGGACTTCGCCCCAGGAAATCACGTCGCCGATCTGCATTGATTTGCCCTCGACTGGCAGTGGTCAGGAAAAAGGGGCCGCGCTCTCGCGCGACCCCTCAGAACACAGGGAACAGGGTCCAGGTTACGTCTTCGCGAGGCGGCCCCCGATGTGCGCGTTGGAGTCCGGCGCGGCGCTGCGCAGGTCCAGGTAGAAGAGACCCGCGTACGCGCCGTTGCCCCAGTTGCCGCCGTGATAGCAGACGTACTCGGTCCCGCTGGTGTTGCTGTAGTGGTAGTCGCCGAAGGTGCCGTTGGTCTGAGTGCCGTCCACGGTCGCCGCGACGAACAGGTCGCGGAAATCGAAGCCGGTGCCCGTGCTCTCCAGCGCCGACACCATCCAGCCCGAGGGCGTGATGGTGACGTTGGTGTTCACCCAGGTCTTGTTGCCCAGGCGATCCCACACCTGCAGGCGATTGGAGGTGTCGGTCTTGAGGCCGTCCACCATGTGCCAGACGTTGCCCCACAACTCCCGGATGCCGCGCCAGATGGCGTTGCTGGTGCCGGTGTTGACGGCGGCCGAGGTGTTGGTATTGCCCGCCCCGACCAGGGCCTGACTATCAGCGCCGCCAAGCTCGATCAGCGCCAGCATCTGGATCGCGGCCACCTCGAAGATGGACCACAGTCGGAAGCCGGAAACGCCGCCCGTGTTGCGAGCCGCGCAGCGGGTCTTCATGGTGGTGAAGTCGATGCTCACCAGCGGTGCGACGCCCGAGACCGATCCGGCCTTGGTGCCTCCATCATTGGTGGCCTCGTACTTGCCCACATAGATGTAGGGGATTTCCGCCCCGGCATCCATGAAGGCCGGATGGACCTGGAAGCCAGCCGCCGGCTGATCCGAAATCCACCAGCACTTCTTGCCGGCACGGTCGCTGCCCACGGGGGCGGTGCCGACCTTGTAGTAGAACTTCGGAACCTTGACCATCACCTGGGAGTCCACGGTGGCGTCGACGATGCCGCTGTAGACCGGGTGGTTGTTGAAGAACGAGGCGTCGGTGGCCTTGTTATTGCCGTTCTCGTCCACCCGCGCCCAGGTGCCGCCGCCACCGCCCGAGGTGACCAGGGCGATGCCGATGATGTTGGCGAACAGGTCCTTGGTGGTGAAGGACACCTCGGACGACCACTCCGACCAGCCGAGCGCCGTGCCCTTGTGGCGCGCGCGCGCATAGTAGGTCTGCTGGCCGTCCTGCAGGAGTCCGGCGGGAACCTGCACGCTCTCCAGGTTCACGGCATCGTCGCCGCTGTCGTAGACCGGGGTGGTGTAGGTGCCGCCCTGGGCGCGGATCTGCCACTGGCTGCCCGCGTGGGTGTCCGCCCCGCCATGCACCGCGAAGGCCGAGCTATAGAGCGTCGGCTGCTCGGGGATGTCGGCGGCCCCGCTGGTCGGGCTGGTGATGGTGGGCGTCACCACGTACTCGAAGCTGGCCGCCGTGGCGAACGAGGTGGGGGCCGACCATTCGGACCACCCGCCCTTGCCGTCCTTCTGACGGGCGCGCCAGTGGTAGGTCTGGCCCTCCAGCAGCACCGCCGCCGGGACCTGGTGGGACAGGCCGGGGGCGGCTTCGCCGCTGTCATAGACCGGAGCCGACCAGTCGGCGGCATCGGTGGAAACCTGCCACTGGCTGGCGGCCATGGCGCTGTCCACCGCCGACGAGTACCCGGCCACGGCCAGGGTTGGGGTTTCGTTCACGCCGGTCGCGGCGTCGGCGGGCGACGAGTTGACCGGCTGCTCGGGGGCATGGTGGGTGCCGCCCAGCAGGGTCTCCTGGTCCACGCCGACGACGTGCTTCACGGTGACGCTGCCGCCCTCGACGACCATCTTCAAGTCGAAGGCGCCGCGCGCGGGCAGACGGTATTCCACATCGACCATGCCGGTGTCAGTGGTGCCGTCGGCCACGAGGCCGAGATCGGTAAGGCCAGTATCGGCATCGCGCTTCCAGGCCCACGGGGCCTCGGTCCACGCCGCATGGGTGCTGTCCTTGAAGTACAGGCGGACGGCGGCGGCGTTGTCGGTGCGGCGGATGATCACCGCCTTGTCAACATCGCCCGCCCCCAGGTCCAGCCGCTTCGAGTAGTAGACCTGCCCGGCGCTGGCCGCGGCCTCGCCGCTGTCGATGGTCCAATTGGTGCGGCGCAGGGTTCCCGCCGCGATGGACACGTTGATCAGCGCGGCCGCCTTGAAGCGCGTGGCGCTGAGGATTTCGGCCACGGTGATCACCACCGACTGGCCGACGCCGTCGATCACGTATTCGCGCCCCACCTCCAGCTTGGCGGTGGACGAAATGTCCACGCTGTCATCACCGGCCACCGTGGTCGCCCCGGCCACGGTCAGGGTGTCGGCCACCGCGAACAGGGGGTTGAAGAACTCGAAGAAATACTTCTCGGGGCCGTAGGCGTTCTGCAGCCCGATCAGCTTGCGGTGCAGTTCGGCGCGCAGGGACAGTTCGGTCACGTCCAGGCCGTCCAGTTGTGCCAGGACCGCGTCGATGGCGTCCTGCGTCGCCTCCTGGATCTGGCGCTGGATTTCCGCCGGATCGAGCGAGCCCTCGCCATAGGCGGCGAGCAGCAGGTCCACGCGCTGGCGCAGCGTGTTGATGGCGCTGGCCTGGTTGATCAGTTCGTTGCTCAGGGTTCCCATCGGGGCCTTCTCCTAGTACAGGGTCTCGGGGTCGTAGCCGTTCGCCTGCGCCCACCGCTCCAGGTTCGTGAGCCGCGCACGGGTATCGATCAGGCTTTCGGTGAGGCTGGTCACCATGGCGACCAGCTTGGCGATGTTGAGCGCCGGATGTGCCTCCATGCGCCCGGTATCGGCGATCATGGCGGCGGTGATGGCGGCGGCCCCTTCGGGGACCTCGACGATGCCGAGCACCACATGATGCGCGGCGGGCGTCGGGACGGCTTTCAGTGCGGCCGAGGTCTCCTGGCCGACGATGTAGCTCACCTCCAGGACGACGTGCCACTGGCCAGGGCCGGCGATGGCGACAACTTCGTCGGTGTCGAGCCGCACGGTCACGCTGTAGCCGTCGCGCTCGGCCACGGCGACCGAGACCGGATAGTCGGGCTCCTCGCCGCCGTAGACCCGGACGTTCATGCCGCCGCCGGGGGCGAGCACGAAACCCCAATAGATGCCGGGATCGACCACCCCGGCCAACTTGCGGTTCAGGGCGCTGGAGGCGTACTGCTCGCGCCACTTGATGTCGGCGATAAGGGGCATGGGTCACTCCGTCGGGAAGTTCAGGTGGAGGTAGTGCTCGTACCGCTTGTCCGGAGTGATCCACTCCGGCAGGAAGGTCACCGCCGCCACCAGCGTGTCCGCCTGATCGTAGAGGCCGATCACGGTGGCCTTGGTGGGGGCATCCACCGCCCCGGCCGGAACAACGCATTTGATCAGGGCGGTCTCGTCCTGGGCGGTGCCCTCGATGGCCCCCTCGAAGAAGATGCCGGGGATGGCGGTCGCGTCAAAGGGCGGCTGCTGCGGGACCGGCACGTCGCCGGACTCGTCGAGCCAGCCCAGGCCGACGCGGAAAGTGGTGATGTGAACGCAAGGCCCGGCATTGACCAGGGACGCCGCCAGCCGGCGGTAGAGCCCCTGCAGCACCTTGGCCTGCTTCCAGACGGGATCAGGCATGAATGGTCTCCATCGGCAGGTCGAGCGGTACGTGGTCGGCGGCCACCACATCGAGGCACGCCATCATGTCCAACCCCATGGCCGGGCTTGCCCCGGCATCAAGGGTGGTCTCCAGGATGCCGCCAGTCGTGGCGGCAATGGTCGGCACCACCTGCACCGCAGAGAGGCTGGCGGTGACGGGGGACGCTGAAATCAGCGGGGCGGCTGCTGGGGCGGCGCTCACGCTTCCGGCGGTCACCTGCGCCCGCTCGATGCCGCCGGTCCACTCGCCCTCGCGATAGGGCAGGTGCAGGTCCAACTGCAGGCCGAGATCGGCGAAGCCGTCCACCGGCAGGCGGTCGAGGTGAAACGGTCGCCCGAACAGGATGGGCGCGACGGTGCCGTCGGCTACTATGCGGGACTGGCCGAACGGATCGGGGTCCAGCGCCTCGGCGTCGGCGGCGGTGGTGTCGAACGCCGGAAACCACCGGACCCGCATCGCCGTGCGGTCGATGGAGATCAGATCGCGGGCGAGGGAGGCCGTCCCGAACGGAAGTTCTAGATCGACCGCGAAGGCAATCCAGGCCAGATGCGAACGAGCGTTCTTGTACCGCGCCACCGCCATGCCGACGGCGGATGCCGTGTCATCGCCCAGCAACTGGTCGGGGCGCACCGGGCGGTGCAGATGGGCGAAGATCCCGAACTCATATGGTTGCAGCCCCGTGGCCTCGGGCTGCCACCACTCGATCATCTCGGCCTCGACGCCGAACACGCCGAGGGCATTGCGCATGGCCCAAGCCGTGCCCTTGTGCCGGTGCAGGTCGAGGGCGCGGGCGATCAGGGCGCGCTGATCGGCCTCGGTCACGCAGAGGGACCATTCCTCCTCGACCGACATGGCCCAGGCCAGCCACGGCAGCAGGTCGGCCGGACACTCTCCGGCACGCCACAGCGACGCGATGGGCACGGCCATGTCGGCCAGCCGCGCCGTGGCGAGACTGAGCGCGCGCTCCTGGGGCGTCGCATTGGGCGGGAGGAGATGGTCACTCATTCCGTTCGTTCGCCACGTTGATGGTGATCCCGGCGCACCAGGCGGCGCCGGAGTTTGGCACGTCGATGTCGGCGGTCGGGCTGGCAAGCGTGACCTTGTGGACGCCGGGGCGGTGCAGCGCGCCATAGAGTCCGGACAGAGTCACATCGCTGCCCAGCCTGTGGTGCTGGTTCGCATACTCGGTCACCGCCGCCAGGGCGGCCTGGCGAACCACGTCCTGATCGGGGCCGCTGTAGAGCGACAGCGTGGCCTCAATGGTGTAGTGGACGATCCCCGGAGCGGCGACCGTCACATGGTCGGTGAGTGGGCGTACCTTGTCGGCGGTGACCGCCGCTGCCACCGCGTTCAGGGTGGTCTGGTCGGGGGTGCCGTCGCCGTCGATGGACAGCACCGTCACCACCACCTCGCCAGGAGCGGGTGAGGACACATCCACGTCGCGCACCTGCGCGGTCGCCGAGAAGGCGTGGAACTCGTAGCTCTCCACCGAGCCTGCGGTCGGGTAGCCGTCGAAAGCCATGGTCACGCGGCGGCGCAGACGGTCGTCCGTCTCCCAGGTCGGCGGGACCGGGGGCTTGGCGTCCGGATCGCCGGGGTCTAGCAGCAGGCGGGTGATGCCGAACGGGGCCGCCAGGTGGTCGAGGTCTCCGTCGGTCGCGAAGGCCAGCATTACCGAGCGGGCCGCGTCATTCACCCGCTGGCGCAGGATCATCTCCCGGAACGCCGCCACCTCGATCACCTTCACCGCCGGGTCACTTTCCAGCAGCGCGGTGAACTCCAGCCCCTCGGCCTCATAGCGGGCCTTGAGGTCGGCGACCATCGCTGCCTTGATGACCTCGTATTCCAGGGGCTCGACCACCTCCGGCGAGGGGAGCGAGGACAGGTCGATGGCGGTGAGCAGCCTCATTGCACGATGATCCCTTCGAGTTTCACCGCCCGTCCGTCGGGCCTATAGCGGCCGTCGATGTCGATGGCGATGCGACCGGCCTCGGCCGAGGCGATGGATACGCGCTCGACCTCAAGCCGTGGCTCCCAGCGCCACAGGGCCTCGATGGCGGCGGCATAGATGTCGAGCGCCAGTTCCGCGTTCACCGGCCGGTCAATCAGCCGAAACAGGTTGGAGCCGTATTCGCGCAGCATCACGCGGCTGCCGATGGGCGTGGTCAGGATGTCGCGCACCGACTGGCGCAGGTGCGCGAGGTCCTCGGCCCACCGCCCAGTGGTGCCGTCCATTCCCTTCACGATCAGCCTCCGGCGAAGACGTTGGGGCTGCCCGACGCCACGGCCGAGCCGCAGGCCACGGGGTCACCGATGCGGCCGAGCGCGCGGCCGTTCACGAACACGGTGGAGGACCCCTCGGCCAGGACGCTGTCATGGCACTCGGGGATGGCCGGGCAGCAGTGCGTCTGCCAATGGTCGCCGACCCGGTGAACGGGCCGCCCATTCACGAACACGTCGGGGCTGCCCTGGTCGTTGGGCCGGGACGGCCAGCAGCCGTGGCCGGTGCAGGTGTCGGCGTGGCGGGCGACGGCTGGCATGGCGGCGGTCCTACTCGTTGATGTCGATGCGGTCGGCGCGCAGGAACAGGTTGGTTGGGGTGAGCAGGATCTCCGACGAGCCGGTGCGCAGTTCGATTGTTCCGCTGCATGCCGACAGGTCGATCTTGAGCCGGTGCGCCTCGCGGTCGTACTCGACCACCGCGCCGTCCTGGTACACCGTGCGGTGGACCGTTTGACGGTCGGCGGGGGCCGGTTTGGCCTGCTGGTAGATACCGGCCAGGATCACGCCCAGGGTGAGTTCGCCGGATGGCGAGAACAGGATCACCTGCTCGCCGACCTCCGGTGCCCACCATCCGATATCGCCTCCAGCGCGAGGGGACAGCCACGGCCGCCAGTCGGTGGTGAGGTCACCGATCCGAACCCGCGCCAAGGCGCGACCGTAATCGGCTTCGGCGATGGTGCCGACGCGGATCAGGTTGGCGACCCGGCGGTTCAGTTCCGTTACGTCCGGATCGCCGACATCGCCCGTGCGGCTGGAGCGTTCGCCGAACATGGCCGCTACCGCTTGCGGCGCGGAGCCTGCGGCTCGGCCTCCTCGGCGGCAGGCTGGGGTTGCTGGCGAACCGGCAGGGCGACGCCCTCGGTGAGAAAGCTGGTCGCCAGCTTGTCCGGCAGGTCGTAGATCTCGCCCTTGCGGAACTCTTCGGCGGCGGCCCCGTAAGGGATGGCGCGGCGGGCTTGCAGCATCTTGACCTTCATGTGCTCCTCCTTCAGGTCAGTTCGGTGTAGTCGTCCTCGTGGGCCGCCCCGATCTTCGGGTCGTAGCCGATGAAGACTCTGGCGGGCGGCTGGCCGTCTTCGGCCATCTTCGGCGCGGTCTCGTAGGTGATGGCGTAGGTGAGGCGCGTGGCCCCCACGACCTTCTCACCCTCTGGCGAGAAATCGGTCTCCACCTCCGCCAGGCGGATGTCGGTCACCATCCAGTCCCACTCGGGCAGCGGCTGTGGCGGAACCTCGAAGCCGTCCAGCGCCTGCTCGACCTGGGGCGATGTCGTCAAGGGCGGCATTGAGGTCCTCGTCGTCGCCTGCGGCGATGACCTCGATGGCAAGGTCGAGGCGG
>JBFMHS010000378.1:0-9201 GCA_040751765.1 Pseudomonadota bacterium | reverse complement strand
GAGGCGGTGCGCTCCGCCCAGATCGCCATCATGAACGCCCGCGACGGCGACGCCCGCAAGGGCATCATGATCACGTCGTCGCTGCCCGGCGAAGGCAAGACCGCCTTCGCGGTGTCCCTGGGCCGCAGCCTTGCGCTGGCCGAGAAGAAGGTGCTGCTGGTCGACTGCGACCTGCGGCGGCCCTCGGTGGCGCGCCAGTTGAACGCCTACGAGATCCCCGGCTTCTCGGACTATCTGCGCCAGCAGGCGTCGCTGGAGGAGGTGCTCCGCCACGATCCGCGTTCGGGCCTCGATTTCGTCGCCTCGGGCGGCCGCACCCAGGACCCGCAGAAGATGCTGGACGACCCGGCCGCCCGCGCCCTGTTCCAGCAGGCGGCGGCGCGCTACGACCTGGTGCTGGTGGACACTCCGCCGACCATGGTCGCCTTCGACGCCGCGCTGTTGGCCGACGTCTGCGGGATGGCGCTGTATGTGGTGGAGTGGGACACCACCCCGCGCCGCGCCGTCCAGGCCGGGGTCGATCACCTGCGCGGCTTCGACATCCCGGTGGCCGGGGTGGTGCTGACCAAGGTCGACCTCGACAAGCAGCGCCAGTACAGCGACTACGTCGACTTCTGCTTCCGCAGTTCCGACTACTACGGCAATTGACCGTCTGCGCCGAGAAAACGCCGGCCCCGGCCACCGCCGGGACCGGAAGGGCCGCCCCTTGCCAGGAGCTGATCCGCGATGGGAGAGACCACGTCCAACGGCAACAAGAAAGTCCTGATGATCGTCGAGAACCTGCCGGTGCCGCGCGACCGGCGGGTGTGGCAGGAAGCCCGGGCGCTGCGCGACGCCGGCTGGACCGTCTCGGTGATCTGCCCCGCCACCGGCGCCTTCCCGCGCGGACACGAGGAGATCGAGGGCATTCACGTCTGGCGCCACCCGCTGCCGGCCGAGGGCGAGGGCGCGCTGGGCTACCTGCGGGAGTACGCCGCCGCCCTGTTCTGGGAGTTCGTGCTGGCCTGGAAGGTGCTGTTCGCGCGCGGCTTCGACGTCATCCACGCCTGCAACCCGCCCGAAACCATCTTCCTGGTCGGCGCCTTCTTCAAGCTCCTGCTCGGCAAGAAGTTCGTGTTCGACCACCACGACGTCAGCCCCGAGCTCTACGTCGCCAAGTTCGGCCGCAAGGGCTTCCTCCACCGGCTGCTGCTGCTGTTCGAGAAGCTGACCTTCAAGACCGCCGACGTGTCCATCGCCACCAACGAAAGCTTCCGCCAGGTCGCCATCGGGCGCGGCGGCATGGACCCGGACAAGGTGTTCGTGGTGCGCTCGGGCCCCGACGTGCGCCGCCTGCGCATCGAGGAGCCCGACCCGCTGCTGAAATGCGGCGCGCGCCACCTGATCGCCTATGTCGGGGTCATGAACAACCAGGACGGCCTCGACACCCTGCTGGGAGCCCTGAGCGACATCGTGGTGCGCCAGGGGCGGCGGGATGTGCGGGCCGTGCTGATGGGCGACGGCCCCATGCTGCCCGAGCTCAGGCGCATGGCCGAGGAGCTGGGCGTCGCCGACCACGTCGCCTTCACCGGCTGGGCCGACGACGACGTGCTGATCCCGCTGCTCAACGCCGCCGATGTCTGCGTGTCGCCCGACCCGGCCAACGAGTTCAACGACAAGTGCACCATGAACAAGATCCTGGAATACATGGCGCTGGCCAAGCCGGTGGTGCTGTTCGACCTGACCGAGGGCCGCCGCTCGGCCGGCGAGGCGGGCCTTTACGCCCGCGACAATGACCCGCTCGACCTCGCCGACAAGATCGTCACCCTGCTCGACGATGCCGAACTGCGCCGGCGGATGGGTGCGATCGGCCGCGCCCGGATGGAGCGCGAGCTGTCGTGGGAGTACCAGGTGCCGCGCCTGCTGGCCGCCTACGACGCGCTGGGAATCGACCGGCCGGCGCCGCGCCGGCTGGCCGGCAAGCTGTGAGGAGCGGCATCATGCAGCTTCCGTTCGTCGACGTCATCATCCCCCACCTCAACGACCGCGACCGGCTGGTGGAGTGCCTGTCCCTGCTCCACCGCCAGAGCTACCCGGCCGACAGCTACCGCGTCACCGTGGTCGACAACGGCTCGGAGCGCCCCATCGACGACCTGGTCGCCGGCTTCCCGCTGGCGGCGGTGACGGTGGAAACCGAGAAGGGCTGCGGTTCCGCCCGCAACAAGGGAGTGGCGTCAACCAAGGGTGACATCCTTGCCTTCACCGATTCCGACTGCCAGCCCGACTTCAACTGGATTCTCAACGCGGTCAACCGGCTGACGCATGAGGAAGTCGACGTAGTCGCTGGAAATATCAAGGTTTTTTATGCCGACGAGCAACGGCCCACCGATGTCGAATTGTACGACCGCGTCTTCGGTTTCGAACCCCGCCGCTATGCCGAGCGCAAGCACTTCGCCACCGGCGCCAACATCGTGGTGCCGCGGCGGGTGTTCGAGAAGGTCGGCCCCTTCCGCGACGGCAGCCTGCCCGAGGACCTGGACTGGGGCCGGCGCGCCCATGCCCTGGGCTTCCGCATCCGCTTCGCCCCCGACGTAATGATCCGCCATCCGGCGCGGCGAACCTGGGCCGAGCTGCGGCGCAAGACCGAGCGGACCGCCTGGCACGCCCGCAACTACATGGGCGAGCGGCCGTGGTTCCGGCTGCGCTGGGCCGCCTACACCGCCGCCATGGCCTCGCCGCCGCTGTGGAAGGCCTGGCAGATCCTGACGACTCCTGAATTGAACGGCCCAAGGCAGCGGCTGCGCACCATCCGCACCCTGCTGCGCGTCCGCGCCTATCGTGTGGGGGTCATGGCCGGCCTGCTGATCGAGCCCCGGCCGGTCCGCGCCGAGCGCGAGGCGTCATGACCCATGACCCGGGGCAGGTCGCCAGGCTGCTGGGCCGGCTGGCCGCCGACCGCGTGCGCGCCCTCTCGCTGGCCGAGCAGGGGCTGATCTCGGCGGCCAATTTCCTGGCGCTGCTGGCCTTTGCTCGCAACTTCGACGCGCATGACTTCGGCACCTTCTCCTTCGCCTGGCTGACCCTGCAATTCGTGGTCAACCTCCAGCGCTCGGCGGTGGTGGTGCCGTTCGTCATCCACACCGCCGAACCGGGGGCGCTGGTCGCCGAGGCCCCGGCCTGGCGGCGGCTGAACCTGTGGACCACCGCATTCAACGCGGTTGCGCTGGCCGGCATCGCGGCGGCGTTGCCGCTGTTCGCGGCGCCTGGGTGGATGTCGGTGGCGTTCCTGATGGCGGCGGTGTTCGTGGTGCCGGCCTTCGTCTACGAGTTCAAGCGCCGCTGGCTGATCCAGATCGACCGCTTCGGCGCGGCCGTCGCCGCGGCCGGGACCTATGCCGCCACACAAGCGGTGGGGGTGACCGCCGCGCTGGCGACCGGCAGCCTGTGGATGGCGGCGGCCGGCTTCACCCTGGCCAACGTGCTTGCGGCCCTGGTCTGCGCGCTGCGCACTCCCCGCCTGCCGCCGCCCGAGGCACCGCCGGCCTTTCGGCCCTTCCTGCGCCGGTTGGCCCATTTCATCGGCTGGTCGGTGATGAGCAACCTGGCCTACAACGGCTACGGCCACATCCCGCCGCTGATCCTGGGCGCCATGGCCGGGCCGGTGCCGGTGGCGGTGTTCACCGCCGTCCGCAATTTCACCCAGCCGCTCTCGACCCTGTCGACGGCCATCGACAATTTCGACAAGCCGCGCGCCGCCCGTGCTCTTGCCGCCGACGGCCCCGCCGGACTGCGCCGGGCGCTGGCCCACACCACCGCCGCCATGGCCGCCTTCACCCTGCCCTATCTGGCGCTGCTGGTCAGTTTTGGCGGCGAGATGGTGAATCTGGTCTACGGCGACCGCTATGGCGAGCCCATTCACGCCATCTGGTGGTTCGCGGTGATCCACGTGGCGGTGGTGTTCGTCTATCCGGTCGAGACGGCGCTGTTCATCCTGCGCCGGCCTGACCTGCTGTTCCGGGGCCGGCTGGTGTCGGCGGCCACCGGCATCGGCCTGTGCCTGGCGCTGGTGCCCGCCTGGGGGCTGTCGGGCGCCATGGCCGGCATCACCGGCGGCATCGTCGCCTCGGGCCTCGCGGCCGCCTTCCTCCTCGCACGGGAAAAGCCATGGACAGACGCCTTTCCTCCGCCGCCGTGACCGCCTTCGCCGCCGTCGCGGTGGCCGCCTTCGCGGCTTCCATGCTGGTGCCGGCCGCCTTCCCCGACCATGTGGCGCTGGCCGGCCTGCCGCTGATGGCGGTCGCGGCCATCTGGGTGGTGCCGCTGGTGGTGGCGCTGGCGCGCGGCGAGCGCTGGGCGTTCGTGGTTGGGCTGGCGGTGCTGATCTTCGTCACCGACTCCAGCTTCCGCGCCCGCGATTGGACCGACAAGTCGCTGGACTGGCAGGTATTGCTGAAGGCCTCGGTATGGGCCGGCGCCGGGCTGATCGGGGTGCTGCGCCTGGGCCGAACGGCGCGGCTGGTGGGCACGCCGCCGGTGGCCTTCGCCCTCGCCTTCGTGGCCGTGCTCGCCCAGTCGGCGGTGTGGTCGCCGCTGCCGCTCTACACCCTGCAATCGGCGGCGGCCTATGGCTGGCTGTTTCTGTTCGGGCTGGCGGCGGCCGAGGTGCTGGACGAGGACGGGCTGCTGAAGGCCGTCGCGCTCGGCTGTGGCCTGGTGGTGCTGCCGTCGCTGGCCATTGCTCCCTTCGCCATGGGCATCGCGCCGACCAGCCCCGGCGCCACCGGCGAGGCCGACCGCCTGCGCGGCATCACCGACCACCCCATCCCGCTGGCCGAGGAGGCGGCGCTGTTCACCTTCGCCTGCGTGGCGCTGTGGACGCGGTCGCGGGGAATCGGGCCCCGCCTGGTGTTGGCGCTGCTGGCGGCGGCCGGGGCCGCCACGGTGATGCTGACCCAGTCGCGCATCCCGCCCATGGCGATGGTCGCCGCCGCCCTGGGCTACTGGGCCTACCGCAAGGGCGGCTGGATGCTGATGGTGCCCAGCCTGCTGCTGTGCCTGGTGGTGGTTCTGACCATGGAATCCATGGCTGGATTCTCCTCGCTGCTGCCCCAGCCGCTGCTGGAACTACTGGCGCGGTCGGGCGAATCCAGCGAGATCCTCACCCTGTCGGGACGCCTGGTCATCTGGCCCTACGTGCTGGACCGCATCGCCGAGGCGCCCCTGATCGGCCACGGCCACGCCTCGGGCATGGTGCTGTTCAAGGGCTTCACCCGCTGGAAGATCACCCACGCTCACGACGCCTATCTCCAGGCCCTGCTCTATGTCGGCCTGCTGGGTGCCATGCCGTTGGTGGCGACGCTGGTGGCGCAGCTGCGGGTGTTCCTGGTCCGGCCGCGGCCGGTGCGCGACATGGTGTTCCTGTACATGCTGCTCAAAGGCGTCACCGAGCAGTCCTTCCTGTCCAACATGCCGTCGGGGGCGGTGGTGTTGTGGATGGTGACGTTGGGGCTGGCCGGGCTGACGTGGCGGTCCCCTAGCTCAATCCGTACCGGCGCTGGAACAGTTCCAGCGTCACCAGCATCCACAATGCCTTCTCGTGGTTCCGTCGCCCCGACACGTGCTCGTCGATCAGCCGGCCCAGCCGCTCACGGCGATACCAGTCGCGGGTCAGCGACTCCGGCCCCAGCAGCAGGTCGTGGACCCAGCCCCTGAGCCGCCCCTGGAACCATTCGTTGACCGGCACCCGGAAGCCGACCTTGGGACGATCCAGGATCAAGGGTGGCAGCACCCCCGCCATGGCCCGGCGCAACAGCACCTTGCCGCTCAGGCCGCGCACCCGCCAGCGGTCGGGCAGCCGCGACAGGAAGACGGCCAGTTCATGGTCCATGAACGGCATGCGCGCCTCGATGGAGGCGGCCATGGTCATGCGGTCGCCGCGCTCAAGCAGGTTGTCGGGCAGCCACGAGGCCTGGTCGTACGCCAGCACGCGGCGCAGCGGTGAGGCGTGGCGGGCGACCCGGAACGGGCGCGGATCGAGGTCGCGGGCCTCCATTTCCAGCGCCAGCATCCCCTCCACCTCGGCCGGGGTGAAGGCGCCGAACCAGCGCGGCAGCCGCACCCGGGGATCGCGTTCACCCATCGCCCCGGCCAACGTCTTGATGCGGCGACAGCCGTAGGGCAGCGCCTCGGCCAGCGGCCGCGCGACGCGTTCGTGCAGCGCCGCCGGGACCGCGCGCTGATACAGCGCCACCCACGGCTCGGCGCGGTGCTTGGGATAGCCGCCCAGCAGCTCGTCCGAGCCCTCGCCGGTCAGCACCATCTTCACCGTCCGCGCCGCCTCGCGCGACAGGCGGCGGATGGGCACGTCGGCGGGCTCGGCCACCGGCGCGTCGCGGAAGGCGGTCAGCTCGGGCAGGTCGGCGATGACGTGCTCGGCCTTGATCTCCAGCTCGTGATGGTTGGCGCGGAAGGCGCTGGCGACCAGGCGGGCGTATTTCAGCTCGCTGTAGCTGGCCTCGGCATAGCCGACCGAGAAGGTGTTGACCGGCAGATCGGAGTGGCGGCTCATCAATGCCACCACCGCCGAGGAATCCAGGCCGCCGGACAGGAAGGCGCCGAAGGGAACGTCGGACACCATGCGCAACTGGACGCATTCGTCGAGCAGCCGGGTGAAGGCGGCGACCGGATCGGCGGGAGCATCGCGGGTCGCGCGCTCGCCGGCGTCGGGCGGCGACCAGTAGGAGGCCTCGGCCAGCCGCCCGCCCTCCCACAGCGCCCACGTGCCCGGCCTCAGCTTGGCGATGCCGCCGAACAGGGTGTGGGGCCCGGGCACATAGCGCCACGACAGGTATTCGGCCACCGACGCGCGGTCGAGCCGGCGCGGCACCGACGGATGGGCCAGCAGCGCCTTGATCTCGGAGCCGAACACCAGCGAGCCCTCTTCGCCGCGCCAGAGATAGAGGGGCTTCTTGCCGAAGCGGTCGCGGGCCAGCAGCAGCCGCTCACGGCCGGCGTCCCACAGGGCGAAGGCGAACATGCCGCGCAGGCGCGTGACACAGTCGGCGCCCCAGGCGCGATAGGCTTCCAGCAGCACCTCGGTGTCGGACTGGGTGCGGAACAGGTGGCCGAGCGAGATCAGCTCCGTGCGCAAGTCGCGGAAATTGTAGATCTCGCCGTTGAACACCAGGCTGACCCGGCCGTCGGCCGAATGCATGGGCTGGAAGCCGCCGTCGAGATCGATGATGGCCAGCCGGCGATGCCCCAGCGCCAGCCGCCAGCCCCCGTCAACGGTGGCGGCGTCGAAGCGGCCCGAGCCGTCGGGGCCGCGATGGGCGATGGCGGTGGTCATGGCGTCGATGACGCCGGGTCCGGGCGCCGTGGAGGCCGGGGCGATCCAACCCGCGATTCCGCACATGGCCGTCTCCTCGTCTGGTGGACGGCCATGGTGGCAAGGCGGGGGCCGGAGCGCGACGGCTCGGAGGGAGAGCCGCCGTGCCTCCTTGGCGGAAGGTCAATCCAATCCGTAGCCCAGCCCGAAGGGAACCGGGATGTTCTGGCGGATATATTGGTCGACCCACTGGTTGACCTCGGCGATGCCGGTCTGTGGCACGAAGACGATGTCGTAGGGCTGCAACAGCATGTCCTGCGTGGTGTCGGTGCCGTCGAGGGCCTTGGCCAGGTTCAGGGGAATGACCTGGGGCTTGGCGGCGCCGGTGCGGCGGATGACCAGCACCTCCTCCAGCTTGGAATCGGGGGTGACGCCGCCGGCCGAGGCGATGGCCTGCAGCGCCGTCATGTTGCCCAGGATGTTGACCATCTGCGGCTCGCCCACCTGGCCGTCCACATAGACGCGCTGGCCGGCGAAGCCCTTGACGATGACGGTGATGGCGGCCTGGCGAAGCTCGCGGCTGTAGGATTGCCTGAGCGCGTTCTCCAGGTCGGTCACGGTGCGGCCGGCGGCAGGAATCTGCCCGACCAGCGGCAGCGAGATGGCGCCGTCGGGGCGGACCATCACCTCCTCGTTGAGCTCGGGGTTGTAGAAAAACCGCACGTCCAGTTCGTCGCCCGGCTCGATGACATAAGCCATGTCCGCCGGCCGCGCCTGGGCGGGAATGGGCGAGGCGTTCTTGACCACCGGGCCGCATCCGGCCAGGGCGGCGGCGAGCACGGCGGCGACGGCATGCTTGGCTGCGATCATGGGCTTACCTCCTGCGCTGCATCCACCGCCATGCGGTGTCGACGATGGCGTCCATGTCGGTGAAGGCCGGGTCGGCCCCCAGCACCGCGCGGGCGCGGGAGGGGTCGGCCACCAGGACCGGCGGGTCGCCGGCCCGCCGGGCCGAGGTCCTGATCGGCACCGGCCGGCCGGTCACCCTCTCGACGGCGGACAGCACCTCGCGCACCGACCATCCCTGGCCGGTGCCCAGGTTGAGCGCCAGCGAGCCGTTGCCGTGGACCAGATGGTCCAGTGCCGCTGCGTGCCACCGCGCCAGGTCGGTGACGTGCACGTAATCGCGGACGCAGGTGCCGTCGGGGGTTGGCCAATCGGCGCCGAACAGTTCCAGATGCGGCAGCCGGCCGGCGGCGGCCATCAGGGCCCTGGGGATCAGATGGCTCTCGGGCTCGTGCTCCTCGCCGCACTCGCCGTCGGGATCGGCGCCGGCAGCGTTGAAGTACCTGAGCGCGGCCCACTGGATGCCGTAGGCGGCGCCGTGGTCGGCCAGCAGCCGCTCCACCATCAGCTTGGACCAGCCATAGGGATTGATGGGCCGCTGGGGCGCATCCTCGGCGATGGGCACCTTGTCCGGATGCCCATAGGTCGCGCAGGTGCTGGAGAACACCACGTGCTCGACCCCGTGCCGGCGCATCACGTCCAGGAGCGTCAGCGTCGAGGCGACGTTGTTGCGGTAGTAGCGGGCTGGATCGCGCACCGAATCGCCGACCAGGCTGGAGGCAGCGAAATGCATGACCGCCTGCGGGCGGTGGCGCGCCACCACCTCGGACAGCCGCTCGGCGTCGCCGACGTCGCCTTCCTCGAGGGGACCCCAGCGGACCAGCTCGCGGTGGCCGGTGGACAGGTTGTCGTAGACGACGGGTTGCCAGCCGGAGGCAGCCAGCGCCTTGCAGGCATGGCTGCCGACATAGCCGGCCCCGCCGGTAACCAGGACGGACAGCATCGGTCCTCCCTCACCGGATTGTGAACCTGGGGAGGAAGGTGGCACG
>JBFMHS010000377.1:0-4994 GCA_040751765.1 Pseudomonadota bacterium | reverse complement strand
TGCCTGAGCCAGATCTCCACATGAAGGATATTGAAGTTCTCTTGCGCGGCTTTGCCATGCTTATGGCTGGTGATATTTACTCGCCGTCAATGACTCGTTTTCTTAATATGTTTTCAAAGCGCTGTTCAAGACTTCAAGAGCAGGACGTTGCCATTCTTGAGGCTATCTTCAAGGAGTTCGTAAACGGAGTCGCTGCTGCTGATCCAGGTGCCTTTATGAGCACTTCCAACCAGCGATTTAACATTTCTACCTTCGACGCTGTGATGGCTGCTGTGTGTGCGGACAACTTTGCTTCCAAGTCCTGCGCGGCGGTCACGTTAGATAAGAACCGGATCGAGAGCCTTAAGTCGGACCCCGATTTCCAGAAGGCGAGCCAGTCTCGGACTTCGAGCAAGGCCAACGTCCAAATGCGCCTCAAAAAGGCGCAGCAGTATCTTAAGTGATGCTCCGACCAGGTCATGCACGCGGCCTCTCTATGACATATCTCGGTGCGGTGCCTGCGGTTTAGCATCCCAAGCCCACACCCCTTTTGTGCGTCACATCTCAACAGGGCTAAGCGCCTCGCGGGGCCATCGACGATCTGGTGGATTGTCCAGAAAGGGAATTGAGTGAATGCCGCTTGGAGGCTATATTCCCTACCGACGGCTAGGCACCTCCGATGATTGTGGGAATTACCCACAATACAATCTTGGGATGTATTTTTTATGGCATTCAAGAGGTCAGGGGTTCGACTCCCCTTGGCTCCACCAAGACGAAAAACCCCGGCGGAAACGCCGGGGTTTTTTGTTGGACGTTGCGCGGTCCGGCCTCAGTAGGAGCCGGCTGGCCCCGTCCCGAAGGGCGAGACCTTTCTCGCGTTGACTCGGCCGCTTTCCCGCGTGATACACACGCGCCTGTGCAGACCGCGAGGACGCGATGAACTGGACCGATTATTTCATGGGCTTCGCCCGCCATGCCGCCAGCAAGTCCAAGGACCCCAGCACCCAGGTCGGCGCCGTGGTGATCGGGCCCGACGGCGAAATCCGCGCCACCGGCTACAACGGCCTGCCGCGCGGCGTCGCCGACCTGCCCGAGCGCATGGAGCGCCCCGCCAAGTATCTGTGGACCTCGCACGCCGAGGAGAACCTGGTCGCCCATGCGGCGCGGGTCGGGGTGTCGCTGAAGGGCTGCACCGTCTACGTCACCCATTTTCCGTGCTCGCGCTGCGCCCGCTCGCTGATCCAGGCCGGGGTGACCGGGGTGGTGGTGGACACCGGCACCACCTCGATGCCCGCCGAGGAGTTCGAGGTGGCCGAGCAGATGTTCTCCGAGGCCGGGGTCACCATCAAAAGACTATAGGTTCCATAGCCCCTCGCTCCGGTGGGGCCGGGGCGGTGGCGCGGTCCCACCCCGGCGGGGCGTGGTCGTACCACTGCGCGGTGCGCTAGGATGGTCGCCATGACGACCAAGCTCACCACCCTCATCTTCGACGTCGACGGCACCCTGGCCGAGACCGAGGAAGCCCACCGCGAGGCCTTCAACCAGGCCTTCGCCGATTTCGGCCTGCCCTGGAGCTGGGACCAGAAGCTCTATCGCGAGCTGCTGCGCACCTCGGGGGGCAAGGAACGTATCCGCGCCTTCGCCTCGAAATACGATCCCGTCCGCATGGACGTGGGATTCGACGACCTGGTGGCGGCGCTGCACCGGCACAAGACCACCATCTACACCGCCAATGTCGCCAAGGGGGCGGTGCCGTTCCGGCCCGGCATCCTGCGCACCATCGCCGACGCCCGCGCCGCCGGCCTCAGGCTGGCCATCGCCACCACCACCTCGCGGGCCAACGTCATCGCGCTGTTGGACGGCGCCACCGGCGGCGAGGGCCACACCTGGTTCGAGGTGGTCGCCTGCGCCGAGGACGCCCCCGTCAAGAAGCCCGATCCCCAGGTCTACAACTTCGTGCTGTCGGCCATGGGCCTGACCCCGGCCGAGTGCCTGGCGCTGGAGGATTCCATGAACGGCGTGGGCGCCGCCACCGCCGCCCGCATTCCGGTGGTGGTGACCGAAAGCGTCTACACCGAGGGTGACGACTTCACCGGCGCGCTTGCGGTGTATCCGGACCTGTCGGACGTTCCCTTCGAGAGGCTGGCGGCCCTACACTCGGGGGCATGAGCGAGTACGAGGACACCGAAGCCCGCGTCCGCGCCTGCCGCCTGTGCGAGGCGCACCTGCCCCTGGGGCCGCGCCCCATCTTCCGGGTGTCGCCCACCGCCCGGCTGCTGATCATCGGCCAGGCGCCGGGAACCCGGGTGCACGAGACCGGGATTCCGTGGAACGACCGCTCCGGAGACCGGTTGCGTGACTGGTTGGGCATGGACCGCGATTCCTTCTACGACGTTTCGCGCATCGCCATCGTGCCCACCGGCCTGTGCTACCCGGGCCGGGCGCCGGGGGGCGGCGACCTGCCGCCCAGGCCGGAATGCGCGCCGGCCTGGCACCCGGTGCTGCTGTCGCTGCTGCCCGCCGTCAGGCTGACGCTGCTGGTGGGTTCCCATGCCCAGGCCCATGCCCTGGGGCGGCGGTGCAAGCCGACGATGACCGAGACGGTGCGGGCCTTCGCCGAGTACCTGCCGGAGGCGCTGCCGCTGCCCCATCCGAGCTGGCGGACCACCGCCTGGCAGCGGCGGAACTCGTGGTTCGATCTGGAACTGCTGCCGGTGCTGCGCGAAACTGTGGAAAAAGCGTTGTCGTCCAAAGGCTTGCCTTGACTCTGGCGGGGCGCTTGGGCAGGCTGGCCTCTCTTGTTGACCCCATGCGGAAGCGTGACAAATGACCAAGTCGGAGCTGATCGCCCGTCTGGCGGAGAAGAACCCGCACCTTTACCAGCGCGATGTCGAGCGCATCGTCACCACCATCTTCGACGAGATCGCCACCGCGCTGGCCCGCGGCGACCGGGTGGAACTGCGCGGCTTCGGCGCCTTCTCGGTCAAGGCGCGCGACGCCCGCCAGGGCCGCAACCCCCGCACCGGCGAGGCGGTGGACGTCCAGGGCAAGGTGATCCCGTTCTTCAAGACCGGCAAGCAGCTGCGCGAGCGGCTGAACGCCGAGGGCTGAGATGGCGCGCCTCGTCGCCTGGCTGATCGGGGTGCCGCTGGCGGTGCTGGTGGCGGCGTTCGCCGTCGCCAACCGCCACGACATGCGGCTGGAGCTGTGGCCGTTCCCGTGGTCGCTGGACCTGCCGGTGTATCTGGCGGTGCTGGGGCCGCTGGTGGTCGGGCTGCTGCTGGGGATGCTGCTGTCCGGCCTGTCGGGCCTGAGGACCCGCGCCCGCGTCTCGGCCGAGCGCCGCCGCGCCGATTCCCTGCAACGCCAGCTCGACGCCGCGCTCAAGGACGCCGACAAGGCCCGTGCCGAGGCGGACGCCGCCAAGGCCCTTCCCAAGCCCGCCACTCCCGACCGGGCGGCCTGACCCCTCTCTTTTCCAGGACCCTCCATGTCCAATCCCGTCTACGTCGCCCTCGACACCACCGACGCGGCCAAGGCCGCCCTGCTCGCCGGCCGCCTGCGCGGCCTGGTGGGCGGCATCAAGCTGGGGCTCGAGTTCTATACCGCCAACGGCCCGGCGGCGGTGTCGGCCGTGTCCGACGTCGGCCTGCCGGTGTTCCTGGACCTCAAGTTGCACGACATCCCCAACACGGTCGCCGGCGGCATGAAGGGGATGGCGCGGTTGAAGCCGGCGCTGACCACCATCCACGCCTCGGGCGGGCTGGCGATGATGAAGGCGGCCGTCGAGGCGGCGCGCGAGCATGCCCCGGCCACCAAGGTGCTGGCGGTGACCATCCTGACCAGCATCGACCAGCAGGCCATGAACGACATCGGATATCCCGGCTCGGTGCTGGACCAGGTCAAGCGGCTGGCGGCGCTGGCCCAGGCGGCCGGGGTGGACGGGCTGGTCTGCTCGCCGCTGGAGGTCGAGGCGGTGCGCGCCCTGGTCGGCCCCGGCATGACCCTGGTGGTGCCCGGCATCCGCCCCGCCTGGGCCGAGGCCGGCGACCAGAAGCGGGTGATGACCCCCAGGGAAGCGTTGGCGCGCGGCGCCGACGTCCTGGTCATCGGCCGGCCCATCACCGGCGCCGCCGACCCCGCCGAGGCGGCGCGCCGCATCGCCGAGGAGCTGGCGGCATGACCGTCGAGGTCAAGATCTGCGGCATCACCACCGACGAGGCCATGCAGGCGGCGATCGATGCCGGCGCCGACTACGTGGGACTGGTGTTCTTCGCCAAGAGCCCGCGCTTCGTCACCCCCGACCAGGCCGCCGACCTGACCCAGCTGGTCGAGGTCCCCAAGGTGGGGCTGTTCGTCGATCCCGATGACGCGCTGCTGGACGCGGTGGTCGCCAATGTGCGGCTCGACCTGCTGCAGTTCCACGGCAGCGAGACGCCCGAACGGCTGGATCGTATCCGCCTGGAATACGGCCTGCCGGTGATGAAGGTGGTGCCGGTGTCGTCGGCGGCCGACCTCGCCGCCGCCGATCCCTTCCTGGAGGTGGCCGACCGGCTTCTGTTCGACGCCAAGCCGCCCAAGGGCTCGGAGCTGCCCGGCGGCAACGCCGTCAGCTTCGACTGGACCATCCTCAAGGGCTACCGCTCGAAGCTGCCGTGGATGCTGGCCGGCGGCCTGACCCCGGCCAATGTCGCCGAGGCCATCCGCGTCTCGGGCGCCAAGGCGGTGGACGTCTCCTCGGGCGTCGAAAGCGCCCCCGGCGTCAAGGACCCCGCGCTGATCCGGGCGTTCATCGCGGCGGCGAAGGGCTGATCGGCGGGCGGGCGTCGCCCGCCGTCCCATGCACCTCGCGCGCGATCCGGGTCAGGACCTCGAGCACCAGGTCGCGATCGCCTCCGTCTAGCCCGCCGTGGCGGATCAGGAATTCGGCGGTCGGGATGCCGTTGTGGCGGCCGACCAGGCGACCGTCCTTGAGCACAAGGCGTTCGCGCACCAGCTGCGCCGCCGGCCCATGG
>JBFMHS010000376.1:0-2024 GCA_040751765.1 Pseudomonadota bacterium | reverse complement strand
CCGGTCAGCCGCGCCTCGGCCGACCAGCGGCGCGGCCGCGCCGGCCGCCTGGGGCCGGGCGTGTGCTACCGGCTGTGGTCCGAAGCCGAGGACCGCGCCCTGGTTCCCTTCACCGCCCCCGAGATCACCGAAGCCGACCTGTTGCCGCTGGCCCTCGACCTGGCCCAGTGGGGGGTGCTCGACGCCGGCGCGCTGGCCTGGCTCGACCCGCCGCCGCCCGCCGCCCTGGCCCAGGCCCGCGAGCTGCTGGCGGAACTGGGGGCGGTGGACGCGGCAGGGCGCATCACCGCCCATGGCCAAGCCATGAACCGCCTGGCCATGCATCCGCGCCTGGCCCACATGGTGATGAAGGCGCGGACGCTGGGTTTGGGCGGGCTGGCCTGCGACCTGGCGGCGCTGCTGTCCGACCGCGACGTGCTGAAGGCGGCGCCGGGCGGGCGCGATTCCGACGTCCGCCTGCGCCTCGACGCCCTGCGCACCGGGGAAGGGCATGGCTTGGCGGTGGATCGCGGCGCGCTGGCGCGGGCGCGGCAGTCTGCCAAGGACTGGCGCCGCCGCCTCGGCCTCAGGGCGGGCGACGAGGATGGCGACGGGCGCGACTCCGGCCTGCTGCTGGCCTTCGCCTATCCCGACCGCATCGGCCGCCGCCGCCCCGGCGGCGACCGCCGCTATGCGCTGGCGGGGGGCAAGGGAGCGGTGTTCGCCGATCCCGAGCCGCTGTCGGCCGAGGAATTCATCGTCGCCGCCGAGCTGGACGGCGACCGCCGCGAGGCGCGCATCTTCCTCGCCGCCCGCCTGGACAAGGCCGATATCGAGGAGCACTTCGCCGATTCGATCCGCATCGTCGAGGCGGTGGAGTGGGACGGCCGCGAGGAGGCGGTGTTGGCGCGGCGCCAGCGCCGCCTGTTCTCGCTGGTGCTGGAGGAGCGCCGCCTCGACGCCGCCTCCCCCGACGCGGTGGCCGCCGCCATGGTCGCCGGCATCCGCGCCATGGGGCTGGACTGCCTGCCGTGGACCAACGAGCTGCACCGCCTGCGCGAGCGCGTCGCCTTCTTGCGCCGGGTCGAGCCCGACGGCGGCTGGCCCGACCTGGCGGACGCGGCGCTGGCCGCGACGCTGGAGGACTGGCTGATGCCCCACCTCGCCGGCATCTCGCGCCGCGCCCACCTGTCCCGTCTCGATCTCGGCCGGGCGGTGCGCGGCCTGCTGGACTGGGAGCAGGGGCGGCGGCTGGATGAATTGGCGCCGACCCACGTCGCCGTGCCCTCGGGCAGCCGCGTGCCCATCGACTATTCCGGCGAGCAGCCGGTGCTGGCGGTGCGGTTGCAGGAGATGTTCGGCTGCGCCGACACGCCGCGCGTCGCCGGCGGCCGGGTGCCCCTGCTGCTGCACCTGCTGTCGCCGGCGCGGCGGCCGGTCCAGGTCACCGGCGACCTCGCCAGTTTCTGGGCCAATGCCTACAAGGCTGTGAAGGCCGACCTCAAGGGCCAGTACCCGAAGCACTGGTGGCCGGACGATCCCATGCAGGCGGAACCGACCGCGCGGGCCAAGCCTCGCAACCGATAGGTTTGTGATCGCCCCCTGCAAGGCATACCTATCTTGGCATTCAGTATAGATGCTGAGCTCATTCCGCCTGTGCGACCATGACGCATGGTTGAAAGGGGGGTGCGTGCAGCACATTGACGCCATATCGGCCGAGCGACCTGCGCGCGCCCTGGTCGCAGTGTTCGTGCTGTTGACCTGCGTTGCGGTCGGCTATGCCAGTTGGCTGGATTACGAGGCGACCATCGCGCAGGCGCGATCCTTCACGACGCAGATGGTCCGCGCGGTGGCGGTACAGACCTCCCGCGGCCTCGACTTCGCCCGCGTCATGGTCGAGCACGTGGCGCTGGAGGTCGGCACCGGCCCGGTGGAGCGCCTGCCGGCCGATCGGCGCGCCGCGGTGCGCGAGGAGATGGCCGTCTTCGCCCGCGCGTTCGGTGATAATTCCTCGCTGTGGGTGGTCGATGCCGAGGGCAGGGTGG
>JBFMHS010000375.1:3544-11953 GCA_040751765.1 Pseudomonadota bacterium | reverse complement strand
CAGGACCAGCGTGCCGGCCCACATCCACGGCACCAGCGGGTTGAAGTACAGCCGCGTCACCCAGCCGCTTCCCAAGGGATCGGCGTCGCCGATCACCGCGTAGACGTCGCCCAGGAAGGTGCTGACGATGGCCGATTCGGTGGTCGGGCGCGGAGGCTGGCGGTAGGTGCGCTTGGCCGGGGCGACGGTGGCGAAGGGCCGGCCGTCCTTCCTGACCTCGAACGTGCCGACGGTGTCCATATAATTGGGGCCATCGACGTCGCGCACGTCGGTCAGGGTGAAGGCGTAGCCCGCCACTTCCACCGTGTCGCCGATCTTCATGGTCTGGACCTTCTCCTCCTTCCACGCCGAGGAGGCGGTCATGCCGGCGATGAAGATGGCCAGGCCGGCATGGGCCAGGGTCATGCCCCAGGCGGCGCGCGGCATCGCGGCCATGCGGCCCAGGGCCTGGGCGGGAGCCTTGAACAGACGGATGCGCTCGGCGAATTCGGCCAGAGTGCCCAAGAGCAGCCACGCCGCCAGGCCCATGCCGCCGGCCGCCCACCACGGGCCGGCCGAGCCGCCCTGCAGCACCCAGGTGGCTGCGGCCACGGCGGCGCTCAGGGCCACCGCCAGCTTGAGGCGCGACAGAACCCCGGCGAGGTCGCCGCGCTTCCACGCCAGCAGCGGGCCGACCGCCATGGCCAGCACCATGGGCACCATGAGGGGCAGGAACACCGAATTGAAGAACGGCGGACCCACCGAGACCTTGCCCAGGTCCAGCGCGTCGGCGAACAGCGGGTACAGGGTTCCCAGGAGCACGGTGCCGGCGCCGGTGGCCATCAGCACGTTGTTGAGCAGGAGCGCGCCTTCGCGCGAGATCGGCGCGAAGAGCCCGCCCACCTTCAGCGACGGGGCGCGCACGGCGTAGAGCGTGAACGAGCCGCCGATCACCACCACCAGCAGGCCCAGGATGAACACGCCACGCCCGGGGTCGCTGGCGAAGGCGTGCACGCTGGTGATGACGCCCGAGCGCACCAGGAAGGTGCCTAGCAGCGACAGGCCGAAGGTGACAATGGCCAGCAGGATGGTCCAGCTCTTCAGCGCGTCGCGCTTCTCGACCACCACGGCGGAATGCAACAGCGCGGTGCCGGCCAGCCACGGCATGAACGAGGCGTTCTCCACCGGATCCCAGTACCACCAGCCGCCCCAGCCCAGTTCGTAATAGGCCCACCACGAGCCCAGCACGATGCCGCAGGTCAGGAAGATCCACGCCGCCAGCGTCCACGGCCGCACCCAGCGCGCCCAGGCCGGGTCGACGCGGCCCTCGATCAGCGCCGCGATGGCGAAGGAGAAGGCCATGGAGAAGCCCACATAGCCCAGGTACAGGAACGGCGGGTGGAAGGCCAGGCCGGGGTCCTGCAGCAGCGGGTTGAGGCCCTGGCCGTTGAAGGGGGCGGGGTCCAGGCGCTCGAACGGGTTGGAGGTCAGCAGGATGAACAGCAGGAAGCCCACCGACACCATGGCCTGCACCGCCAGCGCCCGGGCCTTCAGGCCCGGCGGCAGGTTGCGGCCGAAGGCGGTCACCGCCGCCCCGAACAGGGCCAGGATGGTGATCCACAACAGCAGAGAGCCCTCGTGGTTGCCCCACACGCCGGTGACCTTGTAGAGCATCGGCTTGTCGGTGTGGGAGTTCTGGGCCACGTTCAGCAGCGAGAAGTCCGACACCATGTAGGCATGGGTCAGCGCCGCGAAGGCGATGCCCACGAACAGGAACTGGGCCATGGAGGCGGGCCCCGCCACCGCCATCCAGGCGGGGTCGCCGCGCTGGGCGCCGACGAGCGGGACGACGGACTGCACCACGGCCAGGGCCAGGGCGAGGATCAGGGCGAAATGGCCGATCTCGGCGATCATCGGGGCTCCCGGGGGGCTACTTCTTGGAGGTGTCTTCGGGCTGCCAGTGCCCGGTCTTCTTCAGGGAGTCGGCGACTTCCTTGGGCATGTAATTCTCGTCGTGCTTGGCCAGCACCTCGGCGGCCATGAAGGTGCCGCCCTCCATCCTGCCCTCGGTGACCACGCCCTGGCCCTCGCGGAACAGGTCGGGCAGGACGCCGGTGAACACCACCGGGATGGTGTGGGCGCCGTCGGTGACGGCGAACTTCACCGTCGCGCCCTCCTTGACCACGCTGCCCTCGCCGACCAGTCCGCCCAGGCGGATGCGGCGGCCCTCGGTGGGCGTCTTGGCCGCGACGATCTCGCTGGGGCTGAAGAAGAACACGATGTCCTCGCGCAGTGCCGACAGCACCAGGGCGGCGGCGGCGCCGACGGCCAGCAGGCCGAGGACGACGAAATAAAGGCGGCGACGCTTGCGGGTCACGGTGTCAGGACTCCGGCTGGCCGCCGCGGCGGGCGCGGCGGGTCTGCTGAATGAGGTCGAGGTCGCGTTCGGCGCCCCGGGCGGCCCTCACCGAGGCCACCAGCACGGCCACCAGCACCACGGCGGCCAGGGCGTAGGACGGCCACACGAAACCGGCGTAGCCGCCCATGGACAGGAAGGACTCGAGCGAGGTCATGCCTGGATCTCCGCGCGGCCGGCCGCGTGCACCTGGGCCATGCGGATGACCCGCAGCTTCTGGTTGGCGATCTCGGCGCGGGTGCGCAGGATCAGCACCACCACGTAATAGGCCTTGAAAGCCACCGCCATCAGGATCAGGGGCACCATCATGGTCGAATCGATGGCCGGACCGCCCATCTTCACCACGCTGGCCGGCTGGTGCAGGGTGTTCCACCAATCCACCGAGAACTTGATGATCGGCACGTTGACGACCCCCACCAGGGCCAGGACGGCGGCCGCCTTCTGGCCGCGCTCGGGATCGTCGAAGGCGTTCACCAGCGCCATGTAGCCGAGATACAGGAACAAAAGGATCAGCATGCTGGTCAGGCGCGCGTCCCACACCCACCAAGTGCCCCACATGGGCTTGCCCCACAGCGCGCCGGTCACCAGGCAGATGAAGGTGAACGCGGCGCCCACGGGCGCGGTGGCGCGGGCCAGCAGATCGGCCAGCGGATGCTTCCACACCAGCGCCATGGCGCTGAACGCCGCCATGGCGGTGTAGCAGAACAGCCCCATCCAGGCGGCGGGCACGTGGATGTACATGATGCGCACGGTCTCGCCCTGCTGGTAGTCGGCGGGCGAATCCGCCAGGCCGAACCACAGGCCGGCGGCCAGGGTGAGCACGGTGACGCCGACGGCCCAGGGCTGGATCAGCGTGGCGATGCGCATGAAACGCGCGGGATTGGCGAAGCGGTGCATGCCGGTACTCTTAACGTCCTTCCGCGCTCATTTCCAGCGGAGTCGGAACGCTCCGACGGATAGGCGCCGAGCGGATGATTCCAGCTTCGGCGCCCGGCGATCTTGACGGAGGTCATGCTTAACGCGGATTCGCGTCGGGCGGAAATGAACTCTTGGTCAGGAATCCATGGCCGGCAGGATGAAGCGGAAGGTACTGCCGGCGCCCGGCTCGGATTCCAGCCAGATGCGGCCGCCGTGACGGGTGACGATCTTCTGGCACACCGCCAGGCCGATGCCGGTGCCTTCGTAGTCCTGGCCGGCGTGCAGGCGGCGGAAGATCTTGAAGACCTCGTCGTGGTATTCGGGCGAGATGCCGATGCCGTTGTCGGCCACCCACACCTCCCATGTACCGGCCTGGCGCCGCCAGCCCACCGACACCTTGGGCGGCCGGCCTGGGGCGCGGTACTTCAGCGCGTTGCCGATCAGGTTCTGCAGCAGGCGCACCAGTTCGCTGCGGGTGCCCTCCACCGGCGCCGGAGCGGTCTCGATCTCCAGGGTGGCGTCGGTCTCCTCGGCCAGCAGGCTCAGCTGCCCGGCGGCCTCGGCCGCCAGCTCGGCCAGGTCCAGGGCCTCGCGGCCCTCGCCGTGGCGGCCGACCCGCGAATATTCCAGCAGGTCGCGGATCAGGCGGTCCATCTGCTGGGCGCCGCCACGGGCGAAGCCGATGAATTCGCGGCCGTCATCATCGAGCAGGTCGGCATAGCGCCGCTCGATCAGCGCCAGGTAGCTGTTGACCATGCGCAGCGGCTGGCGCAGGTCGTGCGAGGCCACATAGGCGAACTGCTCGAGGTCGCCGTTGGACAGTGCCAGCTCGCGGGCATGGGCCTCGGCGGCCTCCTTGGCGGCCAGCACCTCGGTCTCGGCCTGGCCGCGCTCGATCATCGACCCCACCCAGCGGGCCAGCAGGCGCATGAATTCGACATCGCCCTCGTCGAACGGGCGCTCGCTCGGGTGGGCCGAGCTGAAGTTCACCGTGCCGAAGCGACGGCCGCGCACCGTCAGCGGCGCGGCGATGTAGGCCTCGAGGCCGGTGGCCTGGTAGCAGGGATGGGCGGCATGTTCCGACCGCCCGACATGGGGAATGGCGAGGACGTCGTCGGCCGCGAGGGTGATGGCGCAGTAGGTCGCGCCCAGCGGGAACACCATGCCGGCGGAAAGCCCGGCGCCCTCGGGCGCGCGACACTGCTCGACCCGGTACTGGTCGCCCTCGATGCGCGAGACGATTCCGATGTCGAGGCCGAGATGGCGCGCGCCGAGGGTCAGGGCCTTGCCCAACTGGTCGTCGATGTCGCCGGGCGGCAGAGCGGCGATCTCGTTGAGGGCGCGCAGGCTTTCGTAGCGGCGCTGGACCAAGGCGTTGCGCTCGGCCAGCTCCTCCTCGGCGCGCTTGCGCTCGGCGAGGTCCCAGGCCAGGTCGGCCAGCGTTTCCACCGCCCGCAGGTCGCCGTCGTCGAAGGCGGTCGGCTTGTTGCCGACGCCGATGACCGCGGCGATGCGGCCGTCGCGCAGGATGGGCACCGACATCAACCGCAGGACCGGGGCGTGGCCGGCGGGAAGACCCTTGCGGCCGGACAGGGCGGCGTAGTCGTTGTACACCACCGAGCACCCCTGGCGCACCGCGTCGGCCCACACACCGGCCTCGTCGACGTCGTAGTGGTTGGATTCTGCGGAGGCGGTGCAGAACTCGGCGGTGGTCCGGCTCGACCACGCCTGCAGGGCCAGGGTCCGCTGGTCCGGCAGCAGGAAATGGTAGAAGCCGATGACGGCGCCGCTGAGCGCGCAGGCTTCGTCCAGGGTGGCCACCAGCAGGTCGTGCAACGATACCCGCCCCGACACCGCGGCCAGCCGCAGCCGCGCATCGGTCAGCATGTCGGCGCGCTTGCGCTCGGTGACGTCGGTGATGAAGCCGTGCCACAGCACGGCGCCGTCCGGCTCGGCCTGGGGATTGGCGGCGCCGCCGACCCAGCGGGCGACGCCGTCGCGCACCACGCGGAACTCGTCGTTCCACGGGCTCAGGGTGTCGGCCGAGCGGCGGATCGACTCCAGCAGGCGGTCGAGATCGTCGGTGTGTGTGGCCGCGAAGACCTTGGCGGCGTCCTCGCGCACCTCCTCCGGCCGGATGCCGAACAGGTCGATGAAGGCGTCACTGACATAGGGGACGCAGAAGCCGCCGTCGGCGCGGCGCTTGAACTGGAACACCACGCCCGGCACCTGGCCGGCGATCTTGCGCAGGCGGTCGCGGCTCGCGGCCAGCTCGTGGGTGCGCTCGGCCACCTGGCGCTCGACCGCCTCGTAGGCGGCGCGGATGCGGTGCTCGGCCAGGCTCTGGCGGCCGATCTGCTGGGCCAGCCCGCCCATCAGCCGCAGGATGGCCGGCAGCTTCTCCTCGGCGACGATCGGCACCTCGGCCAGCGCCTCGGCATAGCCCTCGGGGTCGAAGCCGAATTCCTCCCGCTGGCGGTCGAAGGTCTCTGGGTCGGGCGGTGCCAGCAGGAACTGGCCGACGAACAGGTTCGCCACGTGGACGTCCTCGACCACGATGGGGGTGGCGCAGTCGGTCAGCCCATTGCGGCAGCGGTAGATGGCGTAGGTCTTTCCCGCCGCCATGTCCTGGGCCAGGCTGGTGTCGCTCTCCAGGCAGCGGGCCAGGGTGCGGCGATCGGCGCGGTGGTAGTCCATGCAGATGCGCTGCCAGCGCGACGACGCCAGCACGCGGCCGTAGAGGTCGATGATGGCGATGGGCAGGCCGATGACGTCGAGGAAATTCTCGAAGATCGCGTCCATCAGGCCGAAATCGATCATCGAGGTCAGGTCGTCGGAGGCGGCGGCGCCGACGATGGCGGCATGCCAGTCGGCGCCCTTGGGGTCGCGCATGGCCTCCACCCGGGGCGGCCGCACGAACAGCGCGTCGCCGCTGGGATGGCGTGGGGGTTCCTTGCCGCTCATGACCGGTATCGCAGCCCTACCCGAAAGTCGTGCGCATTATCCAACATTAGGGGCGGCGGGGCCAAGCCGAATTCCGTCCCGCAAACGGCGAAGGCCCCAGCGCTTTCACGCTGGGGCCTTCAGTGGCGCGCCCGGAAGGACTTGAACCTCCAACCTCCAGATTCGTAGTCTGATGCTCTATCCAGTTGAGCTACGGGCGCTTCGGCCGCTGCCGGTGTCCGGCGGCGAGGACGCGGACCATACACAAACCCCTGGGCCTATGCAAGCCCCGATTTGCTCCTTCTTTCGGGTTGGGGCGGAACCATTCTCCTACGCCGTTTGATGCGAATACGGCTTGTGGGGTGCTTGCCGTTTGCGTAAAATCCGCCGACGATTGGCGGGGGCAAGTCCAAGTCCGATAATAAAGATCCGTTTTGCTACCCGGCGGGTTGATCCAGATCTGGCGAACTAAAGGTAAGCAGTCGCAATGGCCATGAAGAAGACCCATGCCGCCGCCCTGGGCGCGGTTCTCCTCGCTAGCGGATGTTCGTTCGCCGAGGAGGCGCTGTTCCCGTCCTCCGGGACGGTCGAGACCCAGGCCACCCAGGCCGGCGCGCCCACCGGCACGCCGCCCGCCCTGGGCAACGGCAGCTTCGAGCCTCCGGGAGTGACCGCCGGCCAGCCGACCGGCACCTTCGTCGGCCAGAAGGCCTCGACCTTGCGCGGCGACCTCCAGCAGCTCCAGGGCACGCTGATGCGCCACAACCAAGCGCTCCAGGCCATCCGCAACGACACCGTCCAGGACTCGCAGCGCTACCACGGCACCGTGGCGGCGGTGAACGCCCGACTGCAGGTGGGCACCACCCCGGGCAACCCGATCCTGACCCAGCAGTGGAACGCCGCCCAGGCCGAGCTGGACCGGATCAACGAGGACGTGCTGAAGATGAACCGGCTGTCCAACGAGGTGACCGCCTCGTCGGCCCTGGCCGCCTATCTGCTCGAGTCGGTGCGCGCCGCCCGCCAGCTGTCGGGCGCCGTTGACGAGGACCATCGCCAGCTGCGCATCCTCGAGGACGAGACCAACCGCACCGTGGTGCTGATCGAGCGCCTGCTGACCGAGCTGTCCGAGGACATCCTGCGCCAGCAGGCCTACATCGCCAACGAGCGCCAGAACCTCAACACCCTGGCGGTGGCCATCAAGAACGGCCAGCTCTACGGCGGGTCGCTGGCCACCCGCGGCCCGGCTTTCGCCGCCGCCCCGGCCTCGTTCGACATGGCCCCGGCCGCCGGCCCGGCCGTGGTGATGGACGACGCCCTGGTCACCATCCGCTTCAACAAGCCCAACACCGACTACGAGGGCATGCTGTACAGCGCGGTCAAGAACGCGCTGGACCGCCGCCCCGGCGCCAGCTTCGACGTGGTGGCGGTGTCGCCGGCCGGCGCCACTCCCGGCGCCCAGGCGCTCAATGCCACCTCGGCGCGCCGCAACGCCGAGTCGGTGGTGCGCTCGCTGACCAACATGGGCCTGCCCGCCAACCGCATCCGCGTCTCCTCGACCACCTCCGCCGGCAGCCAGACCGGCGAGGTCAAGGTGTTCGTGCGCTAAGGCCCGCCCCGCCGACGACCGAGCGCCCGGCGAAAGCCGGGCGCTCTTTTTTTGGTTCGCCGATGGGATGCGGGCCGGGCGTCTCAGCGCGCCAGCTTCACCGCGGTGCCGTTGGCGGTGACCATCAGCATGGTCTTGGCGTCACCGCCGATCACCTCGTAGTCCAGGTCGACCGCCAGGATGGCGTCGGCGCCGAGCGCGCGGGCGCGATCGGCCATCTCGGCCAGGGCGGTGTACTTGGCCTCCTGCAGCAGCTTCTCGTACGAGGCGGTGCGGCCGCCGACGATGTCGCGGATCGAGGCGAAGAAGTCGCGGAAGATATTGGTGCCGAGCACCGCGTCCCCCGACACGATGCCCAGGTATTCGGCCACGCGGGCGCCGTCGACCGAATCGGTGGTGGTGATGATCATTGGTCAGTCCCTTTCTGTCAGTCGCAGGCGGTCTGCTTCCATTCCTGCATGGCGGGGAGCGCCCACACGGCCTCGCAATAGGCCTTGGACACCTGGTCGAGCTTCAGGGCGTAAGTGGTGAAGCGGGTCACCACGGG
>JBFMHS010000375.1:0-3534 GCA_040751765.1 Pseudomonadota bacterium | reverse complement strand
GCCCTGGCCGTAGCGGTGGCGGCATTCGTTCCAGATGGTCTTGACCCGCTCGACCTCGACCAGCAACTCGGTGGGCGGGTCGGCCAGGGGCGTGCGCAGGCACACGTCCATGGGGCAGCGCTCGCGCAGCACCGGGAAGCCGGAATGCATCTCGGCCGAGACGGCGCGGGCGACGGCACGGGCCTCGGCGCCCTGGGGCCACAGCGACGCCTTGGGGAACAGCTCGGCGGCGTATTCGCAGATGGCCAGCGAGTCCCAAATCCTGATCTGGCCGTGGATCAGGCAGGGCACCTTGCCGCTGGGCGAGTACTGCAGGATCTGGCTCTTGGTGTCGGGCTGGCGCAGGGCGATTTCCACTTCCTGGAAATCGGCGCCGGCCTTCTTCAGCGCCAGCCACGGGCGCAACGACCAGGACGAAAAGCGCTTGCTGCCGATGACCAGGGTCATGGGAACGGACGTCATGGCGGGCTCCCGAAGCGGATGGGTGCGCCATGATCGCCAAGAACGGCGCCGGCCGCAAGTCGGGTGCCCACCCCCCTTTTCACCACCCGCCGCTTGCACCACACTGAGCCCGCGCGCCCACAACCCGAGGAGACCGTCCCTTGCTGGAGCATCTGGTCGAAGCCATCCCCGACGCCATCGAGATCGTTCCCGTCGCCAAGGCGGGCCTGCCCGAACTCCTGGCCGGCCGCTCCGAGGCCGAGCGCGCCTGGGTGGCGGCCAACGGCTTTGCCGCCGAGGCCGGCGCCGTCTGTCCGCTGCCGGCCGCCGACGGGCGCATGGCCTGCGTCCTGGCCGGAACGGGCGAGGAGGACGACCCCTGGGCCTTCGCCGGCATCGCCGCCAAGCTGCCGGCCGCCAACACCTACCGCGTCGAGGGGCTGGCGCCCCGGGCGGCGGCTTGGGCGGCGATGTCGTGGGCGCTCGCCACCTATTCCTTCTCGCGCTACAAGAGCAAGAACGGCCGCCAATGGCCCCGGCTGGCCTGGCCCCAGGCCGCCGACCGCGCCCAGGTCGCCCGCCTCGTCGAGGCCACCGCCCTGGTCCGTGACCTTGTCAACACACCGGCCGCCGACATGGGGCCGGCAGAGCTGGCCGGTGCCGCCGAGGCGCTGGCCTCGCGCCACGGCGCCGGGGTGCGGGTGATCGTCGGCGAGGGCCTGCTGGCCGAGAACTATCCCGCCATCCATGCCGTCGGCCGCGCCGCCGCCTGGCACCGCCAGCCGCGCCTGATCGACCTGACCTGGGGCGACGCCGCCGCTCCCCGCCTGACCCTGGTCGGCAAGGGGGTGTGCTTCGATACCGGCGGTCTTGATCTCAAGCCCTCGGCCGGCATGAAGCTGATGAAGAAGGACATGGGCGGCGCGGCCCATGTGCTGGGCCTGGCCTCCATGGTCATGGACGCCGGGCTGCCGGTGCGCCTGCGGGTGCTGATCCCGGCGGTGGAGAACGCGGTGTCGGGCGACGCCATGCGGCCGCAGGACGTGCTGGCGACCCGCAAGGGCGTCACCGTCGAGGTGGGCAACACCGACGCCGAGGGCCGGCTGGTGCTCGCCGACGCGCTTTGGGAGGCCGCCCGCGACAAGCCCGACCTGCTGGTGGACATGGCGACGCTGACCGGTGCCGCCCGCACCGCGCTGGGCGTCGAGCTGCCGGCCATGTTCAGCAACAACGACCTGCTGGCCGGCGACCTGCTGCGGGCCGGCGAGGCCGAGGCCGACCCCATGTGGCGGCTGCCGCTGCACAAGCCCTATCGGCGCATGCTTGACAGCAAGGTGGCCGACATCAACAACGTCTCCGATGGCCCCTTCGCCGGGGCCATCACCGCCGCCCTGTTCCTACAGGAATTCGTGCCGGCCGGCATACCGTGGGCCCATTTCGACGTCTTCGCCTGGAATCCCTCGGCGCGGCCGGGGCGGCCCGACGGCGGCGAGGCCATGGGATTGCGTGCACTCTTCGCAGTGATCGCCCAGAGATTCGGCAAGTAATCCTTCGGTGGCACGGAAAATTCTCATGAAGCCATTGCCGAGCGCCCCGGGACCAGCTAAAAGATTTCGTCGGCGGAACGAACGGAAGACCTCATGGGGTTCCAATTGAAGGCGGTGCAGGCCCTGGACTTGTGGCGCGGCGCGATCGTCGAGAGCGTGCGCCGCGACGGCCCCGACCTGTCGGCGCGGCAGATGGCGCTGCTGCTCACCGTCTACCTGACCACGCCGCCGCATACCGTGCGCGGCCTGGCGCAGACGCTGAACATTTCGAAGCCGGCGGTGACCCGCGCGCTGGACCGGCTGTCCGAACTGGGCCTGATCAAGCGCAAGACCGACGACGCCGACCGCCGCAGCGTCCTGGTGCAGCGCACCGTCAAGGGCTCGGTCTTCCTGCGCGAGTTCGGCGACATGATCGTGGCCGCCGCCGCCACCGCCGGCGACGAGCCGCCGCCGACCCCCTAGGCTCGAAGAACCGTCGCCTACTCCCTGATCGGCACGTCGACGTTGACGGTGGTTCCGCTGGCCCCCGGGAAGCCGGTGAACAGCGCCTCGACCAGATAGGGCATCACCGGCGCGATCTCGCGGCGGCCGCCCTCAGTGACCGCGCGGCCCTCGAACAGCACCCGCCTGTCCTGCTCGCGCCACGCGCCGGCTTCCAGGATCTCGACCCGCATCCACTTGGGATAATAGGTGGCGCTGCGGGTCTCCCAATAGGGAAAGGGATCGCCCAGGGGAATGCCGACCCCGGCGCCGTACCAGTGCGAGCGCGGCCCCCAGCCGAAGCCGGAATAGACCGAGGATGGGCTCTGCCAGGTCACGGTGCGCGGCTCGCCGGCGCCCCAGTCGAGGAACACCACCGCCTCGGCCGGCCCGCTTGCCGGCACCGGCCGCCAGCCGCGCCGGGCCAGTTGGGCGGCGACCAAATCGGCGTAGCGCTGGAATTCCAGGCTGCCGCGCTGGTCCTCGCGGGGCAGGATGGTGAAGGCGCGGTCGGCCGCCGCCGGGGTGTCGAGGCGGTGGAAGCGGGTGACGTCGGTCCGCACCAGCGACGGCGCGCAGGCGGGCAGGGCCAGGATCACGACGAGGGCCAGCAGGCGGGTCATCATCCCTTCAATCTGGGCGATGATCGTGGCGCCGCCATGGCGATTAGGGGGAAGCCGACTCGATCCAGGCCTGGGCCATCAGCAGCGCCCACAGCTCGCCCGTCCGACCCTTGGCCCGGCATCGGGCGGGAGCGCCGGGATCGACCAGTCCCTGCTGGCGCAGGCGCTCCTCGGACAGCAGGTCGCCGGCCCATTCCGCCAGCGGACCGTCCAGCCACGCCGCCAGCCGAGCCCCGCTGCCCAGCGGAGGCGGGTCCTCGCCCAGGGCCGGCAGGTAGCGCCACAACACCTCGCGCAGGCAGGCCTGACCCAGGCCGCCGTCATCGACCTTCAGGGCGGCGGGGAGGCTCCAGGCGAATTCGGCCAGGCGGGGATCCAGGAACGGCCGCCGCTCGCCGATCCCGGCCGCTTGGGCGGCGCCTAGGCCGAGGGCGCAGACCTGG
>JBFMHS010000374.1:0-10439 GCA_040751765.1 Pseudomonadota bacterium | reverse complement strand
TGACCGTGCGCGACGTCGAGGAGATCGTGGCCAAGATCGCCCGCATCCCCCCTAAAAGCGTTTCGGTCAACGACATGGAGGCGCTCAAGAACCTGGAGCGCGATCTCAAGACCCTGGTGTTCGGCCAGGACAAGGCCATCGAGGCCCTGGCCAGCGCCATCAAGCTGGCGAGAGCCGGCCTGCGCGAGCCCGAGAAGCCGATCGGCTGCTACCTGTTCAGCGGCCCGACCGGCGTCGGCAAGACCGAGGTTGCCCGCCAGCTGGCCCGCATCATGGGGATCGAGCTGACCCGCTTCGACATGTCCGAATACATGGAGCGCCATTCGGTGTCGCGGCTGATCGGCGCGCCGCCCGGCTATGTCGGCTTCGACCAGGGCGGGCTGCTGACCGACGCCATCGACCAGCATCCGCATTGCGTGCTGCTGCTCGACGAGATCGAGAAGGCCCATCCGGACCTGTTCAACATCCTGCTGCAGGTCATGGATCACGGCCGCCTGACCGACCACAACGGCAAGAACGTCGACTTCCGCAACGTGATCCTGATCATGACCACCAACGCGGGGGCCGCCGACCTTGCCAAGCCGGCCATCGGCTTCGGCCGCGAGAACCGCGAAGGCGACGACCAGGAGGCGATCCAGCGGATGTTCAGCCCCGAATTCCGCAACCGTCTCGACGCCACCATCCCCTTCGCCGGCCTGACCGAGCAGATCGTCGCCCAGGTCGTCGATAAGTTCGTCATGCAATTGGAGACACAGTTGGGCGACCGCGACGTCTCCATCGAGCTGTCCGAAGCGGCTCGCGGCTGGCTCGCCAAGAAGGGCTACGACCCGCAATTCGGCGCCCGCCCGCTGGCCCGCATCATCCAGGAGCACATCAAGAAGCCGCTGGCCGAAGAACTGTTGTTCGGCAAGCTGGCCAAGGGTGGCGTGGTCAAGGTGGACGTCGGCCCCGATGGCAAGCTGGTCTTCGACATCCAGGAAGGCTCGGGCAACGAGAAGATCCCCGAGCTGGTCGATTGAGGCAGGCGGGGCGTCCGAAGGGGCGCCCCGTCGGTTTTCTTGACTCGCGGCGGCCATCGGAGCATAATCAAACCGTAGACAAGAAGGAGGTTCCGCCGGTTATCGACCAGTCAACCTTGATGATCCGGCAAATAGTCCACGGCTCAATCGGGGCAAGGACAGCCGGGCAGGAGGATGCGTAAACGGCATGACACCGCCGGGTAAGTATGTGGGTGCCTGAGGATTTGGCACCCCGGACGACGCAAAAACTGGATATCTACCGTCGGCTTATCGCCGAATACTAGGGCCGCGCGGCCCGCAAGCCAACAGCCCCGCGACGAGCGCTGATCCGCCCGCGGGGCTTGGTTTTTTCACAATCTTCGATGCGCCTCCTCACCCGCCGATTCGCAGCCAGCGGGCGCCGGCCAGGCCGGTGCGCGGCCAGGCCGACAGCAGGGCCAGGGCCGCGTTGTAGGATTCGGCGGGGTCGGCGGCGCCATCGGCCAGCCGCACCACCGTCGGATTGCCGTCGCCGCCCAGCTCGGCGCGGAAGGCGCCGGCACCGGTGGCCTCGATGGCGACCAGACGGCCGTCGCGGCGCGTGACGGTGACGGCATCGCCCTTCCAGTCCGCCAGCGCTTCCAGCACCAGCCCGTCCGGGCTCCACCGGGCGGCGATCCAGCGGTCGCCGACGGCGAAGCGGAGCAGCCGGCCGGTGACGGGATGGAAGCGCGCCTCGACCGTGCCGTCGGGGGTGTCCAGCACCATCCGCGCATCGTCGAAGTCCACGTCCACCAGCCGGCCGATGCCGTCCAGCCCCCGCCGCAGAACGTCGGTCAGGCGGCGGCCTTCGGCGTGGCGAGGATCGTCGCCACCGGCCAGCCGCTCCAGCGCCTGGGCGTGGGCCAGGGCAAGCACCGCGCCGCCGCCGGTGCCGACATGGCGCCGGAGCGCGCGCAGGCGGCGGTCGGGGTCCTCGGGGTCGCGTTCGACGTGATCGTGAAGATGGGCGAACACCCGCGCCCAGCCTACCCGCTCGGCGATCTCGGGGGTGAACAGCATGTCCAGGGCGGCACCGTCGTCGGGGCGTGTCCGCGCCCAGTCCCAGGCCACCGTCGCGGCGGCGTCCCAGCGGCCGGCCGCCGCCAGCACCCGGGCGCGCGCGGCCAGGACGTCGCCGCGCGGCGCGTCCAGGGCGTCGGCGCGATCCAGCCGGGCCAGGGCGGCCTCGGGGGTGTCCTCCAGTTCGGCCAGACGCAACAGCAGCCGGCCCCGCTGTCCGTTCCGCCGCTCGGGAATCTCGGCCACCCCACGCGCCAGATGGGCGGCGGCCAGCGAGCGGTCCATCGCCTCGGCCTCGCGCAGCCATACCCAAGCCTGGTCGCGGGGCGGCGTGCCGCCGGACCGGAACAGCTCGGGCATCCATGGGAAGCGGCGACGCAAATCCTTGAGGATGGCCGCCGACACCGGCACGGGGAGATCCTTTTCCAGCAATGCCACGACCTTGGCGTCCGGCGGCGCCAGCGCCACCGCCTGGCGGAGGCGCTCGGCGGCCCGCTCCTGGGCGCCGAGCGCGGCCAGCGAGACCGCCGTCAGCCGCAGCAGCGGCGCCGACTTGCGGAAGCGCTCGGCGTGCCGTTCGGCCAAGTCGACCACGGCACGGTGGTCGCCATAGGCCTGCATGGCGTCCAGCGCCGCCACCAGCATGCCCTCGTCCACCGCCATGCCGCCCTTGACGGCGGCACCGAAGGCCTGAACGGCACGCACCGGCATGCCGGCGGCGGAAAGGCCCCGCACCAGCTCGCGCAGCGGCGCGGGATCGGCGGGAGCCTGGCGCGTCGCTTCCTCGAGATAGGCCACCGCCCGCACCGGGCGGCCGGCGGCGGACTCGACCCGCGCCCGCTCGACCAGCAGGGCGGCGTCATCGGGGGTCTGGGCCAGAGCGGCGTCGAGCAAGGTGCGGGCGCGCCCGAGCTCGCCCGCCGCCACCATCGCGCGGGCGACCAGCCGCAGGGCGCCCCCACGCGGCGCGGCGCGGCGGGCGGGTTGGCGCGCCTCGGACTCCTCGGCCAGGGCGCGGGCCTCGTCCATCCGCCCCAGGCGCACCAGCACGGCCAGATGGGCCACCGGGTCGGGGTCGAGGGGGGCCAGCGCGGCGGCGCGGGCGAAGGCGCCGGCGGCCTCGGCATGACGCTCGGCGGCGGCAAGCCTCCGCCCGAGGAAACGCAGGGTCTCGGCGTCATCGGGATGGGCCGCCAGCCACTCGCGCGCCGCCGCCAGGCTGTCGTGGCCCGGAGCGGCGGCCAGGGCAGAGCCGCCCGACAGGACGGCGGCCGTCATCAGGATAAGGGGGACGCGCCAAAGCATGGGGCGACTGTACCGGGCCAGGCCGGAGCTGTCACCCCGAGGAGACTACGGTCAGTGCCGGACGGCGCCACGCGCGGGATGCAGGCGCGAGGTGATGGCGGCGCGGCCGAGTCCCGCCGAGGCCGCCGGCGGCGCCACCACCACGCGGTTGCGGCCGGTCTCCTTGGCGGCGTACAGCGCCCGGTCGGCGGCGGCAATGGCCTCGTGGACCGAGCGCCCGGGCACCATCTGGGCGACCCCGATGGAACAGGTCACCGCCACCCGGCTGCCGCAGTCCAGCGCCACCGGCACCCGCGCCATCAGCCCGCGCAGGCGGTCGAGAATGCCGCGGGCGGTGTCGGCGTCGGTGTCGGGCAGGCAGAACAGGAACTCCTCGCCGCCATAGCGGAACACCATGTCGTAGGGCCTGAGCCGGCGCACGAAGAAGCGCGCCGCCATGCACAGGACCTTGTCGCCGGCGGCGTGGCCCCAGGTGTCGTTGACGTTCTTGAAGAAGTCGAGGTCGGCGATGGCCACGCAGACCGGATGGCCGGTGCGCAGGGCGCGGGTCCATTCGCGGCGGATGTCGCGCAGCATGCCCTGACGGTTGTGGATGCCGGTCAGCGGATCGGTCTCCATCAGCCGCCGCCGGAACAGCGCCTCGACCCGCCGTGCCTCGCGGGCATGGGCCTCCACCGCCGCCATGAAGCCCTGATAGGCCTGGGGATCGGCGCCGTCCTCGGTCAGCAATGCCCGCGCTCGCGCCACCATGGCCTCGCGCAGCCGCGCCAGGGCGGCCAGGGACGGTTCCTCGCCGCAGGGGTCGGGGCAGGACGGCGTGGCGGCCAGCGCCTCGGCGCGACGCTCGGGGAACATCAGCCCGGCATGGACCCGGAGCAGCCAGGCCATGGTCTCGGCCGACGCCCGGTCCAGCGCCCGCAGCAGTTCGCGTGTCCTGTCGGTTCCCACCCGCGATCCTCCTCGGCGGCCCTCATCGACGCCGAGTATCACACGGGCGCGGCACCGCCCCGCCGGTGCGGAGGAGGTAGGCGCCGGCGCAAGACGGGTCGCCGCCGGCGCCGACGAGGTACCCCTTTCAGTCGCCAAACACCTCGGTGAAGGCGGCGATCAGGGCGGAGTCCGCCTCGGGCATGGTCGGGGTGTGGCCCAGGTCCCACAGCGAGGTCACCCCGAACTGGCGGATGCCGCAGGGCACGATGCCCTGGAAGTGCGCCAGGTCGGGCTCGACGTTCAACGCGATGCCGTGGAAGGTGACCCAGTGGCGGACCCGCACGCCGATGGCGGCGATCTTGTCCTCGCGGCCCATTCCCCGCTCGACCCAGATACCGACCCGGCCCTCGCGCCGCTCGCCCTTGATCCCGAAGCGGGCCAACGCGCGGATGATCCATTCCTCGAGGTCGCGCACATAGCCGCGCACGTCACCGCCCCGCTTCCTGAGATCGAGCATGACATAGGCCACCCGCTGGCCGGGACCATGATAGGTGTACTGGCCGCCACGCCCTGTCTGGTAGACCGGGAAGCGGTCCGGCTCCAGCAGGTCGGCGGGGTCGGCGCTGGTGCCGGCGGTGTACAGCGGCGGGTGCTCCAGCAGCCACACGCATTCCGGCGCGGTGCCGGCGCGGATGGCCGCCACCCGCTCCTCCATGAAGGCCAGCGCCTCGGGATAGGGCACGAAATCGTCTGAGATACGCCACTCGATGGACGAGGTCATGGGACTCCGGGAAAGCGTGCTTGATTCGCGGAAGGCGATTTGGTATTCCCCTGCATCCTCGTTGGCAAGGCTTTTGCCGGCGAGCGACTACCAGCTATGCGACCGTGGCGGAACTGGTAGACGCGCACGCTTGAGGTGCGTGTGACGCAAGTCGTGGGAGTTCGAGTCTCCCCGGTCGCACCAATTTCGAAAACCCCGCGATGGCCCCGCCGTCGCGGGGTTTTTGCTTGTCATGTGCAAATTTCCGACAAAAACAGCGAACATGGGGACCGATTTTCCGAAAGAAAAAATAAGATAAAATTTTATGAAAACCGGCCGAGTTCGTAAAAATTTTCTTAACCGTCAGTATAAGCCCCCACCGTCCTCAAGGTCATAATACCTCCGAGGACTACCCCTGCCACCCTTTCGCGTGGCCTACTGGCCTCGGAGGGGTTCGGTTGTTTGGGCAGGAGGTGGCGATGAACGGTTTCGACGACATGATCCAACTGGCGAAGATTCTGGAGACCGAGTGGAAGGGCGGCAGCGTCGACCGCGTCCGCGCCCGCGAGCTGGCAAGTCGGCTGATGCCGCAGATGCCGGAGCTGCGCGCCACCCTGACCAGCGTGCACGAGCGCATGGCGCACTGAACATTCCTTTCGGATATCCACAAGACGCACGCCGCCGGCCTTGGGTTCGGCGGCGTTCCTGCGTCCGGGGCCGCCCGGCGCCGGCCATGCCGGCTTGTCGTTTGGCGCGGAAGGGCGTATGAGCCGTAATGGCTCCCCCGGGCCGGACCATGCCGGCCGGAACAAGAAATAAAATTTCGAGGTCGCAGATGAGCATGTCGGACGAGCTCCGCCACAGCGCGCTGGAGTATCACCGTCTTCCCGTCCCCGGTAAGATCAGCGTCACCCCCACCAAGCCCCTGGCCAACCAGCGCGACCTGGCGCTGGCCTACAGCCCCGGCGTCGCCGCCGCCTGCGAGGCGATCGTCGCCGACCCCGACAGCGCCGCCGAATACACCGCGCGCGGCAACCTGGTGGCGGTGGTGTCCAACGGCACCGCCGTCCTGGGCCTGGGCAATATCGGGCCGCTGGCCTCCAAGCCGGTGATGGAGGGCAAGGGCGTCCTGTTCAAGAAATTCGCCGGCATCGACGTGTTCGACATGGAGATCGCCGAGGGCGATCCCGACCGGCTGGTGGACGTCATCGCCGCCATGGAGCCCACCTTCGGCGCCATCAACCTCGAGGACATCAAGGCCCCCGAGTGCTTCGAGGTCGAGCGCAAGCTGAAAGAGCGCCTGTCGATCCCGGTCATGCACGACGACCAGCACGGCACCGCCATCGTGGTCGGCGCCGCCATGGTCAACGCGCTGCGCGTCGTCGGCAAGGACATCGACAAGGTCAAGCTGGTGGCCTCGGGCGCCGGCGCCGCCGCCCTGGCCTGCCTCAACCTGCTGGTGGCCCTGGGCGTGAAGCGCGAGAACGTGTGGGTCACCGACATCAAGGGCGTGGTCTACCAGGGCCGCAGCGAGCTGATGGACGAGTACAAGGCGGTGTTCGCCCAGGCCACCGACGCCCGCGCGCTGGACGAGGTCATCGACGGGGCCGACATCTTCCTGGGCCTGTCGGCGCCGCGCGTGCTGACCCCGGCCATGGTCGAGCGCATGGCCGACCGGCCCATCGTCTTCGCCCTCGCCAACCCCACCCCCGAGATCCTGCCCGAAGAGGTGAAGTCGGTCCGTCCCGACGCCATCATCGCCACCGGCCGTTCGGACTATCCCAACCAAGTCAACAACGTGCTGGTGTTCCCCTACATCTTCCGCGGCGCGCTGGACGTCGGCGCCACCCAGATCAACGAGGAGATGAAGCTGGCCGCCGTCTACGCCCTTGCCGAGCTGGCCATGGCGGAATCCGACGAGCGCGTGCGCGCCGCCTATGGCGAGGCGCAGTTGTCCTTCGGCCCAGACTACCTGATCCCCAAGCCGTTCGATTCGCGCCTGATCCTGAAGATCGCCCCCGCCGTCGCCAAGGCGGCCATGCATACCGGCGTGGCACGGCGCCCGATCATCGACTTCGACGCCTACCGCGACCGGCTGGGCCAGTTCGTGTTCCGCTCGGGCCTGGTGATGAAGCCGGTGTTCGACCGCGCCAAGCAGGACATGCGCCGCATCGTCTACACCGAGGGCGAGGGTCGGCGGGTGCTGATGGCGGCGCAGGCGGTGGTCGACGAGGGCCTGGCCTTCCCGATCCTGATCGGCCGCCGGGAGGTGGTGAACAAGCGCATCCGCGACCTCGACCTGCGCATCCGCGTCGGTGAGGACGTCGAGCTGTGCGACCCCGAGGACGATCCCCGCTACAACGAATATTGGCGGCTCTACCACCAGATCATGGAGCGCAAGGGCGTCAGCCCCGAGACGGCGCGGACCGTGGTGCGCACCCGCAACACCGTCATCGCCGCCCTGATGGTCAAGCGCCGCGAGGCGGACGCCATGATCTGCGGCACCATCGGCCGCTACGAGCGCCACTTCGAGCATATCCGCGACGTCATCGGCATGAAGGAGGACGTGCGCGTCCCGGCGGCCATGAACCTGCTGATCATGCCCAAGGGCACCTATTTCATCTGCGACACCTACGTCACCCCCGAGCCCACCGCCGAGCAGATCGTCGAGACCACCCTGCTGGCCGCCGAGGAAGTCCGCCGCTTCGGCATCGAGCCCAAGGTGGCGTTCCTGTCGCATTCCAGCTTCGGCTCGCGCGCCACCTCCTCGGCCTTGAAGATGCGCGAGGCCCTGGCCATCCTGCACCAGCGCGCCCCCTATCTGGAGGCCGAGGGCGAGATGCACGGCGACGCGGCGCTGTCCGAGGAGATCCGCGAGCGGATCTTCCCGAACTCGCGATTGAAAGGCGCCGCCAATCTGCTCATCATGCCGAACCTCGACGCCGCGAACATCTCGTTCAATCTGCTCAAGGTGCTGGGTGAGGGCCTGTCGGTGGGCCCGATCCTGATGGGCGCCGCCCATCCGGCCCACATCCTGACCCCGTCGGCGACGGTGCGGAACATCGTCAACATGACCGCGCTGGCTGCGGTCGACGCCCAGATGGCGGCCAACAAGGGAGTCTGATTTGGAGCCACTCGACCCGCGCAAACCCGTCCGGCTGGAGATCGAGGACGACCTGTACGGTCTCGATCCCGAGTTCGTGCGCGCGGTCGAGGAAGCCCTGGACCAGGGCCGGGCCGAGGATGCCCGCGCCTTGGCCGAGCCGCTCCACTACTCCGACGCCGCCGACCTGATCGAGCGCCTGGAACCCGATGACCGCGCCAGGCTGATCGAGGTCCTGCGCCCCGATTTCGACCCCGAGATCCTGACCGAGCTGGACCAGTCGGTACGCGACGAGGTCATCGCCGCGCTGGGCTTCGTCGACCTCGCCACAGCCGTCCAGGAGCTGGACTCCGACGACGCGGTATTCCTGGTGGCGCAGATGGACCCCGAGGAGCGCACCCAGGTGCTGAACGCCCTGCCCGGCGACATCCGCGCCATCATCGACCAGGGGCTGTCCTTCCCCGAATACTCCGCCGGCCGCATGATGCAGCGCGAGCTGGTGGCGGTGCCGGCCTACTGGACGGTGGGCGAGGTCAACGACTACCTGCGCGCCTCCTCGACCCTGCCCGAGGAATTCTACGACCTCTACGTGGTCGATCCCCGCCACCGCCCGATCGGCAAGATCGGCCTGGGCAAGCTGGTTCGCACCAAGCGCCCGGTGCGGCTGCGCGAGATCATGGACGACGAGAGCATGACCGTGCCGGTCACCGCCGACCGCGAGGAGGTGGCCTTCCTGTTCCGCCAGCACGACCTGGTCTCGGCCCCGGTGGTCGACAAGGCCGGCCGGCTGGTGGGCGTCATCACCATCGACGACGTGGTGGACGTCATCGACGAGGAGGCGGCCGACGACATGCTGCGCCTGGCCGGCGTGCCCGAGACCGACCTCTACCGCGCCGTCAAGGACACCGTGTTCGCGCGCGTGCCGTGGCTGGTGCTGAACATGGGCACCGCCATCATCGCCTCGACGGTGATCGGGCTGTTCGAGGCCTCCATCGAGAAGATCGTGGCCCTGGCCATCCTGATGCCCATCGTCGCGGCCCTGGGCGGCAATGCCGGCACCCAGACCCTGGCGGTGGCGGTGCGTGGCCTCGCCACCAAGGAGCTGGATTTCGACAACGCCAAGCGGATCATCGGCAAGGAGATGCTGGTCGGCGCCACCAACGGCCTGATCCTGGCCTGCCTGATCGGCCCCATCGCCTGGTACTGGTTCGACATGCCGGCCCTGGGCTTCGTCATCGGAGCGGCGGTCGTGTTCAACCTGCTGCTGGCCGGCCTAGCCGGCTCGGTGGTGCCGCTGACCCTCGAAAAGATCGGGGTCGACCCGGCGGTGGCGTCCAGCATTTTCCTGACCACCCTGACCGATTCCCTGGGCTTCTTCGCCTTCCTGGGATTGGCGACGGTGTTGTTGCTGTAGACGGGATGACCCCCGCCGACCTCCTCGCCCGCGTCCTCTACAAGGACCAGGACGTCATCGTGCTGGACAAGCCGGCCGGACTGCCGGTGCATGCCGGACCCAACAGCCCCGACCACCTGGAGCTGTACCTGCCGACGCTGGCCTTCGGCTGGAGCCATCCGCCCCGCCTCGCCCACCGGCTCGACCGCGACACCTCGGGCTGCCTGGTGCTGGGCCGCCACGACAAGGCCATCCGGCGACTGGGCAAGCTGTTCATGCAGGGCCGGGTCGAGAAGGCCTACTGGACGGTGGTCACCGGCGCGCCCTCCGCAGACCACGGCGTCTGCACGCTCCCCATCCGCAAGATCACCGGAAAGGGCGGCTGGCGCATCGTCGTCGACCCCGCCGGCCAGCCCGCCATCACCGAATGGCGGGTGTTGGGACGGGGCGACGGCCTGGCCTGGATCGAGTGCCGGCCGAGGACGGGGCGCACCCACCAGATCCGCGTCCACATGAAGGCCTTGGGCTGCCCGGTGCGTGGCGATGCCTATTACGGCCCCGACCCGGCGCCGGCGGTGCCGCTGCACCTGCATTCCCGCGCCATCTCCCTGCCGCCGCTGGGCCCCAGCAAGGAACCGATCCGCGTCGAGGCGCCGCCGCCGGCGCATATGCTGGCGGCGCTGCGGGGCTGCGGCTTCCGGGATTAGGCGACGATATCGAGGGTGGTGCCCAGATGCGGCGCCGAGGGCGGCGGCAAGGTGGCCTGGGCGGCTTGGATGACCTGGGCGATGGCCTGGGCCTGGTGCGCGGCCTGCTTCAGCATCATCAGGCTGGCGGCCTGACCCATGCTGGCCCGTTGCATCTCGAGTGAGGCGGCGGCGATATCCA
>JBFMHS010000373.1:898-9069 GCA_040751765.1 Pseudomonadota bacterium | reverse complement strand
GGCTCGTATCAGCACGCTTTCGGGTCCAGCCTGACCGGGACCAACCCGGCCATGGCGCCCAACGACTCCACCAAGATCGGCATGGACCAGGACGAGGTGTCGCTCGGCTTTTCCTACCGCTTCTGACGTCTCACCTGCCTGGCGGCGGCGCCCACCGGGGTGTCGCCGCGGGCTCTTTTTTTTTGCCGGCGCCGCGTTTATTGTCGGCGCCCATGATTGACACTGCACACATGCTCCCCGCCCTGGAAGACCTCGCCCGCGCAGCCGGCGAAGTAATCATGGAGGTCTATGGCGAGGATTTCGCCGTCGACCGCAAGGACGACGCCTCGCCGGTAACAGAGGCCGATCGCCGCGCCGAGGCGGTGATCCTGCCCGGCCTCGCCGCGCTGGCGCCCGACATCCCCGTGGTCGCGGAGGAGGAGGCCGCCGCCGGCCGCATCCCCACCGTGGCCGGCACCTTCTGGCTGGTGGACCCGCTGGACGGCACCAAGGAATTCATCAAACGCAACGGCGAGTTCACCGTGAATATCGGCCTGATCCGCGACGGCGTGCCGGTGGCGGGCGTGGTTCATGCTCCGGCGCTGCGACTGCTATGGTCGGGAGCCGACGGCCGCGCCACGATGGTGGACGCGCAAGGCCAACGCCACGCCATCGCCTGCCGGCCGGCGCCAGAGCATGGGGCGGTGGTGGTGACCAGCCGTTCGCATCGCAATCCCGAGGCCATGGACGCCTGGATCGCCGATCTGCCAGGTGCCAGCCTGTCCTTCGCCGGCTCGTCGCTGAAATTCTGCCGCGTCGCCGAGGGTGCCGCCGACTTCTATCCCCGCTTCGGCCCCACCTGCGAGTGGGACACGGCGGCCGCCCACGCAGTGGTCCTGGCCGCCGGCGGCGAGGTGGTGACCTTCGACGGCCGCCCGCTCGCCTACGGCAAGCCCGGCTTCCTCAATCCGGATTTCCTGGTGCGTCGACGGGCGTGATCACGCCCGTCCCGCCTTGATCAGCCCCCTGAGCTTGGCCACGTCGGCCGGTTCGAACAGGGGCAGGTGCTGGAGGTCGTCGATGGTCTCGAAGGGGCCGCGCTTGGTGCGCCACTCGACGATCTGACGGGCGCGGTCGCCGCCGATGCCGGCGATCAGGGCCAGCTCCTCGGCCGGGGCGTGGTTGATGTCGATGGGCATGCGCATGGTCCGAGCCGCGCCGTCGGCTCCACGAAAACCTGGCTGGTTGCCGGCCATGGGATCCTCCCTGTTCCTGCCTTGCCAACAGGCGGGGGCCGTCCTGGTTCTGGACGCCTCTTCGCGCCGCCCCGCATTTGCACTATCTTCCCCGGCATGAGCATGCCATCCGCCCCGCCGCGCCTCCTTCCGCCCACCGACGAGTCCATTGGGGAGGCCGGGCGCCTGCTGCGCGACGGCTGGCTGGTCGCCTTTCCCACCGAGACGGTCTACGGGTTGGGCGCCGACGCCACCAACGACCGCGCGGTGGCCGCCATCTTCGAGGCCAAGGGGCGGCCAAGCTTCAATCCGCTGATCGTCCACGTGGCGGAGCCGCTCCAGGCCTATGGGCTGGTGGAAGTGGGGTCGGCGGCCAAGGACCTGATGAGCCGTTTCTGGCCCGGTCCGCTGACCCTGGTGCTGGCCCGCCACGCCCGCTCGCCGGTGTCGCTGCTGGCCTCGGCGGGGCTGGACACCATCGCCGTGCGCATCCCCGACCATCCGGTGGCCCGCGCGCTGATCGAGGCGGCCGGCCGGCCGCTGGCGGCGCCCTCGGCCAACCGCTCGGGTGCCGTCAGCCCGACCACCGCCGAGCACGTGGCCGAATCCCTGGGCGGCAAGGTTTCCATGATCCTGGAAGGCGGCGCCTGCCGGGTCGGCGTCGAGTCCACCGTCCTCGACCTGTCCTCCGGCCGGCCGACCCTGCTGCGCCCCGGAGGCGTGCCGGCCGAGGCGCTGGAGGCCGCCCTGGGCGTGAAGCTGCTGCGCCCGGCCGAGGACCCCACCGCGCCCAGAAGCCCGGGCATGCTGGAAAGCCACTATGCCCCCGGCCTGCCGGTGCGGCTGGGCGCCTGCTGTCCCCGCCCGGGCGAGGCGCTGCTGGCCTTCGGCCCGGCCCCGGCCGACGCAACCCTGAACCTCTCGCCCGCCGGCGACCTGGAAGAGGCGGCGGCCAATCTTTTCGCCATGCTGCGCGCTCTCGACAAGCCGGGGTTCTGCGGTATCGCGGTGATGCCCATTCCCGACCACGGCCTGGGCCTTGCCATCAACGACCGGCTGCGGCGTGCGGCGGCGCCGAGGACACCGGCATGACGTCCCTGCTCGACGCCCTTGCCGCCATCGTCGGCCCAAGCAACCTGCTGACCGGCGACGACCTGGCGCCCTATCTGAGCGAGGAGCGCGGCCTCTATCGTGGCTCGGCCCTGGCGGCGGTACGGCCGGGAAGCACCGCCGAGGTCGCGGACTGCGTGCGCGTGCTGGCCGGAGCCGGCGTCGCCATCGTGCCCCAGGGCGGCAACACCGGACTGTGCGGCGGCGGGGTGCCGGCCGACGGCGCGGTGGTGGTCTCCACCGAGCGGCTGACCCGCATTCGCGCCATCGACCCCGTCAACTTCACGGTGACTGTCGAGGCCGGCTGCGTGCTCGCCGCCGTGCAGGACGCGGCCGCCGACGCCGGCTGCCTGTTCCCGCTGTCGCTGGGGGCCGAGGGCAGTTGCCGCATCGGCGGCAACCTGTCCACCAACGCCGGCGGCGTCAACGTGCTGCGCTACGGCAACGCCCGTGAGCTGGTGCTCGGCCTCGAGGTGGTGCTTCCCGACGGGCGGGTATGGGACGGCCTGCGGGCCTTGCGCAAGGACAACACCGGCTACGACCTCAAGCATCTGTTCGTCGGCGCCGAGGGCACGCTGGGCATCATCACCGCCGCCGTGCTGAAGCTGTTCCCCCGCCCGCGCGAAGTGGCCACCGCCCTGGCCGCCATTCCCGGCCCCGAGGCGGCGCTGGACATTCTGTTCGCGGCCCGCCAAGCCTCGGGGGATTCGGTCACCGCCTGCGAACTGGTGCCGCGCTTCGGGCTTGAGCTCGGGCTTGCCCACATGGAAGGCGTACGGGACCCCTTCGACCGGCCGCATCCGTGGTATCTGCTGGTCGAGCTGTCGTCGTCGCGGCCCGGCGGCCTGCGCGAGGCGCTGGAGACGGTGCTCGCCGGCGCGCTGGAAAACGGGACCGCCGCCGACGCCGTGCTGGCCCAATCGGGCGAGCAGCGAGCGTCGCTGTGGCGCATCCGCGAGGCGATCCCGCCGGCCCAGAAGCGGGAGGGTGGGTCCATCAAACACGACGTGGCGGTGGCGACCAGCCGTGTCCCCGACTTCCTCGCCCGCGCCACCCGCGCGGTCGAGGACGCCCTGCCCGGGGTGCGGGTCTGCGCCTTCGGCCATATCGGCGACGGCAACATCCATTTCAACCTGACCCAGCCCGACGGTGCCGACAAGCAGACCTTCCTGGCCGAGTGGAAGCGCATGAACCGCGTCGTCCACGACATTGTCGCGGCGATGGGCGGCAGCGTGTCGGCCGAACACGGCATCGGCCGGCTCAAGATCGAGGAGATGGCCCGCTACAAGTCCGAGGTGGAGTTGGACCTGATGAAACGGATCAAGGCCGCCCTCGACCCCGACGGCATCATGAACCCGGGCAAGGTGCTTCCAGACTGACCCCACCCGTCCGCATGGGGCCATGCATCCGTCGGGGTTGACGCGAACCTTCGCCTTCCCGTCCACTGTTGCTCCCTTCAGACGAGCGGAGCGTTCCCGATGCCCAGCTTCCAGCCCCCCATCCGCGACATGGCCTTCGTGCTGGAGGAGGTGGCCGGCCTGGCGGGCATCGCGGCGCTGCCGGGCTACGAGGAGGCCACGCCCGACCTGGTGACGGCGGTGCTGGCCGAGGCCGGGCGCTTTGCGGCCGAGGTGCTGGCGCCGCTCAATCCGGTCGGCGACCGCGAGGGGTGCCGGCTGGTCGATGGAGTGGTGACCACCGCCACCGGCTTCGCCGAGGCTTATCGCCAGTTCGTGGACGGCGGCTGGAACGCGCTGCCCTTCGCCCCCGAGCATGGCGGCCAGGGTCTGCCCTGGGTGGTGGGTACGGCAGTGCAGGAGATCTGGCACGCCGCCAACATGAGTTTCGCGCTGGTGCCCATGCTGACCCAGGGCGCGGTCGAGGCGCTGTCCATGCACGGCTCGCCATGGCTCAAGGACACCTACCTGGCCAGGCTGGTGTCCGGGGAGTGGACCGGCACCATGAACCTGACCGAGCCCTCGGCGGGTTCTGACGTGGGCGCGCTCAGGACCAGGGCGGTGCCGGCGGGCGACGGCAGCTATCGCATAACCGGCCAGAAGATCTTCATCACCGCCGGCGAGCACGACATGGCCGAGAACATCGTCCACCTGGTGCTGGCACGCCTGCCCGACGCTCCGCCCGGGGTCAAGGGCATCTCGCTGTTCGTGGTGCCCAAGGTCCTGGTCGAGCCCGACGGTTCGCTGGGAAGGCGCAATGACGTCCGCTGCATCAAGCTGGAAGAGAAGCTGGGCATTCACGCCAGCCCGACCTGCGTCATGGCCTTCGGTGACCAGGGCGGTGCCGTCGGTTGGCTGGTCGGCGAGGAAAACAAGGGGCTGGCGCTGATGTTCACCATGATGAACAACGCCCGCCTGTCCGTCGGACTGGAGGGCGTGGCCCAGGCCGAACGCGCGTTGCAAAAGGCCGCGGCCTACGCCCGCGAGCGCGTCCAGGGCCATGCCCCCGGCCGGCCGGGGGTGGCGACCATCGTGCACCACCCCGATATCCGCCGCATGCTGGCGACCTCGAAGGCGCTGACCGAGGCGTCCCGCGCCCTGGCCTATTGGGTCTCGGCGCGCATCGACGAATCCCACCGCGCCCCCGATCCGGCCGCGCGCGAGCGGGCCCACGCCCTGGTCGAGTTGCTGACCCCGGTGGTCAAGGCGTGGAGCACCGACATCGGCATCCGTGTCGCCGATACCGCCATCCAGGTCTTCGGCGGCATGGGCTACGTGGAGGAGACCGGGGTCGCCCAGCACCTGCGCGATGTCCGCATCGCCGCCATCTACGAGGGCACCAACGGCATCCAGGCCATGGACCTGGTCAACCGCAAGCTCATCCGTGACGGCGGCAAGGCCTTCGCGCTGCTGGTCGACGAGATGCGCTCGGTCGAGGAACGCCTGGCCGGCGACGAGTTCGGGCTGCTCCGCGCCCGCCTGGGCGCCGCCATCGATGCCGCCGACGCGGCGGCCCGCCGCATTCTGCACGGCCATGCCGCCGACCCCGCCCTGGCCGGGGCGGTGGCGGCGCCCTTCCTGGAGCTGGTGGGGATCGCCGCCGGCGGCTGGTTGATGGGGATGTCCGCCCTGGCCGCCCGCCGCCGGCTGGCCGAGGGCGCCGAGGACACCGACTTCCTGGCCGCCAAGCAGCTGACCGCCCGGGTCTACGCCAACACCGTGCTGGTGAAGGCTCCGGGACTTCTCGCGCAGGTGGAGGCCGGGGCGGGAGCCCTCATGTCTTTCGGCGAGGACTGGTTCTAGGAGCGGTTTTTCCCTTTGGCCGCCCTCCCGTCGGGCGGCTATACTCCCGGGCGATGTCGGGGATCACGCGATACGTGCTGCGCCAGTTGACGGTGGGGATGGTTTTCGTCTCCCTCGCGCTGGCGTGCGTCCTGTGGCTGACACAGTCGCTGCGCTTCATCGACATGATCGTCAACAAAGGACTGTCGGCCCTGTCCTTCCTGGAGCTGACGCTGTTGCTGATGCCGACCTTCCTGGTCGTCATCATCCCGATTTCGCTTTTCGCGGTCATCCTTTTCACCTACAACAAGCTCAACTCCGACCGCGAGTTGGTGGTCCTGCGCGCCGTCGGGCTGTCCCATTGGATGCTCGGCCGGCCGGCGCTGATCCTGGCCGGGGCGGCGACGGTGGTGGGCTATGCCCTCACCCTGTGGCTGATCCCGTCGTCGGTCCAGAGCTTCCGGGAACTGCAGTGGAATATCCGGAACGACATCACTGGCGTCCTGCTGCAGGAGGAAGCGTTCAACAAGTTCGGCGAGGGGCTGACCATCTATGTCCGCTCGCGCGACACCAATGGCGAATTGCTGGGGATCCTGGTGCACGACAAGCGCAATCCCGAGAAGCCGGTGACCCTGATGGCCGAGCGTGGCGCGCTGGTGTTCACCGATGAGGGCCCCCGGGTTCTGATGCTGAATGGCAATCGCCAGCAGGTCACGCGCGGCACCGGCCGGCTGTCGGTGCTGTACTTCGAAAGCTACACGGTCGACATGGCCACGGCCACCGGCACCACGGACGACCGCTTCCGCGATGCCCGCGAGAAGTCCATGTCCGAACTGTTCGGCGCCAGCGAAGCGCAGTTGGGCTCCAACGACTACCGCCGTGCCAAGGTCGAACTTCACCAGCGGTTCACGTCGCCTCTCTATAATCTCGGCTTCGCATTGATCGCGCTGGCCTGCCTGCTGCCCGCCGGTTTCAACCGCCGCGGCCAAGGCGCCCAGGTGGTGGCCGCCATCGGCCTGATGGTCGCCGCCCAGGCAACCGCGCTGGGCACCACCAACCTGGCCACCAACAACCTGATGTTCGTGCCGCTGATGTATGCCGCGGCCGTCTTGCCGATCGGCTTGTCGGTCTGGTTCATCCACAAGCCCCCGCGCCTGCGACGCCGCTCGCAGCTGTCGGAAGCGGCGGCGTGAGGAGGGGGACGGCGAAATGAACGTCCGGCGCCTGCTCCTGCTCGCCACCGTGTCGACCGCCGCTCTCGCCCACCAGGAGGCGCGCGCCGAACTGAACCCCGCCGATATCGGTGGATGGGGCGGTGCCTGGGGTGAGGAAATCGTCCCCGAGGCCCTGCCGGCCCGGCGTTCTACGCCCACCGCTCCACCCGCCCCCGCCGCCGCTCCCGTGGTTCGCTCCACGCCCGTGGCCACCGGCCCCTCGCCCGCCGACATCGGCGGTTGGGGCGATGCCTGGGGCGAGGAGATCCTTCCGGCCCCCGCCCCCGCGCGCCGGGCATCGCCGGTGCGCCCCGTTGCCACCGGGGCCTCCCCTGCCGCCGCGGTCCCGTCGCCGCCGTTGCCGTCGGCTGCGGATATCGGCACCTGGGGAGATGCCTGGGGTGGCGCCACCGCGCCCGCCGCCACGCCGGCGCATATCGCCCAATCCACCGCCACGCAGCCTCCCGAATCCTTGCCAGCCGAGCCTTCGGCCGGCGCGGTCGACCCCGAAAACCCGCCCGTGCATCTGGTCGCCGACCAGATCATCCACGACCGCGAGCTGGGAATCGTCACCGCGACCGGCAACGTCGAGATCGTGCAGACCGGCAAGACGTTGACCGCCGACACGGTCAGCTACAACCTCAAGCAGGACGTCATCTCGGCCTCGGGCAACGTGACCCTGGTCGAGCCCGACGGCAACGTCGCCTTCAGCGAGTATTTCGAGCTGACCGGCGACTTCAAGGAAGGCGTGGCGCAAGAGATCCGCGTGCTGCTGGCCGATCGCTCGCGCATGCGCGCGTCGTCGGCGCGGCGGGTGGGGGGGGTGCGCACCGACTACGACAACCCGGCCTACACCGCTTGCGAACCCTGTGCCGAGGATCCCGACCGTGAGCCGTTGTGGCAGGTGAAGGCCAAGGAAGCCACGCACGACCAGGCCACCAGGATGATCGAATACCGCGACGTCTGGATGGAACTGGGTGGCGTTCCGGTCGCCTATACCCCGTACCTCTCGCATCCCGATCCGACCGTCAAGCGCAAGAGCGGCTTCCTTATCCCCACGGCGGGTGTGTCCAGCAGCCTGGGCACCAACATCACCGTCCCCTATTTCTGGGCGATCGCCGACAACCAGGACCTCACCTTCTCGCCGCGTTTCCTGTTCCCCAAGTCGGAGGTCACCCGCACCCCCGAGGCCGAGCGGGTGGACCGCGAGATCCTGCGCCGCATGGTGCTGGCCGGCGAACACCGCTGGGTCGGCACCCAGGGAGAGACGCGGACCGCCGCCAGCCTGACCGCCCACAAGCGGACGGGCGAGCTGCGTGGCCACATCAAGGCCAAGGGCCGCTTCGATTTCTCCGAGGTTTGACGTGCCGGCTACCAGGTCGAACGCCAGAGCG
>JBFMHS010000373.1:0-888 GCA_040751765.1 Pseudomonadota bacterium | reverse complement strand
TACGCCGGCGTCTACGGATATCGCATCGACAGCGAACGGCCCTGGCTGACGACCCGCCCCTATATCGAGGGGTTCGGGCGCAACAACTACATGATGGCGGAGGGCTTCGCCTTCCAATCCACCCGTACGACGGATGATCCCGGCCGGTCACCGGTGGTCTTGCCGCACGCGATATACAGCTATGTCGGCACTCCGAATCGCCACGGCGGCTATTGGAGCATGGACGCCGACGCCCTGGCGTATGGCCGCACCGAGGGCACGGATGCCGGTCGCCTGTCGAGCCGGGTGGCGTGGAACCAGGGTTTCACCACCTCGGGCGGACAACTCTACAACCTGGTCGCTTCGTTGCGTGGCGACGGCTATCACGCCAACCAGGTGGCGGGCAGCGGCGCGGGCTCGGCCGGACGGGCGGTCCCGCAGGTGTCCATGAACTGGCGTTACCCCTTCGCCAACACGTCGGGGGACTGGTCGCAGGTGATCGAACCGCTAGCGATGGTCGCCGCCAGCCCCAATGGCGGCAACCCCAAGGAAATTCCCAACGAGGATTCGACCGACTTCGAACTCGACGACACCAATGTCCTGCGTCCCAACCGCCTACCCGGCCTCGACCGGGTAGAGGGCGGAGTGCGGGGCGCTTACGGCTTGCGGTGGAGTGCCTATCGCGGCGCGGGCTACATCGTTGCCCAAGCTGCCCAGGGCTGGCGCGCCCATGACGATTCCGTCTTTGGTCAAACCAGCGGCTTCGACGAGAAATTATCCGATTATGTCGGCCGCCTCGATATCGCGCCAGCGGGCAATCTGAATCTGCTTAACCGCGTTCGCCTGGATAAGGACAGCCTTGAGGTCCGGCGCAACGAGAACACGGTCTCCATCGGCCCGCGGGCGTTG
>JBFMHS010000372.1:0-12834 GCA_040751765.1 Pseudomonadota bacterium | reverse complement strand
AGGCCCAGGCCAGCGGCCTGCCGGTGGCGGCCTATCCGGTGCCGGGGCCGCTGGACGTCATCGGCCCGTCGGGCACCGGCGTGCTGAACGAGAACCTGCGCGCCGCCTGCCTGGAGGCGCTGTCGATCCCGCCCGAGACATGCCGCGCCCACGCGCTGGAGTTCTCGTGGGAAGCCTGCGCGCGGCAGTTCCTCGACAACCTCCGTCCGTTCGAGACGCGGATCTGGAAGACGGCGGCCTAGGTGTGAAGGCCTAGTGGCTGGGCCGGTCGGAGTCGGCGATCAGCGGCTGCAGGGCGGCGGTGAGATAGGCCTGCACCTTGCCCCCCTCGCCGGCCAGCATCAGGTCGACGGGGCGCCCGGCGAACAGGTCGACCTGGCCGCGCAGCCACGACCGGCGGGTGTCGGCATCGGGAAACAGCCGCTCCAGCCCGCGATGGATGCCGACCACCATCTTCAGCGCGTCCAGCACCTCGGCCGCCATCATGGCGGGGGCGGCGGCGCGCCAGCCGGCCACCTCCTCGGCGGGCTGGCCGGTGATCGCCGCCTGCTCCTCGACGGTCAGCTGGAGGTCGGCGGCGGCCTGAAGAAACATGGCGACGAACTGGTGCAGGCCGATGCGCTGCCATAGCGCGTTCTTCTCCTCGGCGCCCAGGCAGTCGGCCAGCGGCGAGTTGGCGCGCAGCAGTCCGCCCCGAGGGGTATCGGCGAGAACCGCCTCGGCCAGCGCCTCGAACGGGCCGTCGAGCAGCTCCATCCACTCGGCCCAGACGCCGTGGGGGTCCGTCCGCTGGGCATGGCGCCGTGCCAGCTCGGCCCGCGCCCGGTCCAAGAGCGCCGGCGACCGCCGCGCCTCGGCGACCAGGATGCGGTGGAAATAGAGCATTCGGCTTTCGTTGACGGCCAGGCGGTCCATGGGGCTCTCCCTACTTGAGAGAACCCTTATACACCGGCGGCGTGGCCGGGGGCGACCCCTCTACTTGACCAGTCCCTTGAGCTCATACACCAGATCCAGCGCCTGCCGCGCCGTCATCTCGTCCGGATTGACCCCCTTCAGGCGCTCCTCCACCACCGACGGCACCGCGGCCGCCTCGGCGGCCTTGGGTTTGGGCCTGGCCAGGGCGGCGAACAGCGGCAGGTCGTCGGCCAGCTTGGCCACCGCGCTGCCCTGCTCGCCCTTCTCCAGCGCCGCCAGCACTTCTTCCGCCCGCGCAACGACCTGGGGCGGCAGGCCGGCCAGCCGCGCCACGTGGATGCCGTACGAGCGGTCGGCGGCGCCGGCGGCGACCTCGTGCAGGAACACCACGTCACCCTGCCACTCCTTGACCCGCATCTGGTGGCAGGACAGGTTGGGCAGGCGCGCGGCCAGGCTGGTCAGTTCATGATAGTGGGTGGCGAACAGCGCCCGGCAGCGATTGACCTCGTGCAGGTTCTCCACCACCGACCAGGCGATGGACAGGCCGTCGAAGGTGGCGGTGCCGCGTCCGATCTCGTCGAGGATGACCAGGGCGCGGGGACCGGCCTGATTGAGGATGGCCGCCGTCTCGACCATCTCGACCATGAAGGTGGAGCGCCCGCGCGCCAGATCGTCGGCGGCGCCGACGCGCGAGAACAGGCGGTCGACCACGCCGATGCGGGCATGGTCGGCCGGCACGAACGAGCCCATCTGAGCCAGCACCGCGATCAGTGCGTTCTGGCGCAGGAAGGTGGATTTGCCGGCCATGTTGGGGCCGGTGATCAGCCACAGCCGGTTGCCGTCGCCCAGGTCGCAGTCGTTGGCGACGAAGGCGCCGGCATGGCTGGCGGCCAAGGCCGCCTCCACCACGGGATGGCGGCCGCCCTTTACGTCGAAGCCGGTGGAATCGTCCACTGCCGGCCGCGTCCAACGGGCGCTCACCGCCAGTTCGGCCAGGGCGGCGGCGACGTCGAGGGCGGCCAGGGCGCGGGCGGCGGAGGCGATTTCGGGGGCACTGGCCACCACCTCCCTGACCAGGTCCTCGAACAGCTCCAACTCCAGGGCCAGCACCCGGTCGGCGGCGCCGGTGATCTTGCCGGCCAACTCGATCAGCTCGGTGGTGGTGTAGCGGGCGGAATTGGCCATGGTCTGGCGGTGGATGAACCGCTCGTCCAGCTTGTCGGCCTGCTTGCCGGGCACCTCGACGTGATGGCCGATGATGTTGTTGTGGCGAATCTTGAGGCTCGCCACCCCCGTTTCGTCGGCGTAACGGCGTTCCAGCCGCGCCAGCATGCCGAAGCCCTCGGTCCGCAGCGTCCTCACCTCGTCGAGGCCGGCGTGGTAGCCGGCCCGGATGAAGCCGCCGTCGCGGGCGGCCAGCGGCAGGTCGGCGGCGAGGGCGCGCGACAGCCGGTCCACCAGCACCGAATGCTCGCCCAGGCCGCGCGCCGCCTTGGCGATCGCCTCCGGCGGGTTGTCCACCGGTTCATTCAGGGCGTTGCGCAGGCCGGGAATCTCGGCCAGGGCATCGCGCACATTGGCGAGGTCGCGCGGCCCGCCGCGCCCCAGCGACAACCGCGACAGCGCGCGCTCGACATCGGGACAGCGGCGCAGGCACTCGCGCACCGTCCGGCGGATGACATCGTGCTCGACAAAGAACTCCACGGCGTCGAGGCGGCGGGCGATGGCGTCAGGGTCGGTCAGCGGCGCCGCCAACCGCGCCGCCAGCAGCCGCGCCCCGGCGCCGGTCACCGTGCGGTCGACGGTCGCCAGCAGCGAGCCCTTGCGCTCGCCGGTCAGTGTCTCGGCCAGCTCCAGGTTGCGGCGGGTGGCGGAGTCGATCTCCATCACCGCCCCCTCGGCAAGGCGGCGCGGCGGATTGAGGCGCGGCAGCTTGCCCTTCTGGGTCAGCTCCACATAGTCGACCAGGGCACCGCCTGCCGCCAGCTCGGCCCGCTCGAAGCCGCCGAAACCGTCGAGCGTGCCGACCTCGAACAGCGCCTCCAGCCGACGGCGTGCATTTTCGCTGTCGAAACGAACACCGGGCAGCGGGGTGAGCGCCGACTTCCAGTCGCCCCACACCTCGGACAGCCCCTCGGCCTGGAGCAGGCGGTCGGGCACCAGCAGCTCGCCGGGGGCCAGCCGCGCCAGCGCGGCGGCCAGGGTGGCGGGCTTGAGTGCCTGCATCATGAAATCGCCGGTGGACACGTCGACCCAGGCCAAGCCCAGTGCGCCTTGCGCCTCGGCCACGGCGGCCAGGTAGTTGTGGGCGCGGGCGTCGAGCAGGTTGTCCTCGGTCAGGGTGCCGGCGGTGACGAGGCGGATGACGTCGCGGGCCACCACCGCCTTGGAGCCGCGCTTCTTGGCCTCGGCCGGGTCCTCGGTCTGCTCGCAGATGGCGACCCGGAAGCCGGCGCGGACCAGGCGCGACAGGTACATCTCGTAGGAGCGCACCGGCACTCCGCACATGGAGATGTCCTCGCCCAGGTGCTTGCCGCGCTTGGTCAGGGCGATGTCCAGCGCCGCCGAGGCCTTGACCGCGTCATCGAAGAACAGCTCGTAGAAATCGCCCATGCGATAGAACAGCAGGCAGTCGGGATGGGCCTGCTTGATGGCCAGGTACTGGGCCATCATCGGCGTGGCATCGGGGGGAATGGCGGGAACGTCGGCGGTCATGGTGGGCTCCTTATAACGGTTTTTCATCACCAAGACACCAGGACACCAAGGGCGTCGGAGCGCGCCGGGCCATCCACGCGGCGCGCCCGCCTGGCGTCTTTGTGTCCTGGTGGTGAATCTTGTCCTTCGCCCCCTTTGCATCCGCCCCGGATGGGCGCAAGATGTAGGGCTTCGGAACCCGTTGGAGGGGCAATGATTACCGATCCCCATGCTCCCGCGACCCGCGAGGTCGTCGGCACCTTTTCCGACCGCGACCATTTCATGGCTGCCGTCGACGCGCTTATCGCGGCGGGGTTCTCCCGCGCCGACCTGTCCGTGCTGTCGTCGCACGATTCGCTGGACATGATGGTGGGCCGCGAAGGCAAGCCCTGGCGGGAGGTCCTGACCGCCGTCGCCGGCGACGCCAAGTATGAATGGCCGCTGGTCACCGCCGGCATCATCGCCCTGTTCGCCGGCCCGGTGGCGGCGTCGGCGGCGGCACTGGTGGCGGCCGGCCTGGGCGGCGCGGCGGCCAAGGAGGTGCTGGACGAGATCAGCGCCATCCCGGATTCGGACGATTTCGAACGGGCGCTCGCCGCCGGCAGCGTCATCCTGTGGGTGATCGTGCGCGACCAACTGGAGGAGGAGAAGGCCCGCGCCGCCCTCCTTTCGGCGGGGGCGGCCAATGTCCATGTGTTCGAGAGAAAGGCCTAGAACGCCTCAGGCAAGGACGATTCCACGATGACCGACCAGACCCGCGCCGACAAACAGGCCGACCTTGAGCGCGAGACGCTGCTGATGCACGCCTCGGGCCGCCCCGGCAAGATCGAGGTGGTGCCAACCAAGCCGTTGACCACCCAGCGCGACCTGTCGCTGGCCTATTCCCCCGGTGTCGCCTTCCCCTGCCTGCACATCGCGCGCGACCCCAGCCTGGCCTACGACTACACCGCCAAGGGCAACCTGGTGGCGGTGATCTCCAACGGCACCGCCGTGCTTGGCCTCGGCGACCTCGGCGCCCTGGCCGGCAAGCCGGTGATGGAGGGCAAGGCGGTGCTGTTCAAGCGGTTCGCCGACGTCGATTCCATCGACCTCGAGGTGGACACCAGGGACGTGGACGAGTTCGTCAACTGCGTCCGCTTCCTGGGTCCCAGTTTCGGCGGCATCAACCTGGAGGACATCAAGGCCCCCGAGTGCTTCATCATCGAGCAGCGGCTGCGCGAGGTGATGGACATCCCGGTGTTCCACGATGACCAGCACGGCACCGCCATCATCACCGCCGCCGGGCTGATCAACGCCCTGGACCTGACCGGGCGGTCCATGGAAACCGCCCGGGTGGTGGTCAACGGCGCCGGGGCGGCGGCCATCGCCTGCGTCGAGCTGATCAAGGCCATGGGCATCCGCCACGAGAACGTCATCCTGTGCGACACCAAGGGCGTGGTCTATCAGGGCCGCGAGGCGGGCATGAACCAGTGGAAGTCGGCCCACGCCGTCCCCACCGAGGCCCGCACCCTGGAGCAGGCCATGGACGGCGCCGACGTCTTCCTGGGCCTGTCGGTCAAGGGCGCGGTGACGCCCGAGATGGTGGCTTCCATGGCGGCCCGCCCGATCATCTTCGCCATGGCCAATCCCGACCCCGAGATCACCCCCGAGGAAGTGCGCCAGGTCCGCCAGGATGCCATCGTGGCCACCGGACGCTCGGACTATCCCAACCAGATCAACAACGTGCTGGGCTTTCCCTATATCTTCCGGGGCGCCCTGGACGTACGGGCGCGCACCATCAACGAGCAGATGAAGATTGCCGCCGCCCAGGCGATCGCCCAGTTGGCCCGCGAGGATGTGCCCGACGAGGTCGACGCCGCCTATGCCGGCCGCCGACTTCGTTACGGTCCCGAATACATTATCCCGGTGCCCTTCGATCCGCGCCTGATCGCCGCCATCCCCCCCGCCGTCGCCAAGGCGGCCATGGACACCGGCGTCGCCCGCAAGCCCATCGTCGACATCGAGGGCTACCGCAAGGAGCTGTCGGCCCGCCTCGACCCCACCGCCGCCAGCTTGCAGGCCATCGCCGAGAAGGTGCGGGCCAATCCGCAGCGGCTGGTCTTCGCCGAGGGCGAGGAGGAGAAGTCCATCCGCGCCGCGCTGGCGTTCAAGAGCGCAGGCTATGGCACCCCGGTGCTGCTGGGGCGCGAGGAGCGCATCCGCGAAACCATGCGCGCCATCGGCCTGCCCGGCGGGGATTCGCTGGAAATCATCAACGCCCGCATTTCGGACAAGCGCGAGCACTACACCGAGGTCCTGTACCGGCGCCTGCAGCGTAAGGGGGCGCTGGTCCGCGACGTCCAGCGCCTGGTCAACCAGGAGCGCAACATCTGGGGCGCGCTGATGGTGTCCGAGGGCGACGCCGACGCCATGGTCACCGGGCTGACCCGCAACTACTGGCAGGCCTTCGAGGAGATCAAGCGCGTCGTCGACCCCAATCCCGGCGAGCTGCTGTTCGGCCTGACCATGCTGGTGGCGCGCGGGCGCACCGTGTTCCTGGCCGACACCACCGTGCACGAGACGCCGCACCCGGCGCAATTGGCCGACATCGCCATCCAGACCGCGCGCAAGGCCCGGCAGATGGGCCACGAGCCCCGGGTGGCGCTGCTGTCCTATTCCACCTTCGGCAACCCCGCCTCGGATCGCGCCGAGCGCGTGCGCGAGGCGGTGGCCATCCTCGACGCCCGCAACGTCGACTTTGAATACGACGGCGAGATGGCCGCCGACGTGGCCCTGGACCCCGAGCTGCTGGCCCACTACCCCTTCGCCCGACTGTCGGGGCCGGCCAACGTGCTGGTGATGCCCGGCCTCTACTCGGCCAACATCAGCTGGAAGCTGATGCAGAAGCTGGGCGGCGGCACCGTCATCGGGCCGATCCTGATGGGCCTGTCCAAGCCGATCCAGATCACCTCCATGGACGCCACCGTCAACGACATGGTCAACATGGCGGTGCTGGCCTGCCACGACGCCATCCGGGCCTGAAGCCATGCCCCGTCGCTCCGTCTCGCCACGCCGGCTGGCCGCCGCCGTCGCCATCCTGTCCATCCCGCTGGCGGCGGTGATGCTGGTCCTGGTCGTCGGCGGCCAGCTCGCGGTGCTGCCGGCGCTGGGGGCGATGGTGGTGTCGACGGTGCTGATGACGGTGGTGGTGCTGCCGTTCCTGCGCGACATCGCCACCGTCTCGGCCTGGACGCGCGAGATGGCCGACGGAGTCGACGCCGGCCCGCCACCGCCGCCGCGTAGCGAGAAGCTGATGGACGAGACGGTGGGCGCGGTGGCCCAGCTGCGCCGCGCCTGGCAACAGCGCCAGGCCGAACTGGCCGCTGCCGCCCGCTGGAACGAAGCCCTGTTCGATGCCCTGCCGGTGCCGCTGGTGCTGCTGGACGACACCCGCCGGGTGACACACGCCAACCTGGCCGCCCGCCAGGTCTTCGGCCGCGACATTGGCGGCCGCGACATGGCGGCGGTGCTGCGCGACCCCCAGGTGCTGGAAGCCACCGACGAGGTGCTGGCCGGGGCACGCGGCCGCGAGGCCGAGTTCACCCTGCCGGTACCGGTGGAACGCTGTTTCCGCGTCCTGGTCGAGCGGGTCGACGCCGCCTCGGCCGACGGCACCCGCGCCATCCTGGCCCTGCACGACCTGACCACCGTGCGCCGCATGGAGCAGATGCGGGCCGATTTCGTCGCCAATGCCAGCCACGAGCTGCGCACTCCGCTGGCCACCCTGCTGGGCTTCATCGAGACCCTGCGCGGCCCCGCCCGTGACGACGCCGAGGCCCGCGACCGCTTCCTGGGCATCATGCACGAGCAGGCCGGCCGCATGTCGCGCTTGGTCAACGACCTGCTGTCACTGTCGCGCATCGAGCTGAACGAGCATTTCCAGCCCAGCGAGACGGTGGACCTGGGCCGGCTGGTGGTCGGCCAGGAGGACGAGCTGGCACAGCTGGTCCAGAACCTGCTCGACAACGCGGTGAAATACGGCCGCGACGGAACCCCGGTCGAGGTGTCGCTGTCGGCCACCACCGCCCTGCCCGCCGCCGCCGGCGCCGCCCTGCGCGCCGGGGCGGTGGTGCTGTCGGTGCGCGACCACGGCGAGGGCATCGCCAAGGAGCATCTGCCGCGCCTGACCGAGCGCTTCTACCGGGTCGACACCGCCCGTTCGCGCAAGCTGGGCGGCACCGGCCTGGGCCTGGCCATCGTCAAGCACATCGTCAATCGCCACCGCGGCACGCTGGTGGTGGAATCGGATGTCGGCGTGGGCTCGACCTTCTCGGTCTACCTGCCGGCCGCCGAAGATGCCGGACAGACGGCGCGCGCGGCCGGCTAGCTGTCACGAATCTGTCATGGTTTAACAGTTGCGGTCCGCCACCGGGCCGGGTTACCTCCATGCGCGATCTCCAGAGTCCGAGGATTTCCCCATGCGGGACGAGACCCAAGCCCAGACGCCGGTGGCCACCGCCAAGATGAGCGCCCGGGGCGTCGAGGTGCATTACGCTGCAAAGCGCGCCCTGCACGGCATCGACCTGGACATCGGCGCAGGCGAAGTCACCGCCCTGATCGGCCCGTCGGGTTGCGGCAAGACCACTTTCCTGCGCTGCCTCAACCGCATGAACGACACGATCGCCAGCGCGCGGGTGAGCGGCTCGATCCGCCTCGACGGCGAGGAGCTGTACGGACCCGAGGGACTGGATCCGGTCCTGCTGCGCATGCGGGTGGGCATGGTGTTCCAGAAGCCCAATCCCTTCCCCAAGTCCATCTACGACAACGTGGCTTTCGGCCCGCGCATCCACGGACTGTTCCAGTCCAAGGACGAGCTGGACCACGTCGTCCACATGGCGCTGGAGCGCGCCGGCCTGTGGCACGAGGTCAAGGACCGGCTGGACCAGCAGGGCACCGGACTGTCGGGCGGCCAGCAGCAGCGCCTGTGCATCGCCCGCGCCATCGCGGTCCAGCCCGAGGTGATCCTGATGGACGAGCCCTGTTCGGCCCTTGACCCCATCGCCACCGCCAAGGTCGAGGAACTGATCGACGAACTGCGCGACAACTTCACCATCGTCATCGTCACCCATTCCATGCAGCAGGCGGCCCGCGTGTCGCAGCGCACCGCCTTCTTCCACCTGGGCGACCTGGTCGAGGTGGGTCCGACCGAACGGATCTTCACCGCCCCCGAGCACCGCCTGACCCAGGGCTACATCACCGGCCGCTTCGGCTGAACAGGAGCAGCGACCAATGACCATCGGCGAGCACCACATCGTCAAGTCCTACGACGAGGAGCTGCGAAAGCTGGACGACGCCCTGGCGCGCATGGGCGGGCTGGCAGAAGCGCAGCTGTCGGCGGCCATCGAGGCCCTGACCAACCGCGACATCGACCTCGCCCAGCGGGTGATGAACGACGACGGCAAGGTCGACGCCTGCGAGGACTTCATCAACGAGCAGACCGTGCGCGTGCTGGCCCTGCGGGCGCCGGTGGCCGACGACCTGCGCTCGGTGATCTGCGCGCTGAAGGTGGCCGGCGACCTGGAGCGGGTGGCCGACCATGCCGCCAATTGCGCCAAGCGGTCGCTGGTCATCAGCCAGATGCAGCCGGTGGCCCCCATGCGGTCGCTGGCGCGCATGGGCAAGCTGGTGTCGGAACTGCTCAAGGAGGTGCTGGACGCCTATCTCGGCCGCGATGCCGAACGGGCGCTGGCGGTGCGCAACCGCGACCAGGAGGTCGACGACCTCTATTCCAGCCTATTTCGCGAGATCCTGACCTACATGATGGAGGATCCGCGCACCATCACCGTGTGCTCGCACCTGATGTTCGTGGCCAAGAACATCGAGCGCGTCGGCGACCACGCCACCAATATCGCCGAGATGACCTATTTCTTGGTCACCGGCCGCTCGCTCAAGGAGCAGCGGCCCAAGCGCGACACCACCCCCTTCGAGGGCGGGACGGAGTAACCGCCTCCCCCGGCCCGGGCCGGGGGAGGGCGGCGACCTTTACTTCTTCTGGGCGTTGGCGATGGCCTGCTCGATGATGGTGGCCGCCACCTCGGGGCCGCCCCAGCCGCGCAGCTCGACCCATTTGCCGGGCTCCAGGTCCTTGTAGTGGACGAAGAAGTGCTCGATCTGGCTGATCAGGATCTGCGGCAGGTCCTCGTAGCTCCTCACCTCCTCGTAGAAGGGGTGCAGCTTGGCATGGGGAACAGCGAGGATCTTCTCGTCCATGCCGCTCTCGTCCTCCATCTTCAGAACGCCGATGGGACGGCAGCGCATGACCGAGCCGACCGCCACCGGCACCCGGCCGACCACCATCACGTCCACCGGATCGCCGTCCTCGGACAGGGTGTGGGGGACGAAGCCGTAGTTGACCGGATAGTACATGGCGGTGTGCAGGAAGCGGTCGACGAACATGGCGCCCGATTCCTTGCAGATCTCGTACTTCACCGGGTCGCTGCGCAGCGGAATCTCGATGATGACGTTGACGTCGTGGGGGGGGTTCTTACCGATGGGGATCTTCTTGATATCCATTGATTCCGTCTCTGGGCGCTAGGTTACGTCATTCAGGAAAGCACGGCCTCGGGCGCGACGAAGTCGTAGCCGAGGTCGCGGGCCACCGCGGCATGGGTCACCCTGCCTTGGTGGACGTTGAGGCCCGCGCGCAGGTGCGGGTCCTCGGACAGCGCGCGGGCCCAGCCCTTGTCGGCCAGAGCCAGCGCGAAGGGAAGCGTGGCGTTGTTCAACGCGAAGGCCGAGGTCCGCGCCACCGCGCCGGGCATGTTGGTGACGCAGTAATGGACCACGCCCTCCTCCACATAGGTCGGCTGGGCGTGGGTGGTCGGCCGCGCCGTCTCGAAACAGCCGCCCTGGTCGATGGCCACGTCCACCACCACCGAGCCCCGGCGCATGCCGGCGACCAGGGGACGGCCCACCAGCTTGGGGGCGGCGGCGCCGGGAACCAGCACCGCGCCCACGGCGAGGTCGGCTTCTAGCACATGCTTCTCGATGGAATCCATGGTCGCGTAGGCGGTCTGCACGCGGCCGGCAAACATTTCGTCCAGCTGGGCGAGGCGGGGCAGCGACTTGTCGAGGATGACCACCCGCGCCCCCAGGCCCACCGCCATGCGGGCCGCATTGGTGCCGACCACGCCGCCGCCGATGATGGTGACCTTGCCCGGCGGGACGCCCGGCACGCCGCCCAGCAGCACGCCGGCGCCGCCCTGCTCCTTCTCCAGGCAATGGGCGCCGACCTGGATGCTCATGCGGCCGGCCACCTCGCTCATCGGCGCCAGCAGCGGCAGGCCGCCCCGCGCGTCGGTCACCGTCTCATAGGCGATGGCGATGCAGCCGGACTCCACCAGCGCCCGGGTCTGGGCCGGGTCGGGCGCCAGGTGCAGATAGGTGAACAGGACCTGGCCGTCGCGCAGCAGGGCGGTCTCGGCCGGTTGCGGCTCCTTGACCTTGACGATCATGTCGGCGGCCGCGAACACCTCGGCCGCCGAGCCCACCACCGTGGCGCCGGCGACGCCATAGGCGGCATCCGGACAGCCGATGCCGTCGCCGGCATGGGTCTCGACCAGCACCTCGTGGCCGTGGTGCACCAGCTCGCGCACGCTCGCCGGGGTCAGGCCGACGCGATACTCGTGGGTCTTGATCTCCTTGGGCACGCCGATGCGCATGGACCACCTTTTTGCAGTGCAACAAGAATAGCCCAATTCGCGCCGTAATGAAACTAGGTCGCGACGGCGGCCGGCTGTGGCGGCGGCGCCAGACGGTGCCGGAGCGCCAGCAGCAGCAGGATGCCGGGCAGCGCGGCGGCGGTGGACAGCACGAAGAAGTCGAACCAGCCCAGGCTCTCCACCAGATAGCCGCCGGTCGCCGCCAGGGTGGTGCGGCCGACCATGGCCAGGGAACTCAGCAGCGCGTACTGGGTCCCGGTATAGGTAAGGCTACACAGGCCGGATATGTAGGCCACGAAGGCGGCCGAGCCCATGCCGCCGGCCAGGTTCTCCACCGCGATGGTCAGCGTCAGGGCGCCGAGGTCGTGGCCCACGGTCGCCTGCCACGCGAACATCAGGTTGGAGGCCATCTGCAGGATGCCGCAGCCGATAAGGCTCCTCACGATGCCGTAGCGGGCCACGACCGCGCCGCCCAGGAAGGTGCCGAGGATGGTGGCCACGAAGCCGAACAGCTTGGAGATCTCGGCGATCTCGGCCTTGGAGAAGCCCATGCGGACATAGAAGGGATTGGCCATCACCCCGGCCAGGGCATCGCCCAGCTTGTAGAGGATGATGAAGGCCAGCACCGCCACCAGCATCCAGCCCTGGCGCCGGGCCATGTCGGCGAAGGGGTCGACCACCGCGTGGCGCAGCCAGCCGACGAGCCCGGGGGAGGCGGCCGGCTTGGGCGGCACCTTCGGTTCGCGGTTGGCGAGCACGGTGACCATGCCCACGCCGACCAGCGCCGCCATGGCGGCGTAGGTGACGAACCACGAGCCGCTGTATTGGGCGATGAACAGAGCCCCCGCCCCCGAGGTCAGCATGGCGAGGCGGTAGCCGAACTGCACCGCCGCCGCGCCGGCGCCGTACTGCTCCTGCTCCAGGATCTCGACCCGGTAGGCGTCGATGACGATGTCCTGGCTGGCCGAGCAGAACGCCACCACCACCGCCAGCAACGCCGTCAGCCCGGGCGCCGCCGCCGGATCGGTCGCGCCCAACATCAGCAGCGCGGCGATCAGCACCGCCTGGGTCGCCAGCATCCAGCCGCGCCGGCGCCCGAAGACCCGGGTCAACAGCGGCAGCCGCAGATGGTCGATCAACGGCGCCCAGGCGAACTTGAAGGCATAGGGGGTGCCGACCAGGGCGAACAGGCCGATCGCCTTGAGGTTCACCCCGGCCTCGGTCATCCACACCGCCAGCGTCGCCCCGGTCAGCGCCAGCGGCAGGCCGCTGGAGAAGCCCAGCAACAGGATGGTGAGGATGCGGCGGTCGAGATAAACCGCGAAAGAGTCACGCCAGCCCTTGGTCATTCCGCGCCCCTGGAAGAGTCGGCGGCAGTGTAGCCGGTTCTGACGCACGTCCTCCGCATTAACGATTCCACCGCCCGAACCGGCTACACGGCCCCGTTGAAAAGACCAATGTCAATACTTCCCGGGCCCAGGGCCAGCACATCCTGCCGCTTAAAGTCCATGGCTACCGGCCAGTA
>JBFMHS010000371.1:0-6103 GCA_040751765.1 Pseudomonadota bacterium | reverse complement strand
TCCTCCCGAATGGGCCCGATTATTCGGGACTCCACCTTGTTTTGGTCGATAGTGGAGGGGTGGGTCAAGGGAGGGAACACCCACCCGGAGTGCCCATGAAAATCTTGCGGATGGGCGGCACCCTGCCCGGCTGGGCAGGGCTTGTCAATGCTGCGGTGCGGGATGGGTTTCGGGTAGGTCAGCCCCGTCCCGGCAGCATGCGGGCCATCACGTCGTCCTTGAGCAGGAACTTGTGGCGCAGGGCCGCCGCCACATGACCGGCCACGATGGCCGCCATGGCCCAGGCCAGCAGCTCGTGGGTCTCCTCGAACAGCTCGTGGATGCCCTCGTCCTTGCCGACCAGGGTGGGCAGGGTGAAACCCAGCACGGCGACCGGATGGCCGCCCGACTGCGACATCAGCACCCCCGACAGCGGCACCAGCGCCATCAGCGCATAAAGCGCCAGATGGCCCAGCTTGGCGGCCAGCCGCTCGTTGGCCGGCATCGACACCGGCAGGTCAGGGACGCCGACGACGGAGCGCCAGGCCAGGCGCACGGCCACCAGGATGAACACCACGACGCCGATGCCCTTATGGATGCCGTAGACGGAGCCACGCAGGTCGCCCTTGGGCAGGTCCTCCATCACCATCCCGACCAGGAACAGGGCGATGATGGCAGCGGCCATCAGCCAGTGCAGCAGCTTGAGGCCTGTGTCGTAGCGCGGTCCGGGTGCCATTGCGTCCTCCAACGAAACCATGGCGGGGAGGATGCCCCGCCATGGCTGAATGGAGCCTGAACCGGTTCTAGCGGGATTCCCGGCCCTTGAGGTAGAAGGCCACCGCCTGGGCGCGGTTGCCGACGCCCAGCTTGTCGTACAGGTTCTTGAGGTGGAACTTTACGGTGTTCAGCGAGATGTCCAGCTGGCTGGCCATCTGCTGGTTGGTCAGGCCGCCGGCCAGGGCGGCCAGCAGCTCGCGCTCGCGCGGGGTCAGGCCGGCCAGGGGGTCCGAGGCCAGGCTGGAGACGTCGATGAACGGGAACACCATGCGCCCGGCAGCCACCGCCAGGATGGTGTCGAGCAGCTGCTCGGGCGGCTCGCGCTTGGAGCAGAAGCCGGCGGCGCCCAGGGTCATGGCCTGGCGCGGCACGTCGGGGTTGGGGCTGCCGGTGTAGACGATGATGCGCGGCGCGTCCGAGCGGCCGCGCAGGGCCTGCAGCACGCCGCGGCCGTCCAGATAGGGCATCTCCCAGCCGACGATGCCCACGTCGAAGGGGAGCCGCTCCACGGCCTCGAGGAATCGTTCGCCGTCGGCGGTGACGGCCACGAGACAGAATCGCTCGTCGCCGGCGAACAGCTTGACGAGGCTGCTCTGCAACAGCGGGTTCTTCTCCGCCAGGACAATGTCGATGGCACGGTTTGCTTGGACGCCCATGATGGTCTGCCTTCCCTCTGTCCCGGGTTTGTTCGTTATGGGTGTGTGTTCATCCCTACCCGAGCGAGGGACATCATACGCTTTATCAGAAAAACCGCAAATACAAAGTGTGGGGCGAACCTACCCGAGAACCATAATCGCCTTCGAGCGGCGGTTCAACCGCCGTCAGATGGCCGGAACCTCGCGCAGGAAGCGCTCCACGTCGGCGGCGGGAAGGGGGGGCGCCAACACGTAACCCTGGATTTCGTCGCAACCCAGGCGCTCCAGCAGGCGTACCTGCTCGATGGATTCCACGCCCTCGGCGACGATACGCCGCCGCAGGGAATGGCCCATGCTGATGATGGTCCGGATGATCTCGTGGCTGTCGGAATCGACACCGATCTCGCTGATGAAGGTGCGGTCGATCTTGATGGAGTCGACAGGGAAGCGTTTGAGCACCGACAGCGACGAGTAGCCGGTGCCGAAATCGTCCATGGCCAAGCGGATTCCCATGTCCGACAGCCGCCGAAGGATGGCGACGGCGTTGTCGGCATCCTTCATCACCATGCCCTCGGTGATCTCGAACTCGATGGCGTCGGCGTCGATGCCGGCAGTGTCGAGCGCCTTCTCCACCAGGTCGACGAAGCCCGGCTGCCGCAGTTGGCGGACCGATAGGTTGATGGCGACGCGGATGGCCGGCAAGCCGGCGTCGCGCCAGCGCCGCACCTGGCGGCAGGCGGCGGCCAGCGCCCATTCGCCGACCCGTCCGATCAGGCCCGATTCCTCCATGATGGGGATGAACTTGGCCGGCGACACCATGCCCAGGTCGGCCGCGTTCCAGCGCAGCAGCGCCTCGACGCCAGTGACGGTGCGGGCGGCCAGGTCCAGCTTGGGCTGGAAGTACAGCATCAGCTCGTCGCGATCGAAGGCCTTGGACAGGCTGTTCTTGATGGCCAGCCGCTCCTCGATGGCGGCGTTCATGTCGGCGGTGAAGAACTGGAAATTGGCCTTGCCGTGCTCCTTGGCGCGGTACATGGCCGCGTCGGCGTTCTTGAGCATGGTCTGGGCGTCGCGGGCATCGTCGGGATAGACGGTGATGCCGATCGAGCCCGACACGAAGGCCTCCTTGCCCGCCAGGTCGAAAGGCTTGCGCAGCGCCTCCAGGATGCGGGTGGCCACGGTGGGGGCGTTCTGATAGGCGCCGAGGTTGGGCATGACCACGGTGAATTCGTCGCCGCCCAGCCGCGCCACGGTGTCGCCCGAGCGTACGCAGTTGGACAGGCGCCGGCCGGCTTCCTGCAGCAGCAGATCGCCCATGTCGTGGCCCAGGGTGTCGTTGACCAGCTTGAAGCCGTCAAGGTCGATGAACATCAGGCCGACCATCTGGTCGGTGCGCTGGGCGTTGCTGACCGCCTGGTTCAGGCGGTCGAGGAACAGCGCGCGGTTGGGCAGGCCGGTCAGGGTGTCGTAGTTGGCCTGCTTGCGGACCCGTTCCTCGTCCACCTTGCGGGCGGTGATGTCCGAGAACACCACCACGTAATGGGTCAGCTGGCCGGCCTCGTCGAGCACGGTGGACACGCCCAGGCGTTCGGCATAGCGCTCGCCGTCGCGCCGCTTGCTCCAGCGCTCGCCCCGCCAGCGGCCGGTGGTGCGCGCGGCCTCGAAGGTCAGCTGGGTGGCTTCCGACTGCTCGGGGTCCAGCAGGCACGGTGGCTTGCGCCCGAGCACTTCCGAGGCCGGCCAGCCGGTGATCTCGGTGTAGGCGGGATTGACGGCGGTGATGCGCAGATCGGTGTCCAGGACGATGATGCCCTCGGACGCCGTCTCGAACACCCGCGCCGACAGGCTCGACAGCCGCGACAGGCGGGTCAGTTCGCGCGCCCGCTCCTCCAGCCGGTTGACGGCGGTGATCAGCGAGTCGGCGGCCGGGTAGCGGCCGGTGAGGTCCCGGGCGTGCACCAGCACCGAGCCGTCGGACGCGGGGTGGAACCGCACCACCGCCGCCACCACGTCGCCGTCGCGCCGCCGCAGCATCAGGGGAGCGCCGCCGGGCTCGGCCAGCAGGGGCTCCAGCCCCGAGGACAGAGCGGCGGCATGGTCGGGATGCAGCAGTTCGACGAAGGGCTGACCGATCAGGTCGTCGGCGGCCGCGCCCAGCATGTGGGCGCCGCCGGCGTTGATCCAATCCACCCGGCCTTCCCGGCACACGCACAGCAGGTCGCCCACCAGCTGCAACAGCCGTTGGGCCGCGTCGTCGTCGAGATGGTGGGGGGACCGTTCGGCCGTCATCGCCCAGACCCGTGGAAACCGGATCCCAGATTACCGCCAAAGGCCGCGCCGCACAAACGGCGCGGCGGCCCGGCGCTCAATTGAAGATGAAGTCGCCGATCGTGCCCGAGGACGCGGTCTGGCGCGGGCGGAAGACGTGGCTGGCGACCTTGATCAGGTCGTCGGTGGACGGGTGGCCGGCCGTGTGCTCGGACACCACCGGAACCACCGGCGCCGACGCCACCGCGACCGGGGCGGGGGAAGCGGAAACGGCGGGAGCGGCGGCGACCTCTTGGCGGGTCTCGGCCTTGGTATCCGGCTCGGCGTGGGGGGCGAAGGCCTTGTCGGCCGGGAACACGCGGGCGGCGCGGCTGAGCGCGACCTTCTCGACCGGCGGCCGGGGGGCCGAGGCCACCGCGCCGGGACGGTAAACGAAGCCCTCGGCCTTGTAGACCTTGCTGCCGTAGTCATCGGCGGGGCGGTACCACACCCGCACCTGGGACCAGTCGTTGCGCGGCGACACGTCCAGCACCGGGACCGCCTGGGTGACCTTGCCGCGCCCCTCGCTGCCTGCCGGCGCCCAGTTGGCGTGGTCCACCAGCACCAGGCGGTTGCTGACCACCCGGGTCACCACCGAGACGTGGCCATAGCGCATGCTGCCCTGGCGCGAGAACACCAGCACGGCACCGTCCTTGGGTGCGCGCCCGCGCTCGTACACGCCGGCGGCGGCGTTCCACCATTGCCAGGCATTGCCTTTGAGATTGAGTCCGGAAACCTCGCGCGCATAGGGAACGCACTGGATGGCGGCGGCCGGCATGGCCCCAAGGACCAGCATTGCGGCTGCCGCGATCGACAATAACGTGCGCTTCGCCAAGCTGTCCTCTCCGGTTTCCTTATCGGCAGGCCCGATTTTGTCCATGAACCGATCCGATGGCAACTGGGTTTGTCGCATTTTCGGCAAAATTTTCCTTTCAACTCCCGACGACCTGATGCCGAGGCGGCGAGCCCTTTCGGTGGCTCCGTTCGCGGGCTATGATCGCCGCCGGCCGCGGGTGGAATCCATCCGCTTGAGGTCGTGAGACGCGCAGCGATGGGAGGAGATCGGGTGAGAGCATACCGGACCGCGGCCCTGGCCCTGGTTGCATTCAGCATGTCCATGACGGCCGAGGCCGCCGACCGGCGTACGCTGGTGGTCGGGGCGGGCGAGGTCACCGGCTATTACTTTCCCGCCGCCGGCGCCCTGTGCCGGGTGGTCAACAAGGACCGTCCGCGGGGCGCCACCTGCGCGGTGACGCCGTCCTCGGGCTCCGCGGCCAATGTCCAGGGCCTGCGCGCCGGCGACACCGACTTCGCCATCCTCCAGTCCCGCGCCGCCCAGCTGGCCGCCGCCGGCGGCGAGGGCTTCAAGGACCAGGGCGCCTTCGCCGAGCTGCGGGCGGTCATGAGCCTTCACGGCGAGGCGGTGGTGGTGCTGGCGCGCGAAGGCTCGGGCGTCGCCACCCTGTCCGACATCAAGGGCAAGCGCGTCAACCTGGGACGGCCGGGCTCGTTCCAGCGGGCCATGGCCGACCTCGTCCTGGAAGCCGCCGGCATCTCCGAGGGCGAACTGGCGCCGGTGGTGGAGCTGGACCTGGGTGAGCAGACCCCGGAGATGTGCGAGGGCAACATCGACGTTGCCTTCTATGCCGGCGTCCACCCCATGCCCGAGGTGGCGGCCGCCGTCGAGGACTGCAACGCCACCTTCGTGCCGGTGAAGGCCAAGGCGGTCGACGCCTTCCTCAAAAAGAATCCGTGGGTCAGCCGGGCATCGGTCAAGCCCGGCACCTATGGTGGCGCCACCGAGGAGTTGCCGTCGCTGTCGCTGAAGGCGGTGCTGGCGACCACCACCCGCACCGACGCCGACACCGTCCACGACGTGCTGAAGAGCGTCCACGCCAACTTTTCGGCCTTCGTACGGCTGCATCCGGTGCTGCGCGGCCTGTCCAAGGCCGACACCGCCCGCGACGGCATCGCCATCCCGCTGCATGACGGTGCCCAGCGCTTCTACGCCGAAACCGGGCTGAAATGACGACGAACGCCGCCGCCCCGGTCGGGCGGCGGCGCTTTCCCCGGCCTGGGCGGGCCTATTTCAGGGTCTTCATGTAGTCGATGACCGCCTTGAGGTCGTCGGGCTTCTTGATGCCGGCATAGACCATCTTGTTGCCGGGGATGGTGCCCACCGGATCGGCCAGGTACTTGGCCAGGGTGGCGTCGTCCCAGGTCAGGCCGGAATTCTTGTGGGGTTCCGAGAACTTGAAGCCGGCGACCTGGCCGGCCTTGGCGCCGTAGACCCCGGCCAGGGACGGGCCGATGCCGTGCTTGCCGGGCTCGACCTTGTGGCAGGCCTTGCACTGGTTGAAGGCGGCGGGGGCTTGGGCGTGGGCGGCGAGGGGGGCCGCCAGCAG
>JBFMHS010000370.1:0-2844 GCA_040751765.1 Pseudomonadota bacterium | reverse complement strand
GTCGGGCACCAGCAGGATGTCGGCCTGGCCGGCCACCGGCGAGTTGATCTTCTTGATCCGCGCCGCCTCAAGGGAGATGGCGTTGTCGAAGGCCAGAGGGCCGTCCAGAAGGGCGCCGGTGATCTGGCCGCGATCGGCCATCTTGCACAGGGCGGCGGCCTCGATGGTGGAATTGATCTTGGGATAGACCGTCTCCACCGCCGACAGGATCGCCACCTTGGGCTCCGGCACGTCCATGCAGTGGGCCAGCTCGATGGCGTTCTGCACGATGTCCACCTTGTCTTCCAGGCTGGGATAGATGTTGATGGCGGCATCCGTGATCAACAGGGTGCGCGGATAGGTCGGCACGTCCATGACGAAGACATGGCTGATGCGCCGGGCGGTGCGCAGGCCGCGCTCGCGGCTGGCGACCTCGTGCATCAGTTCGTCGGTGTGCAGGCTGCCCTTCATCAGCGCCTCGGCCTCGCCGGCCCGGCACATGGCCACCGCGCGTTCGGCCGATTCGTGCGAGTGGGCGGTGTCGACGATGGGCATGCCGGCGATGTCGATGCCGAATTCCTCGGCCACCTGGCGGATCTTGGCCTCGGGTCCGACCAGGATGGGGGCGATCAGCTTGCGCCGCGCCGCCTCGACCGGACCGGCCAGCGACACCTCGTCGCAGGGATGGCAGACCGCGACGCGGATCGGCTCCAGCTTCGAGCAGCGCTCGATGATGTCCTCGAACACGTGGTGGCGGCGACGCAGGCTGACCTCGTGCAGCTCCATCTTGGGCTGGACGACCTTGACGGTGGGGGCGAAGACGCGGGCGGTGCCGACGAAGACCGTGGCGCCGTCCTGGTTGACCGCCAGGCAGTCGAACAGCACCTCGTTGGGCGGGCTCTTTTCCTTGGCGGTGACGGTGACGGTCAGGGTGTCGCCGACCTCGACCGGACGCAGGAACTCGAAGTCCTGGCCCTTGTAGACGGTGCCCGGCCCCGGCAGCTCGTTGCCGAGGAGCGCCGACAGCAGCGAACCGCCCCACAGCGAATGGGCCAGGACCTTGCGGTGATGGGCCAACTGCTCGGCGTGCTCGGCACTGTAATGGGTGGGATTGAGGTCGCCGGTGGCGACGCCGAACAGCTCGACGTCCTCCATGCGGCAGGTCCTGGTCAACGTCGCCTGATCGCCGACGGCGATCTCATCCCAGGTCCGGTTCTCCAGCATCTCGACCATCGTCGTCTCCTTCCCGCCCGGGCGGGTCCCCGTCATGCTGCGCTGCGGCATATTCCCACTATCTCGGAATGGTTACAACGGCCGAGGATGATCCTTCACCGATTGGTCATAGGATACCTCTTCCTGCGAGCATGGGGGGAATGCATGGAACGCCGCACTGAGACGTGAGAAAACCTTATTTAAGTACCTACGCATGTTTACCCGCCCCACGAGGATCACGATGAACGCTCCCGCTGTTCCCGGCGGCACCATCCCCGCCCCCCATCCCCCCGGCGCCCTGGCGCATGTGCCCATCACGATCTTCGCCACCGTCATGGGGGTGGCCGGACTGGGGCTGGCCTGGCGCAAGGGTGCCCCACTCCTGGGGCTCCCGGCCGCCGCCGGCGAAGCGATCCTGCTGTTTTCAGCCGCGCTATTCATCATTGTATCAATCACTTACGCGATGAAGTTCGCGCGATTTCCCCAGGCCGTCAAGGGCGAGTTCAACCATCCCATCCGCTCCAGCTTCTTCGCCACCTTCCCCATCTCGATCCTGTTGCTGGCGACCGGCCTGCATCCCCACGCCCCCGGCGCCGCCCTGGTCCTTTGGGCCGTCGGCGCGGTCATCCAACTGGCGGTGACCATCCGGGTCTTCGCCCGCTGGATGATTCACAAGCAGGAGATCGCCCACGCCAACCCGGCCTGGTTCATCCCGGTGGTCGGCAACATCATCGTCCCGATCCTGGGCACCCGCCTGGGCCAGGCGGACGTGTCGTGGTTCTTCTTCTCGGTGGGCATCCTGTTCTGGATGCCGCTTCTGGCCATCGTGCTCAACCGCGTCATCTTCCACGACGACCTGCCGCCGCGCCTGGCGCCGACCCTGTTCATCCTGGTGCCGCCGCCGGCCATCGGCTACCTGGCCTACACCGCGCTGACCGGCGGGCTGGATCCGTTCGCCATGGTGCTGGTCAACGTGGCGCTGTTCACCACCGTGGTGCTGCTGGTGCAGGCGCCGCGCTTCGTGAGGTTGCCCTTCGCGGTGTCGTGGTGGGCCTTCACCTTCCCGCTGGACGCCGCCGCCCTGGCCGCCCTCGAGCACGCCCACCGCCAGCCCGGAAACTGGCTGTACGCGGCGGCCGCGCCGGTGCTGCTGGGCCTGGCGACGGCGGTGGTGGCGGTGGTGCTCGCCCGCACCGTCGCCGGCACCATGAAGGGAACCCTGTTCGTCCCGGAATGATGTTTCGGAAATCCGATGGATAGCGGCCTCCATCGGCTCGTTGCGGTGCACAATGGTCCGGAGTAGTTTCCCCATGGGGAAAAACGAGGAGCCGGGGAAAACATGAGCACCCGCAACCTGAAATGCCTGTTCCGTCCCGAGTCGGTGGCGGTGATCGGCGCTACCACCAAGGCCCGCGCGCCTGGCTCGGTGGTGATGGCCAACCTGCTGCGGTCGGGCTTTGCCGGGCCGGTGATGCCGGTCACCGCCGAAGCCCGGTCGGTGGCCGGCGTGCTGGCCTATCCCGACGTCGCCAGCCTGCCCATGGCTCCCGACCTCGCGCTGATCTGCACCCCGGCCGAGACCATCCCCGGCGTCATCACCGCGCTGGGCCAGCGGGGAACGCTGGCGGCCTGCATCATGACCCCGGCGCTGCA
>JBFMHS010000037.1:0-2354 GCA_040751765.1 Pseudomonadota bacterium | reverse complement strand
GCGCTTGGCGAAATCCACGTGCCGGCCGCGCAACAGGAACCAGGCACTGATGGACAGCACGAACATCGCCCCGGTGACGTAGCCGGCGCTGACGGTATGGACGAACTTGGCCTGGGCGACCGGATTTAGGATCACCGCCGCCAGGTCGGTCAGTTCCATGCGCATGGTGGCGGGGTTGAACTCGGAGCCGACCGGGTTCTGCATCCACGCATTGGCGATCAGGATCCACGCCGCCGACAGCGACGACCCGAACGCCACCAGCCAGGTCACCAGCAGGTGGGTGCGCGGCTTCAGCCTGTCCCAGCCGAAGAAGAACAGCCCGACGAAGGTGGATTCCAGGAAGAAGGCGGTCAGGCCCTCGAGCGCCAGCGGCGCCCCGAAGATGTCGCCGACGAAATGCGAGTAGTAGGCCCAGTTGGTGCCGAACTGGAACTCCATGGTGATGCCGGTGGCCACCCCCATGGCGAAGTTGATGCCGAACAGCTTGCCCCAATAGCGGGTCATGTCGCGCCAGACCTCGCGGCCTGTCATGACCCACACGCTCTCCATGATCGCCAGCATCCAGCTCATGCCCAGCGTGAGCGGCACGAACAGGAAGTGGTACAGCGCGGTCAGCGCGAACTGGAACCGCGACAGCTCGACCACGGCCGGGTCGATGATGGGCATCCGGCACCTCCGGGCGGCGATGGCCTGGGGCGTATTGAAGCGGCGGACGGGCCGGCCGGGAAGGGGGGCGGACGGAGAGGATCAGGCGCGGTTGAGGTGTTGCCCGATCTTGTGGTCCTCGGCGGCGATGTGGCGGTACAGCCAGAAGCGCAGGAACTGCTCGACCGGTTCGACGGAGCGCGGATCGAATCGGTCCGCCTGGTCGGCGCGGAACTGGCGGACCTCCTCGAGCAGCGACCGGTGCAGGTGGCAATGGCCGGCGACATCGGGCATGCCGATGTTGCGCATGACCCGCTCCTCGTGGGCGAAGTGGGCGGCCACCTTCTCGGTCAACCGATCGAGCGCGGCCAGGAAGGTGTCCTGCTCCATGCCGGCGCGCAGGCCGTCGAACAGGCGGTCGAGGGCGTCGGCCAGGTCCTGGTGCTCGCGGTCAAGCGAGACCACGTCGACGCTCAGGCTTTCCTTCCAGTTCATCCATGCACCTCCCGGGGTCGGGGCGCATGCTAATGGAATCCCTCTAAAAGAAGCAACTTCGATCCTGCTGCGCTCTTCGCTAGGATCGCCCTTCAACGAGAAGGGAGGAAACGATGATCCTGCGCCGCCTGGCCGTTGTCGCGGTGACGGCCTTGGCCCTGTTCACCACTCCGGGGACGGCCGCCGAGATCCATGTCGGCGCCTTCCTGTCGACCACCGGCGTGATGTCGCTGATGGGCGACCCCGAGAAGAAGGCGTTGGAACAACTGGTCGAGGAGGCCAATGCCCGGGGCGGAGTCGCCGGCCACCGGCTGCGCCTGACCGTCTACGACGACGGTTCCGACCCCGAGAAGGCGGTCACCGCCGTTAAGCGTCTGATCGAGAACGACAAGGCCGACCTGCTGATCGGCGGCTCGGGCACGCCCACCAGCATGGCGGTGCTGGCGACGGTGGAGAAGGCGGAGATTCCTTACATGTCGCTGGGGGGCGGCGTGGGCATCGTCGAGCCGGTGCGCAAATGGACCTTCAAGGTGCCCCATACCGACCGCATGGCGGCCGAGAAGATCCTGCTCGACATGAAGCGGCGCGGCATCAAGCGCATGGCTCTGCTGTCCGAGAACGTCGGCTTCGGAAAGTCGGGCCGCGACCAGACCCTGAAGCTCGCGCCCGCTTACGGCATCGAGGTGGTGGCCGACGAGACCTACGGCCCCCGCGATCCCGACGTCACCGCCCAGTTGACCAAGATCCGTGCGACCCCCGGTGTCGAGGCGCTGTTCGTGTTTGGCACCGGCCAGGGGCCGGCGGTGGTCACCCGCAATATCCGCCAGCTGGGCCTGGCCGTACCGGTCTACCAGTCGCACGGCGTCGCCTCGAAGGACTTCCTGCGCCTGGTCGGAACCGCCGCCGACGGCATGCGGTTGCCCGCCGCCGGCATGGCGGTTCCCGACCAGCTGCGCGACGGCGACCCCCAGAAGCCGGTGGTGGATGCCTTCCGCCGGGCCTTCGAGGCGCGCTGGAAGGAGGAGGTCAACATGTTCGCAGGCCATGCCTACGACGCCTTCTGGATCGCCATGAACGCGGTCGAGCGCGCCGGCGGCCCCGACAAGGCCCGCGTGCGCGACGAGATCGAAAGGACCAGGGGCTTCATCGGTACCGGCGGCATCGTCACCATGACCCCCGCCGACCACCTGGGCCTCGGCCTCGACGCCTTCCAC
>JBFMHS010000369.1:0-3217 GCA_040751765.1 Pseudomonadota bacterium | reverse complement strand
GTCGCCTCGGCCCTCCTGGTGGCGGTCGGTCTGGCGGCGGCCATCCGCTCGCGGCGGGGGCGGCCGACCACCGGCGGCGAGGCGCTGGTCGGCGCCGGCGGCGACGTGGTGGCGTGGCATGGCGACACCGGCCAGGTCCGCGTGAATGGCGAGCTGTGGAACGCCCGCGCGCCCACGGCGTTCACGCCGGGAGAGAAGGTGCGCGTGGCGGCCCGCCACGGGCTGGTCCTGGAGGTGGAGAGGGAATGATGCTGGAAGGCCTGATCCCCTTCGCCATCGTGGCGGCGGTGCTGGTGCTGCTGGTGATCCAGGGCATCCGGGTCCTGCGGGAATACGAGCGCGGAGTGGTGTTCACCCTGGGCCGCTTCACCGGCGTGCGGGGGCCGGGCCTGATCATCATCATCCCCATCGTCCAGCAGATGGTCCGTGTCGACCTGCGCACGATCGTCATGGACGTGCCGTCCCAGGACGTGATCTCCAAGGACAACGTCTCGGTCAAGGTCAATGCGGTGATCTATTTCCGTGTCGTTGACCCCGACAAGTCGGTGATCCAGGTGGCCAACCCCATGGCCGCCACCAGCCAGTTGGCCCAGACCACCCTGCGCTCGGTGCTGGGCAAGCACGATCTGGACGAAATGCTGTCCGAACGCGACAAGCTCAACAGCGACATCCAGGAGATTCTGGACCGCAACACCGACGCCTGGGGCATCAAGGTGTCCAACGTCGAAATCAAGCATGTGGATATCGACCCCAGCATGGTCCGCGCCATCGCCCAACAGGCCGAGGCCGAGCGCAACCGCCGCGCCAAGGTCATCAACGCCGAGGGCGAGCACCAAGCCTCGGCGCGCCTGGCCGAGGCCGCCCGCACCCTCGCCACCGAGCCCGGCGCCATGCATCTGCGCGACCTCGCCACCATCCACGACGTCGCCAACGAACGCTCCGGCGTCATCGTCCTGCCCTTGCCCATCGAGCTGTTGCGGCATCTGTCGGGCCTCCCCACCTCCAAGGGATGACCGACCTCATTCCCTATCTGCTGGGCGTCTCGCTGTTCTGCGTGGTGCTGGTGCTGTTCACCGGCGTGGTGGGCTTCGCGCGCGGCGGGCCGTGGTACCAGCGCAACGCCAACCGGCTGATGAACCTGCGCGTTGCCGTCCAGGCGGCGGCGGTGCTGCTGCTGGGGCTGGCGGTGTGGCTGGCCCGCTGACTGTCGCCTTTACTGTCTATGCCGTTAGTATTAATCTTCCGTCCTTGGGGTTGATTTGCAGGGGCGCGAGTTCATGAAAATCATCAAATGGAATGATGCCTTGGAGTTGGGCATTCCACGCATCGACGACGACCATCGCCGATGGGTCGAGATGTTCAACGCCCTGTTCTCGGCCTGCCTGGCCGGCGTCGGGCCCGACGTGCTGGCCGGAACGCTCCAGCAATTGCTCGACTACACCAAGGGCCACTTCCAGCGCGAGGAGGCATTCTTGGAGGAGATCGGCTTTGACGGGCTGGAGGAACACAGGAAGATCCACGCCGCCATGGTCGCCGAGGTGCAGAAGATCGAAGAGCAACTGCGCAAGGGTGCCACCCACGACCTTTCCGCCGAAGTCCTGTCGTTCCTGCACGATTGGCTGATCGACCACATCACCGAAACCGACGTAAAGTATGCGGTGATGGGGCGAGCCGGAGCCAATGCGTAGGATCGACCGACCGGCATCAGGGCCATCCGCCACCTGCCTCGTCAACCGCGTACTCGTGGTGGAGAATTCCCGCTTCTTCGCGAATGTGGTGGTCAAGGCGATCGAGACACGGCTTGGCCTTCCCGCCATCGCCGTCTCTTCGCTCTCCGAAGCGCAGACACTGCTCGACGCGGGCGAGGAATTCTTCCTGGCGCTTACCGGTCTCGTGCTCCCCGACGCGGCCGGCGAAGCGGTTGTCGGGTTCTTTTCGTCACGCAGCCTGCCGGTGGTGGTGCTGACCGGAGTCGACGACGATGCGACCCGCGAGCGCCTTTCCGCCAGTGGCGTCGTTGACTATGTCCTCAAGGGAAGCCCCGGTGCCGCCGACTACATCGTGTGGGTGGTCCGGCGGCTGGAGCGCAACCGCACCATCGCCGCCCTGGTGGTCGACGATTCGCGCACCATCCGCCAGCAGATCGGCGCCCTTCTGCGCTTGTGCGGATTCCGGGTCGTCGAGGCCGCCGATGGCAGCGAGGCACTGGGGGCCATCGCAACCGACCCGGCTATCCGCCTTATGGTCACTGACCATGAGATGCCCGGCATGGATGGCGTCGAGCTGACGCGGGCGGTGCGGGCCCAACGTGGCAGCGAGGATCTGGCCATCGTCGCCGTGTCGGGGACCGGCAAGCCTGGCTTGGTCGCCCGCTTTCTGAAGAACGGCGCCAACGATTTCCTGCACAAGCCGTTCTCGCGCGAGGAATTTTTTTGCCGGGTTCAGCAAAACATCGACAATCTCGACCTGCTGTCCAGCCTCAGGGACATGGCCACGAAGGATTTCCTGACCGGCCTGTCCAACCGCCGGCACTTCTTCGACCGCGCCACTCCCTTGGTGGCCGAGGCCATGGGCGGCAAACGCCGGCTGGCGACGGCGATGATGGACATCGATTTCTTCAAGAAGATCAACGACACGCGCGGCCATGACGGCGGCGACGCGGCCTTGCGGGCGGTAGCGGCGACGGTTGGGGCGCACGCCCGCTGCGGTGATCTGGTGGCGCGGTTCGGCGGCGAGGAATTCTGCTTGCTTGCCCTGGACCTCGGCGACGACGAGGTGGACGCCTTTTTTGAACGCCTCCGCGCGGCGGTCGCCGCCCTGCCCATCCACTTCGCCGGCGAAACATTCGGCGCCACCATCAGCATCGGCGTCTGCGTCGGCCCGCGCGATGGCGGGATTGACCAGGTGCTGGCCGAGGCCGACCGAATGCTGTACCGGGCCAAGAGCAGCGGCCGCAACCGAGTGGAAATCAGCCAAGCGTGACCCGGTCGCGGCCGTCGCGCTTTGAGCGGTAGAGCGCGGCATCGGCACGGGCCAGCAGGTCGGCCACCGTGCACTCGCCGTCCGCCACCGCCACCCCGATGCTGACCGTCATGGACAGTGTTCCGCCGTCGGGCCGCGGCGTCCGCGTCCCGGCCACCTGGGCCCGCAGCCGTTCGGCGACGGCCAGGGCGGCGTCCAGGCCGGTATTGGGCAGGGCCACCGCGAACTCCTCGCC
>JBFMHS010000368.1:0-2692 GCA_040751765.1 Pseudomonadota bacterium | reverse complement strand
AGGCGGACCGCGATAACCGGTCCAACCAGCTCAATCCCAACAACGACGCCTACTGGCAGTCGCGCGGCGAGGAAGGTCGTCCGGACGACTCTGAGCAGGCCGACTGGGACCAGGACGACTAGGATTGAGGCATCGGGCGGCCCCGGAGGCAACACGCCGGGGCCGCCAACGCCCGGGAAGACGATGATGACCAACGACAACCTCACCCCGCTGCCGACCATCGGAGAGATGCTCCGTCACCTCGGCCTTTGCTTCAGCGATTTCGGTGCCGACCGGGATGAAGACGAACAACGCCGCCGGGACACTCTGCGGAAGCGCTTGCTCCGGATCGCCGGGGGCGGCGACATGCAGGCGACGGAATGCCACGCCCTGATCGACGAACTGACGGCGCCGCTGCAAGCCCTGTCGCCGACCCTTGGAAAGCGCCTCAACGAATGGGCACGCTGGGTCACCGACCATTACCGCAGCCTGCTGCCCGATCTGGAAGCCGGCACCCAGTCGCGTCAACAGGTCCTGCCCGTTCTGGCAGTCCACATCTTTCTGCCGATGGCGGCTTATCTGGCGCGGGAGTGCTGCCCGGACGGCATCGCACGCAGTTGGGCCAACGGAGACAGGCCGGCCACCGCGCAGGTCCTGGAATGGTGGATCGGACAGCGGGGCATGGACTGATGCAGACCCCCATGGAGGCCCATTCGGTCCCCCTGGATGGTTCAGACCGAGTGGGCAACCTCCTGAGACTTCACACCTAGTGCGTCAGCGGCGACCCTGCGGGCAAGCCAAGACGCCGCGTCCGGCGGTCCAGGACGGGGTCGGGGCGCTGACCGGCTCGCGGAGCCCGGACGGGGCTCGGTGGCGGAGGAGACTATCGGTTTGCCCTCAGCCGCCCATCAACGTCTTGAGCATGCGCTCGAAGCGGGCACCGGCGAGGTGGACGTTGTCCAGGACGTTGAGGTCGAGTTCTCCCTCGAGTTCCACGTCCTCGTCCAGCGAAGCGCCCTGGTCTCCGTAGCCCAGGCGCTGGACGGTGCCGCGCAGGCGGTCGGACAGGAAGGTGGCGATGGCCTTGTAGAAGCGGGCGGCGAAGCCGACGTCCTGGGCCAGCTTGTCGTTGAGGGTGCCCCGCGAGATGGCGAGAACCACGCAGTCGCTCTCGGCCGACACCGAGGCCGAGGGCGGACGGGCGTCGATCAGCGACATCTCGCCCATGATCTCGCCCGAGGACAGCGTCGCCACCGTTCCCAACCCCTTGATGGACACCGACATCTTGCCGTCGAGCAGGATGTACATGTGGCCGATCTGGCGGCCCTCCTCGATCAGGCGGGTGCCAGCGGCGACCCGCTCGCGCGTGCCGGCCTTCGACAGCCATTCCACGTCGCCGTCGGACAATTGCCCCAGGATGAACAGTACCTTGCGCATGCGTCCCCCTCCTCGTCACGCCAGCTGGCGACGCGCCAACTGGGCGAACAACCCGTTGCGGGCCATCAGTTCGTCATAGCTGCCTGATTCTGCCACCTTGCCCTCGTCGAGGACGAAGATCTTGTCGGCGTCCTTCACCGTGCTGAGCCGGTGCGCGATGGCGATCCGCGTCACCGACAGCTTGGACAGGCTGCGGGTGACCACCGCCTGGGTCTGGTTGTCCAGCGCGCTGGTGGCTTCGTCGAACAGCACGATACGAGGCTTGGACACCAATGCGCGGGCGATCAGCAACCGCTGCACCTGGCCTCCCGAAAGCGCCGCCGAGCCCTCGGTCAGCACCGTGTGCATGCCCATGGGCATGGCCTTGATGTCCTCGTCCAGGCTGGCCATCGCGGCGGCCTCCCAGGCCTCGTCGACGCTGGCCTCGGTGGCCCCCTTGATGTTCTCGTAGATGCTTCCGGGCATCACCCGGCCCGATTGCAGGACCACGCCGATCTGGCGGCGCACCGCCTGGACGTCCAGCGTGCGCAGGTCGCGGCCGTCGTAGAACACGCCGCCGGCCTCCGGTCGCTCGAAGCCCAGCAGCAGCTTCATCAGCGTCGACTTGCCGCAGCCCGATGGTCCCACCAGAGCCACGAACTGGCCCGGCCGCACCTGAAGGGTCAGCCCGTTCAGCACCCGGGGGCTGTCGCGGTCATAGCGGAAATAGACCTGGTTGACCTCGATGTCTCCGGTCAGGCGGCCGGGGTCGGCCTTGCTGGTGTCGACCTCGGGCACCGCCTCCAGCAGCGGCTTGGCGCGGCGGACCATGGGCACCACGGCAAAGCACTGCATGACGGCACGTGCCACCTGGCCGATGGAGCCCATGAACATGGTGAAGGCGGAGACGAAGGCCAGGAAGGCGCCGGTCTCCAGGTCCTGGCCGGCGACCACCGCCATGATCAGGAACACCACCCCCAGGCTCAGCACGTCCCAGCCCGAGGTGAAGACGCCATAGGCGTTGACCACCGTGCGCGAGCGCACCAGCCGCGCCCGCATCTCGGCGAAGATCTTGCCCCACAGCACGAAGGCGCGGTTCTCGGCGCCGGCCATGCGCAGCTTCTGGATGCCGGCGATCATCTGCAGCGTCAGGCCCATGATGTTGCCGGCCAGCGCCTCGCCCTCGGTGATGGCCTTGAGCTGCGCCACGCCGGCCCAGGCCGACACCGCCAGCAGGACGACGAACAGCAGCCCGGCGGCCAGTGCGGCGAAGGGCTGATAGAAGAACAGCAGGCCG
>JBFMHS010000367.1:0-10668 GCA_040751765.1 Pseudomonadota bacterium | reverse complement strand
CGGACATGCCGAACTGGCCAGCGCCTACGACCCGGCGCTGCAAGAGGCTGCCCTCGTGCTCGGCCATCCCAAGGATACCGATCCGCAATACGGCCGCCTGGTCAACATGCGCGCCGACGGCAAGGCGCTGCTGGCTGACATCGAGCAGGTCGATCCCGATTTTGCCGACACCCTGAAGGCCGGCCGGTTCAATCGCCGCTCGCTGGCCTTCCTGGGCCGGGCCCATCCCAGCAACCCGACGCCCGGCAAGCTGTACCCGCTCCATCTCGGCCTGCTGGGCGCCAAGGCGCCAGCCGTGAAGGGGCTCAAGCCCATCGCCCTGGCCGCCGTCGACGGCGCCACCGTCATCGAGTTCGCCGCGCCCAAGCCGTGGGTGTTTCGGGCGATCGCCAACGTCTTCCAGGCACTGCGCGACCACCTGGTCGAGACCGAGGGCGCCGAGAAGGCCGAGAAGGTGATCGGCACCTGGACCATCAGCGACCTGCGCGACGCAGCCGCCGAGATGGACGCGGCCGATCCGCCGCCGACCCCCGCCTACCTGTCCAGCCCCGAAACCGGAGACGACATGACCACCACCAATCCCGACCGGGCGGCCGCCGAGGCCGACCTGCAGAAGCGCGAGGCCGACCTGGCCCGCCGCGAGAAGGAAATCGCCGACCGCGAGGTCAAGCTGTCGGCCGCCGAAACCGAGCGCCGCCGCTCCGACGACGAGGCGTTCGTGGACGGCTTGATCAAGGAAGGCCGCCTGCGCCCGACCGCCAAGGCCGACACCCTGGCCCTGCTGTCCTCGCTGGGCGACGCCGTCACCATCGAGCTTTCCGCCGGCGACGACGGCAAGCCGGCCAAGGTCACCCCCCGCGAAGCCTTCCGCCGCCAGCTGTCCGCCCAGCCGAAGCTGGTCGAGCTGGGCGAGCACGACAAGGGCGGTCCCGCCCAGGACGCGGTGGTCGAGTTCGCCTCCCCGGCCGGGACGACCGTCGAGGTGGATCCCGTCGGTCTGGAGGTTCATCGCAAGGCCCTGGCCTATCAGGCCCAGCACCCCGGCACCGACTACCTCGCGGCCGTCAAGGCCGTGGGCAAGATCTAAGGAGCATCGCCCATGCAGTCCCGTTCCATCCACGCCGAGAACGTCGTCGCCTCCGGCGCCGTGACCAAGCGCCGCTTCGTCGGCTTCGACGGCGCCCAGGCCAGCGTCCAGGGCCAGAAGGTGCTGGGCGTCTCCCAGTACGACGCCGCCGACGGCGACGACCTGGCCCTCGACGCGATCGGCACCACGGTCGTCGAGACCGGCGCAGCCATCGCCAAGGGCGACAGCATCATCACCGACGCCCAGGGCCGTGCGATCCCCGCCACCGGCGCCCTGTCCATCGGCGCCGGCGCCACCCCGGTGACGTCCACCGCCGCCGACGGCGCGATCCTGACCGGCGCCGATCTGCCCGAGTTCGTCGTCGGCGATGCGCTCGCCGCGGCCTCGGGCGCCGGCAAGTTCATCGAAATCATCTTCCGCCGCTAAGGCAAGGAGCCGAGCATATGACCATGTCCACCGCCCAGGTCCGCGTCGTCGATCCGGTCCTGACCACCCATGCCCGGGGCTATCGCCACCCCAAGCACGTCGGCATCGCCCTGTTCCCCAACGTCAGCATCCCCCTGCGGGGCGTGAAGCGTCTGGAGTTCGGCAAGGAGAGCTTCCGGCTCTACAACACCCGCCGCGCTCCCGGCGGCGCCACCAAGCGCGTCGATTTCGGCTACCAGGGCGTGCCGGTCAACCTGCACGGCCACTCGCTGGAGGGCAAGGTGCCGTGGGAACACTTGCAGGAAGCAGCCACATCGCCGGGCCTGGACCTGGCCAAGGGCGCCGTCAACCTGGTGCTGAAGTCCATGAGCCTGGAGCGCGAGGTCGCGCAGGCCACCATCGCCCGCGACGCCACCAAGTTCGACGCCAACCACAAGGTGGCCCTGGCGGGTGGTGACCAGTGGTCGGATCCCAACTCCGACCCCAAGGCGGACGTGGATGCGGCCAAGGAGGCGGTGCGCCGCTCCATCGGCGACTATCCCAACACCATGGTGATCGGGCCGGGCGTGTTCCTGGCGCTGCAGAACCACCCCAAGATCGCCGAGAAGTTCAAGTACACCGGCCGCGAGAGCATCACCACCGACATGCTGGCGCTGTACTTCGACCTGGAGAAGGTCGAGGTCGGCAAGGCGGTCTATCTGGCCGAGGCCGACGCCGACACCGCCGACTTCACCGACGCCTGGGGCAAGGACGCGATCCTGGCCTACGTGCCCCACGGCGAGGAGAGCTGGGAGGTGCCGTCCTTCGGCTACACCTACCACCTGGAAGGCCATCCCTTCGTCGAGCAGCCCTACAGCGAGCGCAACGTCAAGTCCTGGCTGTATCCGGTCACCGACGAGTACTCGGTCGAGGATGTGGGCCGCGTGGCCGGCTTCCTGATCCAGAACGCGGTGGCCTGACGCCATGGAGCGCGTCCGCGTCATCGTCAAATCCCCGGTCAAGGCGGGCGGCAAGCGCCGTCCGCCCGGGGAGGAGATGGACCTGCCGGCTCGCGACGCCGAGGCGCTGATGCGCGCAGGCGCCGTCGAGATCGTGGGTCCGGCCGAGGAGTCCGAGGGCGGCGAACGCACTCTCGACCCGGCGGCATTGGCGTCCATCGATCCCGACCTGGTCGCGATGACCGGCGGCACCATGGACGCTCCGGTCGTGGATCCCGCCACCCCGGCGCCGGCGGTCAAGCCGGCCCGCAAGCCCGCCGCCAAGAAGGTGGCGAAATGAGCAACGGTCCCGACGCCGTGGCGGTGTGGCACGACCAGATGGTCGGGCTGATCCAGCAGCTGGAGCGCATCCAGCAGCAGCTGGGCGACGGCGCGGCCGACGACCTGAGAAAGGCCGCCTCGTGCCTGATGTCGGCCTCGTATCTGGTCAACAGGGCGGCGGACGCCGCGGCGCGGGAGTAAGCCGCCATGGCCTACATCACCATCGACGACCTGATCGCGCGCTTCGGCTCGGCCGAGCTGATCGACGTGGCCGATCGCGACGACGACGGTGCCGCCGATCCCGATGTGGTGGCCGCGGCGATCTCCGACGCCGAGGACGTGATCAACGGCTACTTGGCCGCGGTGGCCACCGTGCCCCTGACCACCGTCCCGGAGGTCGTCAAGCGGCTGGCCAGCCAGATCGCGCGGTGGTTCCTGCACAAAGACGATCCTTCGGAAGCCATCCGCCAGGGCTACAAGGACGCGATCGCGCTCCTGGACGAGATCCGGGCCGGCGACTTCCGCCTTGATCTCGGCGAGCCGGGCGAGGCGCCCACCGCCGGCAGCCGCGTTAAGGGCAGCGCCGCCCCGCAGGTCTTTAACGCCTCCCGCCTGTCGGGGTTCGTGCCGTGAGCTACCGGGTCTCCCTCGACGACACCGGCGTCCGGTCGGTCCTGGACGAACTGGCGGCCGCCGTCGGCAACCTGGAGCCGGCGATGACCGAGATCGGCGCCATGCTGGTGCGCTCCACCCTGCAACGGTTCGAAACCGCCCACGACCCCATGGGCCGTCCCTGGGCGCCGCTGGCCAAGAGCACCCTGGCCAACAAGCGGCGCAAGGGCAACACCGCCCCCAGGATCCTCCACGAGCGCGGCTTCCTGCGCCAGAGCGTCACCTTCCGCGCCAGCCGCACCGGTGTCGAGATCGGCACCCCCATGGTCTACGGCCCCATCCACCAGTTCGGCGGCCAGATCATGAAGTGGGCGCACGGCCGCGAGGTCCGGTTCCGCAACACCAAGGCCACCCGCAAGGATGGCACCGAGTACAGCCGCAAGGTCTTCGCGAAGAACAGCCACAAGCGCGTCGACGTGCGCAAGGTGGTGATCGGCGAACACTGGATCGACATCCCGGCCCGGCCCTTCCTCGGCTTCAACTCCGCTGATCTAGACGCCGCGGTGGCCATCCTGCGCCGGCACCTGGCCGCCGCCGCGAATGGAGGCGCCTGATGGACCTCCAGCCCATCATCGATCGTCTGGCCGCCCAGGCCACCGCCTTCCGTTCCGTCGAGGGCGCGCTGGAGTTGGCTGCCCTCGAGGCGCCGGGCAAGACACCCGGCCAGGGGCCCGACGCCTATGTGGTGCCGCTGGCCGAGGACGGCGGCCCCAATCGCATGGCCACCATCGTCTCACAGGCGATCTCGGTGCGCTTCGGCGTCGTCATCATGGTCCGCCGGCACGGTGACCCGCGTGGCGCCAAGAAGGCGGCCGACCTGGCCGTGCTGCGCCAGGCGGTCACCGACGCCCTGGTGGGCTGGCAGCCCTCTCCCGACCACGAACCCGTTCTGTTCGGCCGCGGGCGCCTGAGCGACATCCGCGCCGGCGCCCTGTGGTGGATGGACGAGTACACCACCGAAACCAGCCTGAGGAAGTCATGAGGAAAGGCGGCAGCTACACGGTCGGCGACGACCACGACCTGGTGCAGCGCGAGGAGCCCACCAGGGACCACCCCAATGGCAATCGTGCCCGTCCGGCTGGCGCTGAGGCTGTGCCGGAAGAGCCGACGGCCGACAACCAGCCTCCCGCCAAGGCGCGGAAGCGCGGAAAGGAGTAAGGGACCATGGCCACCAAGCGCACCCGCAAGCAGGCCGTCCTGTTCAAGGTCGAGACCGTCTACGGCTCCGACGCAGGCCCGACCGGCGGCGCCAACGCCATGCTGGTCACCAACCTGCAGATCGTGCCCATGGAGGGCGGCACCGTCAGCCGTGACCTGGTGCGGCCCTATCTCGGAAATGACCAGCAGATCCCGGTCAACACCCACGTCTCCGTCAGCTTCGACGTGGAAATGTCCGGCTCCGGCGTGGCCGGCACCCCGCCCGCCTACGGCGTGATGCTGCGCGCCTGCGGCCTGGCCGAGACGGCGGTGACCGGGCTGGCCACCATCGCCAACAGCCCGCCCGTGGGCGTCGGCACCCCGGCCGGATCCTTCACCTTCGTCAAGACCGCCGCCTTCACCGGCACTCAGCCGCGCGACGTGACGCTGACCTGCACCACCGCGGGCGGCAGCGGCATCGCCCAGTTCACCGTGTCGGCACCGGCGGCGGGCAACCTGGATGCCTACAACCAGGCCGGCGTGGTGATGACCGATGCGGCGGCCTTCGACCTGGGCGGCGGCGCCCAGATCACCCCCACCGTCACGGCGCCGTTCCAGGTAGGCGACGAGTTCACCATCGCGCTGACGGCGCCCCGTGTCGAATACGATCCGGTGTCCGATGGCTTCGAGGCCGGCACGCTCTACGTCAACAAGGACGGCAACCTGCACGCCCTGCTGGGCTCGCGTGGCACCGTGCAGATGAAGCTCGAGGCCAACCAGCTGCCGAAGTGGAGCTTCACCTTCAAGGGTCTGTGGGTGGATCCGTCGGCGGCGCCGCTGCCGTCGACCGACACCAGCGCGTTCAAGGCGCCGATCGCGGTCTCGGCCACCAACACCCCCGAGCTGACGCTGCACGGCATCAGTTCGCCGGCGCAGTCGCTGACCATCAACTTCGACAACCAGGTCGAGTTCTTCAACCGCATCGCCAAGGAGGCGATGGAGATCGCCGACCGCAAACCCAAGGGCTCGATCGTCATCGAGGACCCCGGCGTCGATGCGAAGAACTACTTTCTGGCCGCCAAGTCCGCCGACATGGGCGCGCTTCGCCTTGTCCACGGGATCGAGCCGGGCGGGATCGTCCAGGTGGACGGCCCCCAGGCCCAGGTCTTCAACCCGCGCTACAGCGACGACCGGGGCGTGCAGATGCTGACCATGGACCTGTCGCTGGTGCCCACCGACGCCGGCGACGACGAGGTCAAGATCACGGTCAAGTGATGGGACGGCGGCATGACGATCCTCATCGTGCTGCCCGCCCTGTTCCTTGCCGGCATCGCCCTGGGCATGGGCCTCTTTGCCGGCGTGCAGCTTGGCGCGCGTTTCTTCGGCCCCGTGGTCGTCAAGGTCACCACCACGTCTCACGGCGCCGACACCGTCTGAAGGAGAGCGAGTAGATGTTCACCATCCGCAAGGACCACAGTTTCAAGATCACCGTCGAGATCCCGGTTCCCCAGGAGGACGGCACGTTCAAGACCGAGAGCTTCGACGGGATGTTCGAGGTCATCGGCCAGGACGAGATCGACACCATGATGACCACCCACCTGGCCAACTTCGACGCGGTGCTGGTGCGCCGGGTGCTGAAGGGCTGGGACCGCGTCAAGGACGCCGACGGCGAGGTGGTGCCGTTCTCCGACAAGGCCCTCGATGACGTCCTGCGGGTGCCCTACCAGCGGGCGGCGATCAGCCGCGCCTACACCGAGGTGCTGTCGGGGGCGCGGAGAAAAAACTGATCGGGGCTGCCCGCCGCTGGGCCGGCGGCGGGAGCCCGGACAAGGACGTGGACGACATCGCCGGGGATCTCGCTCTCCTCGGCGCCGACGAGGAAGCAATCGAGGCATGGCGCGCAGCATTGGCGGAGGAGGATGGAGAGGACTTCGCGGTCTGGCCGGAGAACTGGCCGACCGTCGAGGTCTTTCTCGCGTTGTCCACGCAGTGGCGCTGGACGGTGGCCATGAGCCAGGCCGGCGCCGTGCCCATCCCGTCGGGCATCGACTACACGGCCATCGAGCCGACGCTGCGGCTGATGGGGCGCGAGCCGTCGCCCGCCATGTTCGCCGATCTGCGGGCCATGGAGGCCGCCGCGCTCGAGGTGCTGACCAAGGCGTGAGGATCGGCCGATGAGCGATTTCACCCTATCCATGCGCCTGGAGGCCGATCCCGCGGCCTTCGCCAAGGGCGTCGACAAGGCCAAGACGGCGGTGGTCGGGCTGACCGATGCCGCCAAGACCGTCGGCCCGGCCATGGACGCCGCCGCCACCGCCGAAGCCACGGCGGCCGAGGCGGCGAACCGCTTCTCCCAGGCGGCGGCTGGCGCCGTGTCGGGGGCAACGGCCCTGGCCACGACCCAGAAGTCGGCCATCGCCGTCCGCGACACCTATGGGATCGGGATCCAGAAGAACGCCGAGCAGCTGAAGGCCGAGGCCGAGGCATCCCGGGTGTCCGCCGCCGCACAGGCGGCCGCCGTCCAGCGGTTCCGCGACCAACTTGACCCCACCGCCGCCGCGTCGCGTCAGGCGTCGGCCGAGATCGCCCAGTTGCAGCGCTGGATCGCCGAGGGGGCTGTCACCGCCGACGAGGGCGCCGCCGGCATCGCGATTATTGAGCAGCGATTGGCGGCCCTTGGACAGACGGCCGGCGTCAGTGCCGGGCAGATGGCCATGGCCCGGCGGACGGTCATAATGAACATGGCCGACATTGCTCAGGTCACCGCCGCCACCGGCGGCAGCCTCAACATGACGGCGGCTATCCTGCCCGACCTGATCTACGGCCTGCGCATGATGGGCGGGTCGGTGGCTCTGGTCACCACCGCCCTGGCGGCGATGCTGGTGACCGTGGGCGGTGTCGCCTACGCCGTCCACTCCCATGCCGAGAGCGTGAAGGAGGTGGACAAGGCGCTGCGCCGGCAGGGCGAGGCGGTCGGCCTGACGCGGTCGGAGCTGGAGCGCCTGGCCAGGTCCACCGCTGACGCCATGGGCGTGTCGGTGCGTGAGGCGCGCGCCATGGAGGCGGCGATCGCCGCCACCGGCGCCGTGGGCGAAGAGGTGTTCCGCGACCTGATGCAGGTTGCGCAGGGATGGGGCCAGGTGATCGGCCAGGACGCGACTGCGGCGGCGGCCGATCTGGCCGATGCCCTGGCCAAGCCCGGCGAGGCGGCCCGGAAGCTGGACGATGCCTACAACTTGCTGACGGCCGGGCAGCGCGACCACATCGCGGCGCTGGAGCGGTCGGGCAACCAGGAGGCCGCTCAGGCCGAGCTGCTGAAGGCGATCGCCCAGCGCGCCCGCGAGGCGGCCAATGACATTGGCATCTTCACCCGGGCGGTCAATTGGATGTCCGACGCCTGGGACAATTTCGGCAAGACCGTCTCGGGCGACTACTCGTTGGATGAGCGGATCGAGCAACTCGGCAACTTGATCACCGAGCTCGAAGCGCAGGGATTGGGGGGCTGGAGCGAGCGGGAGGCGCGCGGGCTACAGCAGGCTCGTGAGGAATACGCCAAGCTGGTTGCCCAGTCCCGCCAGGACGAAGCGAGGTCTGCCGCGCGGGCGGATGACGCCCAGCGCCGACGCTCGCTGAAAGACGGGCTGGACACGGCCGGCGGCATCCTGCCCGGCCGCAGCGACCTCCAGCGCCTGGAGGGCGAGCGCGCCCGCCTGGAGACCGCTATTGCCGCGCTGACCTCGGGCGGCCGGCTGCGGTCGGACGACCAGCGCCGCCAGTACGACGAGCTGACCCGGGCACTGGACGGCGTCATCAACGCCCAGCGCACCTATGCCTCGGAGGGAGAGCGGGCACTGGCCACCGCCCGGGCGCAGGCTGCGGCGGTCAACATGGACGCCGGCGCCCGTGAGGTGTGGTTGGCAAGGGAGCAGGCCCGCATCGAGCTGATGGGCCAGAGCGTGGACGCCGAGGAGCGCCGCCGCCGCATCGAGGCCGCCGGCCTGACGGCACAGGTGCAGCTGCTGAGCGCGCGGCGCCAAGCGTTAGACAGCCTGCGTGCCGAGACTGCCGCTAACGACAACTTGGCCGCCGCCGTGGCCGGGGGCACGGCCGCGATCCTGGCCGCCGAGAAGGCCAACTGGCTGGCCGACATGGCCGCCAAGGGCCTGACCGACACCAACGGCAAGCTGGCGGCGTCCTACGATCAGTTGGCCAGGAGCCGGGCGGCGCTGGCGGCGGCCCAGGGCATCGCCGACCTGCGGGCCGAGAACGACGCGGCGCGGAAGCTCCAGGATGCGATCGCCGGCGGGGACCGCAGCCGGGTGCGCCAGGTGACCATCGACAACGAGGTGGACACCTTCGCCCGCAAGAACAAGCTGGACGCTGCCGATCCCCAGGTGGCGGCCTACCGTGTCGAGGCGTCTCGGCGCTATGCCACCAGCCTCGCCGACGAGGCGCGCCAGACGGACATGGCCTACAACGCCGCCGCCCGCTACGGGGACGAGCTGGCCAAGCTGGACGAACTGCGCGCGACCGGCCTGGTCTCGGACGAAGCCTATGCCCGCCGGTACCAGGAGCTCGAGCGCGACAAGCTGGCCGCCAGCCGGGAGTGGCAGGACGGCGTGGCGCTGACGCTCGCGGACTACGTGGACGAGAACACCAACGCCGCCCTGATGGCCAGCCGCGCCATGAAGAGCGGCCTGCAGGCGTCGGAGGATGCCTTCGTCAAGTGGGCGATGACCGGCAAGATGTCGGCCAGGGACCTGTTCAACACCATCGCCGAGGAAGCCCTGCGCGCCGCCTACCGCATGGCCGCGGTGCAGATGTTCGGCGGCGGCAGCGGCGGCCTGGGCATCTTCGGATCGTTCATCAGCGCGGGCGCTGGGGCGATTTTCGGTGGCGGAACCGAGGCTGGAACAGTTTCTGGCGGTGATGCCTTTGTCCCCTCCAACACTGGGAATTTCGCGCGCGCCCACACCGGCGGCATCGTCGGCCGCACTTCTCTCGAACGCGTGCAAGCGGACCCGGTCGTCTTTTCCGGCGCCCGCCGTTTCCACGGAGGCGGCATGCCCGGCCTGGCCCAGGACGAGGAGCCGGTGATCGTCCAGAAGGGCGAGGGCATCTTCACGCCGAGGCAGATGCAGAACGCGGATCGGCTGATCGGCGCCGCCCTGGCGCGGCCGCAGGTCCAGTTCAACCTCAACGTCGTCAACAACTCGTCCGGGACCCAGACCAAGACCGAGCGCCGGCAGCGGCCCGACGGCAGCTTCGACGTGGACGTGATCGTCGAGGATGTCGAGAACCGCATGGCCGGCCGCGCGGCTCGCGGCGAAGGTCCGTTCGTCCAGGTGCTTGAAGGCTCCTACGGCCTCCAGCGGCGGGGGAGTTACTGATGGAAGCGTGGCCGTCCCTGCTGCCGCTCCCGTCCCGCGACGGTTATGGCGTCCAGCCCGGCGAGGGCATCCTGCGCACCGAGATGGAGAGCGGCCCGGCGCGCCAGGAGGAGATCGCCACCGACGTCCCCAGCCAGATCCCGGTGACCTGGCACTTCAGCCCCTGGCAGTACGCGATCTTCGAGGCTTGGTACAAACACCGGGCGCGCCAGGGTGCCGTGTGGTTCGAGATCACCCTGCTATCCGGCCTGGGGCTGGGCCTGCATGAGGCCCGCTTCGTTCGTCAGTACAAATCCGACAACGTTTCGGCCGCGCTGTGGGTAGTCAAGGCCACCCTGGAGATCCGCGAGAGGCCGACCCTCGACGATCAGGTCCTGGCCATCGTGCTGACCGAGGACGCCGGCGGCGTCATGGCCGCGGCCGACGTCATCCACCTTTTCGTTCATTCGACGCTGCCCGGGCAGAGCACCTGGTAGGAGAGGACCACCATGGCCACGCTGCAAGAACAACTCCAAGACGCCGTCGCCAAGGCCGGCGCCGCCGCCGACAAGCTGCACCAGGTCGTCCACGGCGGCGCGGCCGCCACGGTTGCAACCGAGGGCGGCACCGTCAAGTCGGTGGCCAAGGCGCTGGCCGACATCGAGGCGGCCTTGCAGGCGGGCAACGTGACCTCGGTGGTCACCGCCGCCCGCGACCT
>JBFMHS010000366.1:0-13161 GCA_040751765.1 Pseudomonadota bacterium | reverse complement strand
AACTCTTGTAAAAACAATTCTGTACCCTGGGGTGGCACCCCGATCCTCCCTAGGGGTGGCGCCCCTGCCAAGGTGCGGCATCCGTGATCAATGGTTAGCCTGGGCATAACGAATTGCCTAGGAGCGAACCATGGTCCACTCTCCCCACCATTCTCTCTATTCTACGCCGCGTAAGCGATCCTTTGCTTTCCGGGGCTTCGTCATCTCTACTCCGACTGGGGGGCTCTGACCGTGCCCCCGCGTCCCGTGACCCATCTGCCGGAGTCGGCCCCGCCGGCGGCGGTGCTGGGGATTGCCAGCCGCAGCATGACGGTGGGCGCCCCGGAGATCGGTATCGCCGCCGACGGTTCCCGTCACCAGACCATCGCTCTCAACGACTGGGCATGCCCGTTCGCCCAGGCCAACGGTTCGCCGTGCGCGCATTGCCGTCCGCGTACCCCGAAGGCGGCGGTGCCCTATTCGGGGGGGCTGCTCGCCGGAGTGCCCACCACCTTTCTTCTCCGCCTCTACGACATGGGCGGGGCGTGGCGAATCGTGCCGCCGGGATTGCTGGCCGGGCCCTACCGCACCACCGTCGCGAACTTCCAGGCCACCCTGGAGGACGCGTGCGTCATGCCGCTGTCGGCGGCATCGCGCCGCAACCGGCTTGACCGCCGCAAGGTGCGCAGATGGTTGCGCCGCCTGTTCGATGGATTTGATGCCGCTTATCAGCCGCGGGCAACCCGGTGGATGGCGATGGACGGTGTCCAGCCGGTGGGGACGACCTACACCAACATCCTCGACGTCGAGAGCGGCGCAGTCCTCGATGTGCTGCCCGCCTACGACGGCCCGACCATCATCGCCTGGCTGAAGACGCTACCCAACCGCGATGTGATCAGGGTCTTCGCCATCGACCCCAGCGCCATGGAGCGGCGCGCCATCCGTGACGGCCTTGCCGGTCGCAATGGGCCGGTGGTGGTGATCCTGCTCGACCACCGCCACGTCATCGCCCTGCTGCTGAAGGGCATGCATGAGGTGCGGATCGCCTGCGGCTTGACCGGCCAGCGCGAGCGCCTGACCGAGAACGGGCGCAAGGTCGACCGCCTCAAGGCGCTGATGGAGCGGTCGGGACGGGAATTGGACAACGATCAGCGCGTCTGGCTGCTCAAGATGCTCGACCGCGAACCGATGCTGCGGCGAGCCTGGGAGTGCAAGGAGGAATTCCTCGCCACCGTGATGACCGCCATCAGCCCCAAGATGGCGGCGGAGCGCTTCGCCCGCTGGCAGGCCCGCATTCCCAATGATGTGCGTGGCTACTTCGCCACCTTCGTCAACACCATCGGTTCTGAATGGCGCCACGAATTCACCGCGTCGTTCGGCCGCGCCCGCTTCGGCACCAACCAGGTCGAGTCCCTGAACCGCCGCCTCAAGGAGATCACCCGCGACCTCAACGGCGGCCATCATCACCAGGCGATCCGCGCCCGCATGCTGTTCCGCTACGGCACGCCGCAGGCGCGGCGGCTGATCCACGACCTCATCGCCCAGATCACCGCCGAGGTCGCCGCTACCGATTTTACCCCCTCCCGGAAGAAGGATTGATGCCATGGATGTCCGTGTATTGTCGTCACTCGCCGCCAACCGTCGTGCCGAGGCGACGGACTTGATCCAACGCCTGCTGCGCCTGGGGGGTGGAGTTCAGCCAGATCATCGCGGCGCCCCCCGGAACCGGGCCGTCCTCCGCATCGGCTATTCCTCTCGACGGTGAGGATTATCCCGTCTTTTGTGTCGAGGCGGATAAGACCTTTTTCACCCCTAAGTCGGCGGAAGCCCCTGCCGCCGTAGCGGGCGGACCGTCTCCCCAGATGCTTCCCGTGGGCCTCACCTGGGAGGTTGTGGACAGTCGGGACCTGGAAAACGTATGGCCGCCCAAAACCGACGAGAGCGATCCCTTCGGCGATCTCCTGGTTCATGTCATCGCCACCCTGGAAGCCAGGGGTACGTCGGTGATCATGACCAAGGCCATCGCCGCAGAGCTGTTCGACTTGCTCAAGTTGCCGCAGCCGGACAAGGCCATTCCCCACAGCATGGATGGGCGGCACCGCCTTCAGGGAAAGGTCTCCTCCAAACTGGGCAAGCTCGCCGACGACGGTCGTGTCCTCAAGAATCTCGACGGCAATAACCGCGGCATCTGGTCGCTGCCGAAGTCCAATCAGCGCGCCGTCAGCGCGGCCTGAGGAGACAGGTCGTGCCCGCCCCCACCATCAACCTCGGTCCCCGCACGCGGACGCGCCCGCGCGCCGCCGTCGTGCGGGTGGGGGGGTGAGCGATGCCGCGGGTGCCGGACAATTGGCCGCCGGGGGCTCTGCCACGGGTGATGGACCGGGAGTTAGCCTCTTACTACTGCAATGTCTCGCCCAACACCTTCGACCGCCTGGTTGCCGCAGGGAAACTTCCGCTGCCGCGACCCGTTGACGGAACGAGCAGGAAAGGTTGGGACCTGCGGCAGCTCGACCGCGCCATCGACCACTGGTTTCCCGAAGGAAACCTCGATGAGGCCGCCGCCACCCGCCAGGTGCTTCAGGAAAGGATGGAGCGATGTCAGGCGAAACCCTCAGCGCCACAGCGGTGAGCCGACGCCGGCCCCGCAAGCCGGTGCCCTTCCTGGTGCGGATCAGCGGGCGATTCTACTGGCAGCCGACCAGGGCGGTGCGGTCGCTGGGCTTCGCCGCCGAGCCGCTCGGGAAGGAGAGGCTGGCGGCGATGCGTCGGGCGCTGGAGCTCAATGCCCAGGTGGCGGAGGAGCGGCAGCGTCGGGACGCGCCGGCGCTGAAGGACCCCTATTGGGCGGCGATCCCCGCCGGCACGCCGCTCAACCCGCTGACCGGCAAGCCGAAGGGAAGCGTCGATGACGTGGTCGAATTGTACTATCGCGACCACAAGAAATTCGCCAGCAAGGCCGAGTCGACCAAGCGCGGCTATCGCTACAACATCGGCCGCATCCTCGCCTGGTGTGGCGGCACCATGATCGCCCACATCGACCGGCCTTTGATCAAGACCTGGCAGCTGGTCCTGGAACAGGAGGCACCGATGATGGCGGCGGCCATCCTGCGTACGCTGTCGATCTTGATGGGGGTGGCACGTGACTGGGGCTATATCGCCGACAACCCGGCCAGCAAGCTCGGGCTGGCCTCTACCTCCAGCGCCGACGACCAAGCGGAAGACGGCGCGGTCGACATCCTGTGGACGGAGGAGGAGGCGCGCACCTTCTGCGCGACGGCGGTCGCCTCGGGAGCCAAATCTCTGGCCGACGCGCTGATGCTGGGGCTGCATCTCGGGCAACGTGAGGGCGACGTGCTGCGCCTTCGTTGGAGCCAGTACGACGAAGAGACCGGTCTGTTCCTGATCCGGCCGCGCAAGGTCAAGCGGCGGGGAGTTGTGCTGATGGTTCCCGCATCCCCGGAATTACGGGCGTGGCTGGCGGCGATGCCCCGGCCCGATGACCGTAACCAAGTCATCGTGCTGCGGGAGGCCGGTGACGGACGCTACCGGCCGGGGCCCTACAAGGAGGACTACTTCCGGGCGAGGGTGGCGGAGATCCGCGACAAGGCCAATCTGCGCAAGGCGCTCGCCTTCCGCTACACCCGCCATACGGCGGCGACCAACCTCGGCCGCGCCGGGTGCAGCCCGCACGAAATCATGGCCATCACCGGCCACACCCGGCTGGAGACCGTCATGAAGTACGTCAAGCCGGATCCGGTCATGGCCGCCGCCGCGATGGCCAAGCTGGAAGCGGCGAGGATGGCGCTGCGGGCGAAGCTGGGGGAGGGTGGTGAAGCATCTGCGTTGCCCGAGGACTGACGGCAATTTGGTCAGTCGTCGCTCAGGATGTCTCGCAACGCCCGGTCCGGGTCGGCCAGGAAATGCCGCATCACCCGGTAATGCTCGGTCTCTTCCGGGGTCACCGGGTGGATGTCGCCGCCGTCCAGCGACAGGAGCGCCGCCCCCGGCAGGCTCATGAGGATGGGGGAATGGGTGGCGATGATCGCCTGGACCCGCCCAGTCCGTTGCCAGTCGCGTAGGATGCGCAGGAAGGCCAGTTGCCGGGTCGGCGACAACGCCACCTCGGGCTCGTCCATCAGGTAGAGGGCGCGTTGGTTCGCCCCCAGCCGGTTGTCGAACAAGGCCAGAAAAGACTCGCCATGGCTCTGGCGATGCATGTGCCGGCCGCCGTAATTGCCGAGATCGGCCACCTCGTCGATGTAGCTGGCGAGCCCGAAAAAGCTCTCGGCGCGGAAGAAGAAGCCGTTGGAAATCTTCGGCAGCCAGGACAGGCGCAACGCCTTTGCCAGCGCATTGTCGGCTCCGTCGCTCCCCGGCCGATGGTCCTGGCTGCCCCCGAGGGCAGGAAAACCCGCCGCCGCCGCGATGGCCTCCACCAGGGTCGATTTGCCGGACCCGTTCTCGCCAACCAGGATGGTGATGGGGGCGGTCAGGTCGAGGCTGAAGTTGCCCTTGCGCAGGAACGGGAGGGTATTGAAGGGGAAGCTGCTGCCATCGGCCTTCTCGGGCAGGACGGTGATGCGCTTGAGGAAGGGCGAAGGGAGGTTGGCGCGTGTCATCGGGTTCCCCATAATGCGTTCCGAAGCCATCGGGGTGAAGAATGTCTCAACCGCCAAATCTGCCGCCAGGCATTGGCCCCCATGAAGAGCGTGAATGCGAATTGATGTTGGCCGGGCGAAAGCCGCTTGCCATGTTCTGCGACGCCGACTGTGACCGGGGGTATTTTCCTGAGGACGTATTTGCGCCCCATGTTCGTACAGGCCGTATTCGACAGATGGATTATCGGTATGTCAGCCCCGGCAACCGAGTGATGACGAGGTGCCTTTTCTACGCCTTGCCCGGTGAAGAGTGGCGGGTCGAAGAGGCGCACGCAATCCAGCAGGCGATCTTCTCGGGTTGCCGAAAGGCGTCGGAAGCGGACGACATCCGACTCGGCCAGCTCCTCGGTTATTCCGATGATGAAATCCACGCCTATCTGGATCACGTGCGCCACATCCGTCACTTGACGAAGCAGTTATGACAGACGGTTGGGGAATAAACCCCGCCGTGGAGCGCCCCGCATACCGTGCACTTGTATCGCGGCGACCGCTCTACGTCGTCGTCGCCCGTTGCGCCAGCGAAAGCCAACCGAGCATTGATGGTCTTTTCCGTCGGACCACCCGGCCGCATGAAGGCATCGACCTTCAGGCCGTTGTCCTTCTGGAAGGATCGGATGCCGTCGAACAACTGGGTGTCAGCCCAGTCGTCGATGCCGCGTTCGGGCGGGACCTTGTAATAGCCAAGCTGCGACAGCGCCCGCTTGGTGTTCTTCAAATCCCCGGTGTTGAGGCGCCAGTTGGTGCCCACCGGGTCCTTCAACGAGAACCACGACATGACATTCTCCTCGCGGCCGGCGCAGCGATCATCCGCGCGCAGGCCGTCGGCATGCGTCAGCATTCCACACCCGGGATGCCGGACGCGGTTTTGGACCAATGGTGTGTGGGATGCCGTCCGCCGGTTCTCCCTTGCGGTCGCGCACCGCGCAGGGCCGTCGGTTTCCCGAGGAGCTGACCAGTCCGGTTCTCCATCCGTCTCGCGCAGAACGATGGGCCGTCGGGCACGCTGCATTACCGATTATCATGCCGCGCGCGAATTGTCAAGAACGTTTAAGGAACGCGTCAGTGGAGTGACCGTCGACCCGACGTGAGGGCCTGATGCAGCGCGCCTTCAAAGGCGGCGCGGAGGCGGCGGAGACTGACGCCGTTGCGACAAGCGCGGCGAAGGAGCCTCCGCACCTCAGATGGAAGCTCCGGCAATGCGCCTGGGACTAAGCCCCACTGCTTCTCGCAGTCACGTTTGATCCCCGCCAGGACGGCATCGAGGTGATCGGCACCCGGAGAGTCCACGGCAACCACACGCAGTCTGGTCAGAAGGGGACCCCGGAGGGCGTGGGAATCATTGGCGGTCAAAATCCAGCTGACCGCACCGAGGTCGGCCGGCGAGCATAGGCATTCATCCAGCCACGCGCGGGCTGTCACCGGCTCGGTCAATCCCAACAACGTCTGCCGAAGGTCTCCGTTTCGGCCGTCGGGGCGGGTCTTGTCGATTTCATCGACGAGGACGATCGGATTGGCGACCTGGGTGCGGCGAATTATCTGCAGCACGTAGCCGGGTTGGGCCGTCGCCCACCCTCGCGCGGTGCCGGCGAGCAGCCTGTTGTCGCTGGAGCCCGCAGCGCTGATTTCGCCGAACCCGGTTCCGGCAAGATCGGCGAGACGGCGCGCGAAGGAGGTCTTCCCGCAGCCAGGCGGTCCGACCAACAGCACGGGCCGGAACTGGAACCCCGGCAGTCCCACACTCTGGCGCAGACGGAGGTCGTCGGTGATCGCGGCGATCACCGACGTCATCCACGGGAACTCCAGAGTAAGCACCGTGGACAGCAGATCGGCCGGCATGCCCTCGGACAGCGGTAGCGGCTTGGTCAGTGTCTTCCATGCCTCGACCAAAGCGCGATCGTCGGCGCCGTTCCTGAGGGGCGGGATGCCTTGGGGCAGCACCACCAACGCACCGGGATTGGCCGATGCCGTGGCCGACGATGTCGGGGGTATAGAGACCGACGCTACGGTGGTCTGAAGCCATCCTTCCAACAGGCGGCGCCGATCTTCGCCAAACGCGCGGGCAAGGTCGCCGATCAACCCTTCGGCCCATTCCGTGGCGAGGCGGTCAAGCCGGCGGGCTTCCCGGGGCCGACCGCAGAAGCGCTCAGCCCGGGCCCGTCGGGCGAGTTCGGCGGCGACCTGGACTGTGGCGGCTTGATCTCCGTGCGAGGCGGCCAAGGTCAGCCAGGAATAGCTCAGATCACCGCCCTCGCGACCAAGCCGGTCGGCAACGGCGACCATGGCGGTGGTATTCTGCGTGGCTGCAGCCGTCAGATGCTCGCGGCCTCTATCATCGGCGAAGGCAGTCTTGTCCAGAAGGAGGGATAGCAATTGTGAGCCGATGCCGGAGCGGAAAGAGTTGGGGCTGATCTCGCGCCAGGAGGAGACGGAAAGGTTGGAACTCGGCTGAGTGGCCATTGCGGGGGCTCCTATGCTCTGGCCGAGAACATATGAAGAACATGTGCGCGCGCAAGTGACCAGATGGAGGTCCGTATACGCATGAAGCTGGCCGGGCTGCCAGAGGCCGATATTCCGTGCGACACGGACGCCCTGGGGGAGCGTCCAAGTGGATCATTTGCGAACGCGGAGGTACAATTGGACTCCCCACACCGGCGGGACCTGCCGTCCGTTCAGGGGCTGACAACGACGGACGGGGCAGATATGACCGACACGCTGGTTGCCGAACCTGCCGAAGTCGCGGACGAACAGGGAAAATCAAAGCGCCTCGATACGTCTTGAGGCTTCCGGAGCCGAGTTCCTCGTCCTCGGAAATCTTCTGATCGAAGGCATCCCGAGTTACAAAGCCTATGTCAATTTTCCAGGCTATGACCTGATCGCGACGAATCCAAAAAACAATACCTCCGCACGAGTTCAGGTGAAGAGCTGGTTCGTTACTGACTTCGACGGCATGATTATCAAGAACTACGACACGGATTTCGTGGTGTTCGTGGCCTTGAACCGCGGCTATCACCGGGGTCCAAAGAAAGGGGATGCCGGAATTCGTTCCCCTGCATTCTTTGTGTTTCCCATAAAATACATTCTTGAAGTCCGAGATCCGAACAACAAGTGGGGCAAGATCGTTAAGCGCCGTTTGACCAATTTGGATAGCTACCGGGATCGGTGGGATCTGATCAGGGAATTTCTCTCCCGATGACGGTGATCCTCGCTCACAGCCAATGGCACACTGGTGTTGCTGCGGAGGCATTCACAGCGGCCCTCTTCGCCCGCGCTGGCTACGACATCTCGGTCCAGTACGGCGCCAATCAGCCCGAATACGACCTATTGGTGGTGCGGGGTGAGGCCATGCTGAAAGTGTCGGTCAAAGGAAGCAAGGACGGCGGTTGGGGGCTCACGCAGAGCCACAAGAGCAAGGAGGTGAGTTACCACCAAGCCGTTGATGCGTGGCTGATGAGGCATAAGCCACGCACTATCTTCGCACTGGTCCAGTTCGAAGGCGTCGGCTTGTTGGAAACGCCCAGGGTCTATCTTGCAACGCCAGCAGAAATTGCGGCGCAGCTAAAGAAATCTGCGGGCGGGCGTGGCGAAACGATACTTTGGGAAAATCATACCTGGGGGCCACGGGCCGCTGTGGGGAGGTGTCCGTTTGGGGACAAACCGCGGGCACGGTGAAGTTGCCGGAAGCCTAGGCAGGCTGCGGGGTTGACCGTCACACCGGCGACCCGGAGCGGTTGGGACAAATTCGGGCAATTACGGACACCGGGCGGGCGGTTTGGGACAACAGACCGCGCGAAACCAGCTACGATCGGCGCTCCGGGTCGTTAGGGAATTCAGCCCGCATGGCATCCAGCAGGAGAACCAGGTCCTCGGCCGCCACATGGTAGCGGAAGGTGATCGTGTGGAGGGCGTGCCAGACGGCCGGCGGCGGCCGCCACCCCGCCGCGTCGGCGGCGTCGTCGATCAGTGCCCTGGCGTTACGTAGCTTCTGGCCGACGTCGAGCAGGCGTCCCTCAGAGCGCTCGGCGGCCGCCCTGTCGCCGAAAGCGATGTCCAGAAATAGGTCCGCCGACGCCTTGCGCTCGTCCGGGGTCGTGGGGTCCTGGACCGCCTTGAGCAAATCCTGGCGGATCGCGTCCAAGTCCGGCCGCTCAACGAGGCGCCTCAGCGGGATCGGGCAAGGCTCATCGCCGATCCGCGCCCTGATGTCGTCCCACCAGGCCCGATCCGCTTCAATCACCATAACCGGCTCAGTCTCCGCCACCGAACTGCCGCCAGACGGCGGCGTTCCGACGCCGGACAGTAGCCAGTTCACATCTATCCCAAGCCCGACGGCGGCCTGCAGCACGTCTGGCCCGGGCAATCTCTTCCCAGCCTCATAATCCTGGTAGGCCCGCATAGACACGCCACATTTGGCGGCGAACGCCGGTTGTGTCATGTGCAATGCTTCGCGTGCGGCTTTTAGGCGCTCAGCGACTTGGGCATTGCCGGCGGTCATGGTGCCCGCCGGCAATGCCGTTGCCCGCAGGTTAGGCATTGCCGGCGGGGGAAAAACGCAGAGAAATCAGACGGGTATGGGCGGCGCGCGGATGGCTTCGCCAAGCACGCCGCAGGCAATGCAATTTTTGGCGTGACACGCCATACGGTTCGCGCTATTTCTATCGTCATGTTTTGCGACACCTAGCAAATAAACACCCGAAAAACACCGGCCCTGCCAGGCCGGGTCAAGCGAGGAGAGATTGAATGCCGAAACGGGCGGTCGGCTGGCACCGTGAGGACATCAAGGCGGCGATCCGCAAGCGCGGGACCGACCTTGAGGAGCTCTCGGTCTCGAATGGCCTTGGGCCTGCGGACTGCAGCACCGCGCTGCGGCGCCCGCATTTCGCCGCGGAGCTGGTCATCGCCGAGTTCCTTGGGGTCTCCCCCCGTCAGATCTGGCCCCAGCGCTACGACGCCGACGGCACGTACCGGCATCCAAAGTCTCGCACCTACCATACTCGGCGCGGTCGCGTCCGTGAACGTCAAAACGGAGAGGCAGCATGAACATCGCCTGCAGCGATTTCGCAGTCACCCACGCCAGCCCGCGCGCGGTCAGGCTGTCCGCCATGCTGGAGTGGGGGCGTCAGAAATGGCGCACCCACCGCCAGGCAGCCCGCGCGGCTCGCGCAGCCGGAGACCGCGCCTCTGCGGCGCGGGAGATCGACGGCATGGCGCATGCCGCCGGCTGGATCGAGGAGTGCAAGCGGATGCTCTCCGAGGCGGGAGCCTGGTCATGAGCAGGCAGGGCAATGGCCGGGCCCTCATGTCCTTTGCCGTGCGCAAGGATGAGCCTGCGCGCCCCGGCGAGGGCGAAACCATCCACGTCCTGTCGAGGGACGACGGCGAGTTGGCCGTCTCCATCCAGCGTGAGAGCCGGCGCACTGACGGGCGCGGCGGACGCGACATGCGCATCCGTCTCGACCGGCGCGAGGCGCTGGCCCTCGGTCGCCATCTCATTGCGGAAGCAGCCCAGCTTTCGACCGCCAAGGACGGGGCCTCCGAATTGGTCAGCAACCTCACGGTCTGGAACTCCGGTTGGCTGGGCCACTCGATGGTGCGGGTCACGGCCTCGGCGATCGAAGACGAGCTGCTGCTGTCGATGGATCGGTTCTCGGATGGACGCGAGGGGCTGGAGATCGCCGCCGACATCAGCGTGCTGTTCGATTTCGAGGACGCCCGCTCGTTCGCCCGCGCCATTCTCGCCTTGACGCAGGACTGACGCCATGGTCCGCGACCGCCGCGACACCCGCACGATGGACCTGCTGTCCTGGCAGCCGCCGGAGCCGGCCGTGCGCTTCGACGAGGGACAGGTCCGCGGTGCGACGTTGAGCGCTCGGTTCTGCCGGGCCATGGCGGTGGCACTGGACGAATGTGGCGTCAGCCGGGACGAGATCGCCGACCGCATGAGCGAGTATCTGGGCGTCAAGGTCTCCAAGGCCATGCTGGACGCCTATGTGTCCGAAGCCCGGGACACCCACACCATCAACGTCATCCGCTTCGCAGCCCTGGTTCATGCGACCCGGGACTGGCGCCTGCTGTCGCTGCTGCCCGAACTGTTCGGGTTCGCGGTCGTGGACGACCGCTACGTCTCCCTCATCCGCTCCGTCCAGATCCGGGAGAAGGCCGAGGAACTGGCCCGTCTGGCCGATGCCGAGGAGCGCCGTGCCAAGGGGGTATCCCGATGAACGCCATGATCGAACGGCCAGAGACGGCCCCTGCTGCCGACCCCAACCACGCCACCATCAAGCAAATCGCCGAGGCGCTGGCCATCCCTGAGCGGACAGCCAGGGACCGCGCTCTGAAGGGTAGCTGGCCTTTCGGTGAGGAGGTGCTGCCGACAGGGGCAAAGCGCCGCCTCTACCCAATCCGCGACCTGCCGGAGAACGTCCGCGACGCCCTGATGGAGCTGGACCTGCGGACCGACACCACCCGGCGGCATGCCCGGGGCGTGACCACCACGGAGATCGCCCGCCGCCTGGCCCTGGCCGAGCAGGGCAAGCTGCCGTCGCAACTGGAGGGCTGGCAGCGCGAGGTGCGCGACGCCCGCCTGGTCCTGTTGGCCGAGGTCGAGCGGATCGCTAATCGCTGCGACTTCAAGCGGGGCCGCGCCATCGACGCCCTGATCGAGGCCGTCGCGTCCGGCGAGGCGGCGCCCGACATCGCCCGGCAGGTGCCCGCCGCCAATGCCCGCGACGGCAGCGCCGGCAAGGCCGCCAAGGGCGGGCGGACCCTGTCGCGCACGTCCCTGTACCGCTGGTTCAAGGTCCGCGACGAGCACGGCCCGGACGCCCTGGCGCCCAAGGCGCCGGCAGAGGACCCGATGGCCAAGAAGCAGCGTACCTGGTGGTGCCGGGCCTTCATGTACGAGTACAGCAAGCCCCAGAAATGGTCGATCTCCATGTGTCTGGAGCAGATGGCCGCGAAGTTCCCCCACGAGTATCTGAAGGACATCGCCGACGCCAAGCTGACGCCGGAAACGGCCGTCTTTCCCAGCTACGACCAGGCCAAGCGGTACCTGAACACCCTGTCGCCACAGCAACTGGCGAAGGGCCGGATCGGTCCGCGTGAGCTCAAGCAGATGCGGGCCTACGTGGCTCGGTCGGTGGCCAACCTATGGCCCGGCGCCGTCTATTGCGCCGACGGCCACACCTTCGACGCCGAGGTCGCCCACCCACAGCACGGCCAGCCGTTCCGCCCCGAGGTCACGACCGTCATCGACGTCTATTCCCGCAAGGTGGTGGGCTGGTCCGCCGGGGTGGTGGAGAAGACCGCCACCGTCGCCGACTCCATGCTACACGCGTTCACCACCTGCGGCCCCTGCGACATCTGGTACGTGGACCTGGGTAAGGGCTTCAACAACCAGGCCATGGATGACGAGGTGACCGGCCTGCTGGCCCGGGTCGGCGTGCTCAAGGAAAACAGCCTGCCCTACAACTCGCAGGCCCGCGGCGTGGTCGAGCGGGCCCATCAGTCCCTGTGGATCCGGGCGGCGAAGGAACTGCCGACCTATCTGGGGGCCGACATGGACCCCGAGGCCGCGCACCAGGCCCATATGGTCACCCGGGGTAAGGTCAAGGGCATCCATCCCTCGACGCTGCTCCCCGACTGGCGCGGCTTCCTGGAATTCCTGTCGGCCAAGGTCGATGCCTACAACAACCGCCCCCATTCCAGCCTACCCAAGATCACCGATCTCGAGACCGGCAAGCGCCGCCACATGACCCCGAACGAGGTCTGGGCGCAGGGCGCGCAGGATGTCGGCGCCCCCGAGCCCATGGAGGAGACCGAGGCGCTGGCCGCCTTCCGTCCCCAGGAGCGCCGCAAGACCGCGCGCGGGGTCGTCAGCCTGTGGAGCAACAGCTACTTCCACCTCGCCCTCGAAGCCTATCACGACGATTACGTCCGGGTATCCTACGACGTCCACGACGCCCGCCGGGTGTGGGTCTACGCCATGGACGGCAGCTTCATCTGCAGGGCCGAATTCGAGGGCAACAAGCGCGACTTCTTCCCGGTGTCCAAGGCGGACGTCGATCAGCGCCGCCGGACCGAGGGGCGCCTGCGCCGCCACGAGCGCAAGCGCGAGGAGATCCTGGCCGAGGCCGGCCCCCTCGTCATCGATCACCAGCCCGCCCAGACCATCGAGTTGTCGGCCGCCGAGCAGCTGGCCGCCGAGGCCGAATTCGCCCGCATCGAGCGGGCCAGCCAGGAGGTTCAACAGCCCATTCACGCCGCGCCCGTGCAGGCTGGCGAGCGCCCCAAGTTCGGGGACGATGTGTCGTGGGCGGAATGGGTTTTGGAGCACCCCGATCAGGCCCTCGAAGAGGACCGTCGGGAACTGCGCCGGAAACTGCGGGACAGCAGCTTCCGGATGCTTTTGGAAATGCAAGGGCTGGACGTTGGCGCGCTCTCAGCCCTTGCCGCGTAGTCACATCAACAGGGGGTACCTGACACCATGAAAGCCTGTTTCGTCAAGACTGGAAACGCCGCCCGCTTC
>JBFMHS010000365.1:0-20483 GCA_040751765.1 Pseudomonadota bacterium | reverse complement strand
GTTGCGTTGAGCGCCAGCATGCGCGAGCGGCGGGTGATGTCGTGGATGCGGTCGATCTTCTGGTCGGTGACGTTGGCGACATTGCCGGTGATTTCGAGCAGGCGTTCGACGGACGCCATGGGGGGACCTCGGCGAGCGAATTAGGGGGAGCCGGGTCATAGCATGGGTGGAGATGACGTGCATATTAAATTTGCACATCCCCGGCATGCATGTTGGTGCGTAAAGTTTAGGCAGGTCGCAGGGCCCGCCGGACGATCACCGCGAGCAGCATCGCCACCACCATCGGCGCGAGTTGGAGCGGCACCATCGTCGCCAGCGGTCGCGACAGCAGCGGCAGCAGCCACGCCGCCGCCAGCACGGTCTTCTCCCAGGCCAGGAAGCCGGTTTCCCGGCCTTCGGCGGCCAGCAATGCGATGGGCAGGGCCAGGATGACCAGGTCGTAGTCCATCAAATAGGGCGAGGTCAGGGGGATCGCGGCCACCAAGGCCGCTGCCCGCAACCGCGCCGGGGCGCGCGAGCGCCACACCGCCACCACCGCCGCCGCCGCCGCCACGGTCGCGATGGCCTGCGCGGCGTAGGCCGCGCCGATGCCGCCGCCCAGCAGGCGCACCGTCGAGAACGCGGTCTGGATCTTGGCCCAGCCGGTGGCGCCCTGCTCGATGACGTGGGTGCGGGTCAGCTCAAGGCTGGCGAAAAAGGCGCTCCAGGTGTCGAGGCCGAACACCGCCGCCGACAAGCCCGAGGCGGCGATCACCGCCGCCGTGGCCGCGCTGAAGGCCCGCCAATGGCCGCCCGCCGCCAGGGCGATGGGGATCAGCAGCCCGAACTGCGGCTTGTAGGCCAAGAGGCCCAGCAGCGTGCCCGCCAGCAGCGGCCGGCGGTCCAGCAGCAGCAGGCCGCCGCCCAGCAGGCCGGTGGTCAGGAAGCCGTTCTGCCCGTGGCCGATATTCACCCACACCCCCGGAAAGGCAGCGGCCGCCAGCAGGGCGGCCCGGCCGGGCAGGATCGCCCGCAGAACCGTCGCATAGGCCGGGGCGGTGGCGGCCAGGTAGACCGCCAGCGCCCACAGATAGGGCAGGAGGCCGAGCGGCAGCACCGCCAGCAGGAACAGCGGCGGATAGTGCCAGCCGTAATAATCGGGGTGGTCGGCGCCCACCACCCTTTGCTCGGCGCGGGCGTGGGCGGCCCAGTCGTAGGCCTCGGCGGCGCGGCCTTCCAGCGCCATGTCCGCCGCCGCCCAGACATTCAGGAAGTCGGTGCCGATTACCTTGCCGGTGCGGTCGAACACGCCGTCGCCGGTGGTGATCCAGGCGACCCCAAGGACGAGCCACAGCACCAGGAAGATGGCCGGATAGGCCCGCGCCCGGGCGGGGGTCAGCCAGTCGCCGGAGGCGAGGGCGCGGTGGAGGCGGCGGAGCGGCGAGGGGCGGGCGGTCATCGGCGGCGATGCTGACACCGCCGCCGGCGGTGGTCAATCAGGCCGCCGTCACCCCCGCCAGATAGCGTTCCACCGAGGATTTCAGGCTGCCGGCCTGCATGGCCAGGTCCTCGGAGGCGTGCAGCACCCGATCGGCGGTGCCGCCGGTGTCGGCCGCCTCGCTGGTGACGTCGGCGACGTGGTCCGACACCTCGCGGGTGCCGCCGGCTGCTTCCTGGGCGTTGCGGGCGATGGCGCGGGTGGTGGCATCCTGCTGCTCGACTGCGGCGGCGATGGCCGAGGCGATCTCGTTGAGCCCGGCGATGGTGCGCCCGATATCGGCGATGGCGGCCACCGCCTCGGAGGTGGCGCGTTGGACGGCACCGACCTGGTCGGCGATCTCGCCGGTGGCTCGCGCGGTCTGGTTGGCCAGGTTCTTGACCTCGCTGGCCACCACCGCGAAACCCTTGCCGGCCTCGCCGGCCCGTGCCGCCTCGATGGTGGCGTTCAGCGCCAGCAGGTTGGTCTGGCTGGCGATGTCGTTGATCATGCCGACCACCTCGCCGATGCTGTGGACGGCTTCGGCCAGGCCGGACACCAGCGAGTTGGTGCGGTCGGCCTCGGCCACCGCGTCTCGGGTGACGGTGGCGGATTCGGCGGCGCGGCGGCCGATCTCGGCGATGGACGCCGACAATTCCTCGGCGGCCGAAGCCACCGACTGCACGTTGCCCGAGGTCTCGGTGGCGGCAGAGGCGACGGCGTTCGAGTGCTCGGCCATGCGGCGCGCGCCCTGGTCCAGCGAACGCGCACTTTCGCGCAGTCCCTCCGAGGCGCCGGTCACAGCCGCCAAGGCGGCCGAAACCTCGCGCTCGAATTCGCGGGTCAGGGCTTCCACCGCCTGGCGGCGGCGCTCCTTGGCGTCGTTTTCGGCCCGCTGCTCGGCGGCCAGGCGGTCGGCGTCGCGGCGGTTGGCGCGGAAGATTTCGACGGCGCGGGCCATGTCGCCCACCTCGTTGGTCAGGGCGAGCCCCTCGATCGTCACCGAAGTGTCTCCCTCGGCCAGGCGGTTCATGATGCCGGTCAGGCGCACCAGCGGCCGGGTCAGGCCGCGGCCCACCACTACGGCGACCACGAAGGTGATGCCCAGGCCGACGATCACCGCCGCGATCTGGGCGCTCAGCAGCAGGCGGGCATTGTCGTAGACCCGCCCGGCGATGATGGCGAGCTCGCGGCTGATGGCGTCCTCGACTTCCTTCAGCAGGTCGATGCGGCGGGTGGTGGCGTCGAACCATGCCGGAGCGGGCACGCCCTCGCCGATGCCCGCCACCTTGGCATTGGCGGCCTCGCGCATGCGGGCGACCTCGGCGAAGGGCTCGGCCTTCGCCTTGTCGGCCAGCAGCGCGGCCAGGGTCTCCGAAGCCTGCCGGCTGAATTGGGTCAGCAGCATGTCCTGCTGGGCCTGCAGCGACACATAGCGGCGGAACAGGGCCTGGTCGAAACCGCCGGCAAAGCCGGCCGAGCCGACCGCGCGTTCCTGACCCGCGCGCTCCTTGGCCTCGACGAACGCCAGATAGGCGGCGGCCAGTTCGGCGGTACCCTTGTCGGGGGTGACCACGGCGATGCGTGCGATGAGGTCCAACTGCGCCTTGATGACGTCGGTGTATTCGGCCATGGCGGTGCGGCTGTCGATGGCCTGGGCGTCGACCCGCTTGCGGAGGTCGATGCGGGCCTCGACGGCGCCGCGCGCGGCATCGAGGGCGGTGGCGAAGGCGGTGCCCAGCTTGCGCAACTTGGGGGCGCCCATGGCGGCGGTCAGCCGCGCGGCGGCGGTGTCGGTCAGCTTGCGTTGGTTGGCGAGGCGGTCGCCGAACTGGCTGCCCTTGCTGGCCAGGAACAGCGACGAGGCACCGCGTTCCTTCTGGAGCTCGTGGACCACGGCGCCGACGTCGGCCGCCAAGCCGGCGATGTCGATCAGGCCGCTGGTCTCCTCGGCGACCATCCAGCGCTCGGCGATGACGAAGCTCGAGAAACCCAGCAGGCCGATCACCGGCAGCACGAAGGCCAGCGCGATCCGGCGCCCGATGCGCATGTTGTCGAGAAATGCCAGCATCATCCCCTCCCCAAGGGCCGGCCGGGTCTGTCGCCCGGCTCGAGGTTGCCTTGGCGTCCGCCCGGGCGGATCGGGGGACGGGGGACAGGGGGAGAAGCCCGAAACCATACGGGCGAACGCCAAGAGCGCCGCGATGATGTCATCGCGGCGCCCTTGCGCATTTGACTTTGGTCAGCTCTGGTACCCTGTCGTCGCGAAAGGCGCGCCGGCGGGGCGTAGAGGAGGCTTGAAGAGCCGCCCAAAGCGGCGCTTAGAAGCCTTCGCGCTCCAGGCGCTTGCGCTCCAGCTTGCGGGCCCGGCGCACGGCCTCGGCCTTCTCGCGGGCGCGCTTCTCCGAGGGCTTCTCGTAGTTGCGGCGCAGCTTCATCTCGCGGAAAACGCCCTCGCGCTGCATCTTCTTCTTGAGCGCCTTCAGGGCCTGGTCGACATTGTTGTCACGAACGAGAACTTGCACGTTACGTCACCGCTCCTCTACGCTGAATAACCTCCCGACGCACGGCACGGGTGCCGTCCGGGAAGCGCGTTGATAGCACAGCCCGACGCCCTTGTGAAGAGGGAGCGGCGGTGTTAATCGCTTCTTTCGACTTTCCTGTCCGGCAAGGGTTTCATGGCCATCCTGAAGATCGCCCGCATGGGGCATCCCGTCCTGCGTCGGCCGGCCGATCCGGTGGCCGACCCGGCCGCGCCCGAGATCCAGCGGCTGATCGACGACATGATCGAGACCATGATCGATGCCGGCGGGGCCGGCCTGGCGGCGCCGCAGGTGCACGTGCCGCTGCGGCTGGTGATTTTCCACGCGCCGGCGGCGCGGGCCGGCGGCGAGGCGGTGCCGTTGACGGTGCTGGTCAACCCGGTGGTGGAACCGCTGGGCGACGAACGCCGCGCCGCCTACGAGGCCTGTCTGTCGCTGCCCGGGATGACCGGCGAGGTGCCGCGCTGGGCGCGGGTGCGCTATCGGGGGCTTGGCCGCCACGGCGAGGTGATCGGCCGCGAGGCCGAGGGCTTCCACGCCCGCGTGGTCCAGCACGAATGCGACCACCTGGACGGCGTGCTGTATCCGGCCCGCATGCCCGATCTCGGCAGCTTCGGTTTCGTCGAGGAGGTGCGCAAGGCTCTCGAGGAGGAATACTGATGTCCCTGGATTTCCGCCACATCCGTGACCGCCTGGTGATGGCCGCCCTGCCGCATGTGGTGTTCGACGGCTGGTCGGCCCGCACCCTGGCCGAGGCCGCCCGTGACGAGGGGATGGACGCCACCATGCCGGCCCGCGCCTTTCCCGGCGGCGCCGTCGAGGCGGTGGAGCATTTCATCGACATGGCCGACCGGGTGATGCTGGCCGACCTCGCCGAGCTGGACCTGGCCGCCATGCGCATCCCCGACCGGGTGTTCGCCGCCGTCAAGCTGCGCCTGGAACGGTGGGGCCATCACCGCGAGGCGGTGCGCCGCGCCATGGCGGTGATGGCGCTCAATCCGCTGGCCGCCACCCGCGCCACCCTCAGGACCGTCGACGCCATCTGGCATGCGGTCGGCGACGCCTCGCACGATTTCTCGTGGTACACCAAGCGCGCCACCCTGGCCGCCGTCTATTCGGCCACGGTGCTGTACTGGCTGGAGGACCCGACCGACGATTTCTCGGATACCTGGGCGTTCCTGCGTCGCCGTCTGGCCGATGTCGGCCGGGTCACCCGCACGCGTCGCAAGGTCGAGGAGATGGTGGCGCGCCGGGGGCGCTGACGCCTACTCGCTGGGCGCGGCTTCCTCGGACGGGCGCACGGCGCAGACGCCGGTGTGCTCTTCCTTGGCCTCGATGGCCTTGATCTTCTTCTTCTGGCTGACATAGCCGTAGGCGCCGATGGCGCCGGCGAGGACCACGAAGCCGGCCAGCATGTACCACTTGTTGTCGCCCAGCCACTGCTCCAGCGCCCGGCCCAGCCAATAGCCGCCCCAGGCGAAGGTGTGGGCCCAGATCATCGCCGCGATGAAGTTCAGCACCGCGTAGCGCAGCCGCGGCACCCCCGAGATGCCGATCACGAAGGGCGCGATGTTGCGGATGCCGTAGATGAAGCGGAACGACAGGATGAACAGGGTGGGGTGGGTCTTAACCAGGTGGAAGGCCCAGTCGATCTTGCCCCCCAGCGTCGGCCAGCGCGCCAGCAGCGGCGTGCCGTAGCGGCGGCCGATGTAGTAGTAGAGCTGGTCGCCCATGAAGCTGCCGGCGAAGGCAAACAGCGCCAGCAGCTCGACATTGATGTTCCACTTGCCCTCGGAGGCGATGGCGCCGGTGATGATGACCACCGTCTCGCCCTCGACGAACGTCCACAGCAGGATGATCGGGTACAGCAGGTAGCCGTACTGGGTAAGGATTGTGGTGACGATCTCTTCCAAGGCGGCGACCCGAGGGAATGCGGTGGAGGGGCTGTCCGAGACAGCCAAAATCCCCCGTCCGGACATGAGGCGTCAACGACGAAATTCAGCGTTACCGAACCGTCATCTTCCTCAAAGCGCTCGGGCGGCCCCCGGAAACGCGCACGCCCCGCTCGGGCAAGCGGGGCGTGCCACCGGCGCGCGCGGGGGTTGGGCAGTTGGGATGCGCGCGCCGACATCGGCGGGTGAGGGCGCGACTACAAATAGTGTAATCGCCACTGGACTCTGTGCGTATTTCTGGTGCATCGTGGCCCGGCGCGCAATGGCGCATATATGCGCATGGGGTCAGAATGGACTGGGCCGGAAGGATCGTGCGGCTGCGCGCGGCGCGGGGATGGAAGCAGGCGGCGGTCGCCGAGATGCTGGGGGTCGACCAGGCCACCGTGTCGCGCTGGGAGCGCGGGTTGCAGTCGCCCGACGTGGCGGCGCGCCGCCGGCTGTCGCGCCTGTTCCTGCGCGAGCACCCCGAGGCCGACCGCGTCGCCCTGCTGTCGGTGGAGGCCTCGCCGTATCCGAGCCTGGCCTTCGCCGGCGATTTGTCGGTGGTGGCGATGTCGGCGACGGCAGCGCCGTTTTTGGGGGTCGAAGCCGGCGACCTGGCGCGGCAGGGGCTGGCCGCGATCCTGAGTCCCGATCTCTCCGGCGCCCTCGGCCGGGCCGAGGAGGCCGGCATCTGGATGGGGGCGGTGGCGGCGGTGTGTTTCGCGGCCCGGCCGCTCGGAAGCGGCGCGGCTCCGATCCGCTTCCTGTGGACGCCCCTCCTGCTGCCCCGGGGCGAGATCGTGGTGGCGAGCCAGTGCGGACCCATTTCCGAGGACGAGTATCGTGCCTGTGCTGGCTCCCAGGGGTTGAGCATCATCGCAAGCTGCGACACCTCGGGCTGGCCGTCCGGCGACCAGCGCGCGAGTCCGGCTTGATGATCGCCCTCATCTCGGCGATGATCGGGCGGTCTTAGGGAGGAACGCGTTTGACGATTCGCATTTTGATCGCCGAGGACCAGCAGTTGGTCCGCCAGGGCCTGGCGGCGCTGCTCAAGGCGGAGGATATCGAGATCGTGGGCGAGGCCGAGGACGGAGAGGCCGCCGTCGACATGGCCCGTGCGCTGAAGCCCGACATCGTGCTGATGGACCTGTCCATGCCCATCCTGGACGGGGTCGAGGCGACGCGCCGCATCAAGCGGGCGGCTCCCCAGGTCCGCGTGCTGATCCTGACGGTGGCCAACTGCGAACGCCGGGTCGCCGAGGCCCTGGCCGCCGGCGCCGACGGCTACGCCCTCAAGAAGCTGGGCCACGACGAGCTGATGGCGGCGATCCTGGCCGTCCGCGCCGGCCGCAACTATCTGGGTCCCGGGCTCAACGAGGAGATGGTGCGCGAGCACCTGGACGGCGGCGACGCCACCTCGGCGGCGCTGACCGGGCGCGAGCGCGAGGTGCTGCGCCTGATCGCCCAGGGTCTCAAGAACCGCGAGATCGCCGAGACCCTGTCCATTGCCATCAAGACGGTCGAGACCCACCGCACCAAGATCATGCAGAAGCTGGATCTCCACAATTCCGCCGAATTGGCGACCTATGCCATCCGTCGTGGGCTGATCGACTAGTTCCTTCGGACGAGGCCGTCGTTCCTTTGACGCGTGCGTTACCTTCTGTTTACACCTCGGTGCGCTTTCATTCCCGTCCGTCGTGAGTGATCCTTTAGAGGGATACCGAAGGGGGAATGATGAGGGGAAGAAGGGTGAAACCGCGTCGGGGCGGAGGGCCGTGGTGACCCGCGATCCCGTTGACATGACCGTCCCGCCGGCCGCCGATCGTGGCGCCGTGGTGGTGTTCGCGGTGCTGTCTGTGGTGCTGTTCGCGATCAGCGCCTACAACTACCTGGTCTTCCACACGCTGGTCGAACTGTTCGCCCTGGTGGTCGCCTTCGGCGCCTTCGGGGTGGCGTGGTATTCGCGGCGGTGGATCGCCACCAGTTCCCTGCTGATGCTGGGGATCGGCTACCTGTTCGTCGGTCTCACCGACCTTGCCCACATGCTCACCTACAAGGGCGTGACCATCACGCCCTTCGCCTCCGTCGAAACCGCCATCGAGTTCTGGCTGATCGGGCGCGGCCTTGAGGCGGTGGCCTTCCTTGTCGCGGTGGCGTGGCCGATGGCGCGGCTCTCGCAGACGCGCGTGTTCGCGGCCTTCGGGGCCGCCACCGCCATATTGTCGGCCGCCGTCGTGCTGGGCCTGTTCCCGGCCACCTACGTGGAAGGCGAGGGGCTGACCGCCTTCAAGATCGCCGCCGAATACGCGATCGTCGCCGTGCTGTCCGCCGCCTGGCTGCTGCTGCGGCGGCGGACGGGCGAGTTCGATCCGGTGATCCGCCGCATGCTCATGCTCAGTCTGGCGGTAAAGGTGGCGGCGGAGCTTTGCTTCACCCTCTACGTGGATCCCTACGGCTTCTCCAACTTCGCCGGCCACATCCTCAAGGTGGTCTCCTATTACCTGTTTCTGCGCGCGGTCATCGAGACCGGCTTGACCCGGCCGCAGGCCCTGGTGTTCGGCGCCATCGAGCGCGAGAAGGAACTGGCGGACGAGGTGCGGCGACACGCCTTCACGCTGGACGCGGTCCTCGATGCCTCGCTGGACACGGTGATGATGCTCGACCAAGGCGGCCGCTTCCTGTTCGTCAGCCGGGCCGGCGAGGCGCTGCTGGGCCGTCCGGCGGCCGAGCTGGGCGGCCGCACCTGGCGCGAGGCCGGCTTGTCGGTGGCGGTCATGGGGCCGATCGAGGAGTTGTGCCGCAGGGTGCTCGACGGCGGACGGCCGGTCACCGAGGAATGCGCCGTGCCCGGCCCCGACCACGCGCGCTGCCTCGAGGCCCAGGTATCGCCGGTGGCGGCGCGGGACGGCCAGCCGCCCGAGGCGGTGGTGGCGGTCATCCGCGACATCTCCCAGCGCAAGGGCATGGAGGAAAGCCTGAAGGCGACCCTGGACGACAACCGCGTGCTGATGATGGAGGTCCACCATCGGGTCCGCAACAATCTCCAGATCGTGTCGTCTCTGCTCCAGATGCAGGGGTGGCGGGTGACCGACCCGGCGTTGCGCGCGCATTTCGACGAGGCCTGCGGTCGCATCCTGTCGCTCGCGAAGGTCCACGAGATGCTCTACGACGAGGAGAACGCGGCCTCGGTGGATTTCGCCCGCTACGTCCGGGCGTTGGTGGACGATCTGTTCAAGATGTATGCGGTGCGCGAGGACTGGGTGTCCTTCCGGATGGAGCCGGGATCGCTGACGCTGGCGCTGGACAAGGCGGTGCCGCTGGCCCTGATCGTCCACGAGCTGGTCACCAACGCCATCCGCCACGGCTTCGGCGAGCAAGGAGGCGAACTGCGCCTGGGCATCGCTGCCGAGGGTGCCGACGGGGTGCTGCGAATTGTCGACGACGGTGGCGTGCGTCCCGGCCCGGCCGGCGACAAGGCGGCGCCGCTGGGCATGCGCATGGTCGAGGTGCTGGTCAAGCAGATCCAGGGAGTCCTGACCGAGCGCCAGGACGGCGGGACCGCCATCGAGGTGCGTTTCCCCCTGCGCGACCCCGCGCCACTGCCGACGGATGCCGCCCTGGCGATCTAGGCCATGTATGCCCTCGCCGGGTGCAGGCTCCGCCTGCTTGGCCCCCGCCTCAATGGCGGGTAAGCATGATTCCGAAAGATCGGATCATGCTCTGACACGCGGTCAAGCCGTCTCGGCGGTCTTGCGGCCGGTCATCCCGGCGACGATGGCCACCTTGGCGGCCTCGGTGCGGTTGGCGACCCCCAGCTTTCGGAACATGTTGCGCAGATGGGCCTTCACGGTCACCTCCTGCAGGTTGAGCGCGCGGGCGATCACTTTGTTGGGCGCGCCGTCGACGATCATGTCGAGGATGTCGCGTTCGCGCGCGGTCAACTGGGCGACCGGCGAATTGGGGTCGACGGCGGCGGGCTGCCCCGGATGCGAGGCGATGGCCTCGCGGTGTTCGAACAGGAAGGGCGGGATGTATTTCTCCCCCGACATCACCAGGCGCAATACCCCGATGATGGTCTCGCCGCGCATGGTCTTGGGGATGTAGCCGTTGGCCCCGGCCTCGATGGCCTGGAAGGCGTCCTCGGGCTTGGTTGACCAGGACAGGATGACGATGGGCAGGGCGGGGAACTCGGCCCGCATGGCAGCCAGTCCCTGGAGACCGTTCATGCCCGGCATGTAAAGGTCGAGCACGGCCAGGCTCAGGCCCGGTGAGGACCGTGCCGTGCCGAGCGCCTCGGGCAGGCTCGACGCCTCGACGACCTTGGTGCCCGGCTCGATCCGCTCGAGAAACGGCACCAAGCCGTCGCGCACCATCGCATGATCGTCAGCCAACAGGATTTCCATCTTCATCCCCCCTCCGGAAGACCGCCGTGCAGCATCGCCTCGGCGCGGGCGATGTGCTGGCGAAGGTCGAGCAACTGGAACGGCTTGGCGAGGACGGCAACCACATTGGCCCCCAGTTCCGCCTCGCTGCCTTCCTTCAAATGGCCAGTCACCACGATGACCGGCGTGCCGGGCTGGAGCTCCTCCAGCCGGCGGATCAACTGGTTGCCGTCCATGCGCGGCATCCTGATGTCGGTCACCACCACATCGTAGACCTCGGCCTCGAGCTTGGCGAGTGCCTCGAGACCGTCATAGGCGGTGTCCACCACATAGCCGTTCCGTTCCAGGAACTCGGCCACCATCATCACAGACAACGCCTCGTCGTCCACCAGCAGCACCCGGCGCCCGTCGATAAGGACGTCATTGTCGTCGTCACCATCCCCGTCGAGTTCGTCGCCGATATCGGCGGTGGCGGATGGCGCGGCCGGCATCTGCTCGGCCATGGGCAGCTCGACGGTGAACTCGGCGCCCCGCTCAAGGTTGCGGAAGGTCAGCGAGCCGCCCATGTCGACGACGATGCCCCGGCTGATGGGCAGGCCCAGCCCGCAGCCGCGCGACTCGTCCTTGGTGGTGACGAAGGGTTCGAACAGGGTGTGGGCGACGTCGTCGGGGACGCCGGTGCCGTCGTCCTGGATGCGGATGGCCAGCCGGCCGGCAACGGGGTCGGTCTCGCACGCCACCCTCACCACGCCTCCCGTCGGCCCGCCGGTCCTGGCGGCGCGGTCGTGGATGGCGTCGCGGGCGTTGTTGAGCAGGTTCAGCAGCACCTGTTCCAGCCGCACCGGATGGCCGAGCACCGACGCCTCGCCCAGGTCGCCGGCCATCTCAAGGCGGACTCCGTCCGCCACCATCAGCGGTTCGACCATGCGTACCGCAGACCGCAGCACCGAGGTTGGCAGGAAGGCGCGCTTCTCGCTGGCGTCGCGGCGGCTGATCGAGCGCATCTGGCCGACCATCTCGGTGAGGCGATCGACCTGCGACAGGATGTTGTCGGCCCGCTTGCCGACCCGTCCGAGGTCGAGGGCCCCGTCGGCGAGGTCCATGCGCAGCGCCTCGGACGACAGCCTGATGACGTGGAGGCACTGGTTGAATTCATGCGCGATGCTGGCCGACATCTCGCCCAGGGTGGCGAGGCGGGCGGAATGCATCAGTTGGAGGTCCATGGCGCGGCGCTGGGTGAGGTCCGCGACCACCAGCACGGTGCCGACCACCTGGCCGCCGTCGTCGGTCAGGCGCGACAGGGCGACCTGGGCCGGGAACCGGGTGCCCGACCAGGTGACACCCTCGACCTCGACCTCGGCGCGGTCGCTGGCCAGGAACGGGGCGATGTCCGCTCCCAGCAGGCGGTTGACCGGCGTGCCCTGCAACATCTGCCCGGCCCATTGGAACAGCCCCTGGGCGGCGCGGTTGGCGTAGACCACCCGGCCCCAGCGGTCCACCGACAGCACCGCGTTGGTCACCTGGTCCAACAGCGACGCCTGGTAGCGGATGCGCTCCTCGGCCTCCCAACGCGAGGTCAGGTCCTCGATGGTGACCAGCAGCCTGCCCTCGCGGTTGCCCTGCGCGTCGCGGACGGGGGTGAAGCGGACCTGCCCGCGCACCACCGAGCCGTCGGCGGCCAGGATGCGCTTGACCACCGGCGCCCAGGGCGGCGTGCCGTCGCCGGCGCCGCCGGGGGCGACGTCATCGGGATGGAGGATGCCGCGCCAGCCCAGTTCGACGAAGCGGTCCAGCGAATAGCCGAGCGAGGAGGTGAAGGCACGGTTCACCGCCACCGGCTTCTCGTCGCCGTCCAGCAGGACCATCATCAGCGGTCCGGACTCGAATGTGGTGCGGAACAGCGCCTCGGCGGCACGCGTCTCGCGCTCGCGGGCGCGCAGCTGGGTGACGTTGGTGAACAGGCAGGCGTGACGGTTGTCGCCCAGGGCGACGGTGCGGGCCATGAACACCTCGCCGTCGGCCATCTCCATCTCGCGCAAGCCCGGGACCTCGCGGCGCATCATGCACATGCGCGAAACGGCCTCCTCGACGTCGCTGCCCGCGGGCAGCACCACGTGGCCGCCATCGACCAGGGCGCGGACCACCTCGGATGCCTTGGGGCGAACCCAGCCGGCCAGTTCTGGCAGGTAGCGGGCCAGGAAGCCGGAATAATCGACCAGGCGGTCCTCTTCGTCCCACAGCGCGTAGCCGTCGATGAAATTCTCGTCCTTCAGCATCCGCCAGGCGACGCGGGCGTCGCTCTCCACCCGCTTCAACGCGCCGGTGACCTCGGCCATGCGCTCGATCTGGCGGTGATGGGCGTCGGCGGCGGCGCGGGCGTGGCGCACGATCCGCGACACCACCAGCAGTACCGCCAGGGTGATGGCGCCGCCGCCGGCCAGAACCGTGGTCAGCATCTGCCCGCGCCACCAGGGAGACAGCGGGCCGTCGCTGGCCACCGAGGCGCTCCAGGTGGTGCCCAAGAGCCGCAGATGACGGTTGACGACCAGGCCGCCATCGGGGCGGCGGCGCACGCCCTCGATTCCCGTCGCGCTGCCGGGGTGGTCGACGGCGGCCACCTCGGCCTCAAGCCCGGCCAGCTGCCGCCCATGGTCCACCAGGTCGGCGACCGAGAGGCTGGCGAGCAGATAGCCGAGCGGGGCGTCGGGGCGGTCGGGGGCGGGGAGATGGAGCGCCACCAGCAGCTCTACGCCATCGGGAGACCCGACGAACCCCACCGCTCCCGGCCGCGCGGCGGCGGCCATGGCGCCCGCGAAGTCGGCCAGCCGGGCGGTGGGGATGTCGGTGCTCGGCCGCAAATCGGCGACCGCCGGCGGCGGCGGGGCGGCGCCCACCGGGTGCCAGTAGAGTGACCGGAAGGCATCGCCCATGTCGTCGGCGGTGTCGGCGCCGAAGCGCGGATGCAGCGGTAGGGTCGGCAGGCCAGCCCCGGTGCGTGGCGCCACCTCGATCAGCAGGCTGATGTGATGCAGCAGTTCGAGGCGGGTTTCGATCGCGTGTGAGAGCGCCGTGAAGAATCGTTCGGCCTTGGCGGCGAACCGGCCTTCCGCCGCCTGCCGGTCGGCGTCGCGGGCGACGATGGCGACCCCGCCGGTCACAAGTAAGCACAGCGTCAACGCGACGGCGACGGCACCGGAAATGCGACGAGGAAAGAGATTGCCCGCGCGCGGGGAAACTGCCTCGTGCTCGGCTGGCCGTTCCATTGATGAATGCATTTTTCCCCCAAGTCATGGGGATTATGCCACCGGCTCAATCCTCATGGAAAGCCTTGGCTTTCTAAACCATCGGTATAGGGTTGGTCTAGCGGAACTCTTCCACGGCCCGACGCAGGGCTTGAAGGCGGTTCTGCACCCCCAGCTTGCGGAACACCCGGCCCAGATGCGACTTCACGGTCACCTCGCTGACCGCCAGCCGGTTGGCGATCGCCTTGTTCGGCAGGCCCTCGCCCAGCAGGCGAAGGATATCCATCTCGCGCGGGGTCAGGCGGGCCGGCGAGGGGGTGGCCGGTCCGGTCGGTGGCGGAAGGTGGCGACCGCCGGCCAGCACGCTGACCAGCGCCGCCGGCAGCCGCGCGCCAACCTCCCACGCGCGGACGAAGCCGTGGGCGCCCAGGCGCACGGCCTCGGCGACCGCCTCGGGGTCGTCGCTGGCCGACACCAGCACGCAGCGGGTCTCGGGAAACAGGCGGCGCAACGCCGAGAGGCCCTGGAACCCGTTCATGCCGGGCAGACCGGGATCCATCACCACCAGCGACACGGGATGGCGATCGATCATGATGCGCAGGGCGGCGGTCAGCGAGTCCGTCTCGAATACTTCCGCCGTCGGGTAATGGCGTGCGATCACGCCCAGCGTTTCTTCGCGGATTGCCGCACGGCAATCGGCGACGACCGTCCGCATGGTGAATCCCTCCCACTGACAACTATTTTTTTTCTTTCGACGATAGGCTCTTGACGCCCGCCGCGCAAGAACTGGCGAAGGACGTTCAATCATCCGGGAGGATTCAGTCCAACTGGCGCCCCTTGCTCGGCATGGTCAGGTTGCCGGGGGTGCCGCCGAGCCTGGCCGAGGCACCGGGATGCTCGCCGGCCAGGGGCGGCGCCGTCGGCTCTGTATTGGCGAAGCCGTGCCCCTGCATCACCTCTTGTTCCGCCTGCAGCCAGTATTCGAGGTCGCGCCCCGAGGGACGGCCGGCGCGTTCCCACATGCCGTAGGCCCGTTGCTTGATGACGTCGCGCAGGCGCGGGTCCATCTCCTAATACCTCATGATGCCGGCCGCCGAGGCGCCGCGCGGAACCTGGACGCGGTCGACGATGCGGACCTCGCCGCCGTTGAGCAGGGTCTGCTGGGCGGCCACGTCGAGGAGGTCGTCGTCGAGGGGCTCGGGCTCGCGGTGGGTCTCGACGGAGTCGGCGGCCTCGTCGAAGCGGCCCCACAGATGCTCGCCCTCGGCCAGGATCAGGGTGTCCATCCGGCCCCAGCGGGCGGCCTTGACCAGTTCGGCCGGCTCCAGGCTGGCGCGCGGGGAGCGGTCGTTGTAGAGGCTGTTGAAGTGGTCGATGGCGTCGGCATCCTCGCCGGTCAGCCTGGGCGTCACCGCCGCCAGCGCCCGGCGGTGCAGTTCGTCCAGGGCCAGCGCGTCGGGGTTGACCCGCACCGATTCCGACACGATGTTCGCCGCCTTGCACCGGGCCAGGAAGTTGCCCGCCACCTCGCCCAGCGCCGCCAGCACCACCGGGGTGCGCAGGTTGCCCCAGCGGGCGTCGTAGGCCGAGGCCAGCTTGTCCAGGTACTGGATGAACTCGGCGCGGCGCTGATCCTCGGGGCTGGGGCCCAGGGCCTGCTCGGCGGGCACCGAGCCCGGCTGGCCGCTGTTGCCGCCGCGCCCGGACCGGACGCCGGAGATCGGGTTGGAACTTGCGTTCTGCTCGTAGTCGGTATTGGCGCGCACCGTCTCCTCGACGCCCTGGGGCAGGCCCGCGTCGGCGACCTCGCGAATGGAGTGGCGGTCGGCCGTGAACAGCCGCGCCCGCGACGACGAGATGGCCAGCACGTGGAAGAGGACGCCGCCTTCGACCTGGGGCAGCAGCGGCGCGATGTGGAACCGCGAGCCGACGACCACCAGTTCCTCGACCCCGTCGCGCAGCCGCCAGATGCGCGGCGCCACTCCCTGGGCCAGGAAGATGGCCAGGCCGGGGGTGTTGTTGGACCAGAAGGAATCCTCGCCCAGCAACTCGACCGCCGGCTGCAACAGCCGCTCCACCTCGGTCTGCCGCCAGCCCATGGCCTTCAGCCGCGCGCGCACCGCGTCGACCAGGTTGCCGAGGCGGATGGAATCCTGGCGCACGGCCAGCGAGGGCAGGTTGGTCGGCATGTAGATGGAGACCGCCGGATTGGCGGGGGTGTTGATCAGGGTCTCCAGCTCGTCGCGGGTGATCATGTGGGCGCCTCCCGGGGTGACGTTGGACCCAACACCGTGCCGCCGGCCTTTGTTCCTGGCATGCGCGTTCGGGGAAGGCGGGGGTGATTCGCCGCCGCCCAGGGTCCAGATGAGCAAAGGCGGAACCGCAGGGAGGCGACAGATGAGAGCCCACGCCCACATGGACGAAATTCCCGACGACAAGATCCGCGAGCGCGCCCACCACATCTGGGAGCGCGAGGGCCGCCCCGACGGGCGCGACCAGGACCATTGGCAGATGGCCCGCACCGAGCTGGCGATGGAAATGAACCCGGGCGTCGCCATGGAGCCCAACCCCGCGGCCGAGCGCGACGTCGTGGACCACCCCGAGCCGGTCGAGCCGCTGGAGGCGGTGGAGAATCAGGGCTCGTTCCCCGGCCTCGCCGACCAGGACGAGGAGCAGCAGTATCCCCGGCGCCTGAAGAAGGCCAGGGGCAAGCGGGGCGGTCGCAGCGACCGGACCGACCTGCCGCCGGGCTAGGCGGGCGCCGGGAACGACAGGCTGACGCGCAGCCCGGGCTGGTTGTCGCCCAGCGCCAGGCTGGCGGCGTGCTGCCGCGCCACCGCCGCCACCAGGGCCAGGCCGAGGCCGTTGCCGGGTGTGGAGCGGGTGGCGTCCAGGCGCACGAAGCGGCCCAACACCGCCTCGCGGCTGGCGGCGGGGATGCCGGGGCCGGTGTCGGCGACGGCGATCTCGATGCCGGCGGCGGTGCGCGCCACCGTCACCGCCACCTCGCCACCGGGCGGGGTGTACTTGATGGCGTTGTCCACCAGGTTGGCCAGCGCCTGGAACATCAGGTGGCGGTCGCCGGAAATGGACAGGCCGGGGGTGGCATCCAGCCGCATGGCGATTTCCTTCTCCTCGGCCAGCGGCTCGTACAGCTCGACGGCGTCGGCGGCCAGCTGGGCGGGGTCGAGTGGCTCGAAGCCCTCCGAGCCGGATTCGGCGTGGGAGATGGTCAGCAGCGCGTTGAAGGTGGCCAGCAGGTTGTCGGCCTCGGCCAGCGTCTCCTCCAGCGTCTGGCGCAGCGCGGCAGGGTCGGTCTCGGACAGCAGCGCCACGTCGATGCGCGAGCGCAGCCGGTTCAGGGGCGTGCGCAGGTCGTGGGCGACGTTGTCGGTGACGGTGCGGATGCTTTCGACCAGCCGTTCTATCTGGTCCATCATCTCGTTGAAGGTCTCGGCCAACTGGTCGAACTCATCGCCGGTCCCCGAGGCGGTCATGCGGCTGGTCATGTCGCCGCCGAGGATGCGGCGGGCGGTGCGGCTCATGGCGTAGACCCGCTGGAGCAGGTGGCGGCTGGTCAGGTATCCGCCGACGATGCCCAGCAGGATGGTCAGTGCCAGTCCCCAGCCCAGGGCGCGGTTGATGGCCGACTTGACGCGCTTGGCGTCGTGGAGCGAGCGGCCGACCAGCAGCTTGTGGCCATCGGGCAGGGTGTAGTTGCGGGCGGTGACCTCGGTGGCGAAGCGGCCCTCGCCGACCCGCTCGATGCTGAAGCGGATCCAGCCGTCCACCTCCAGTTCCTCGGCCGGCCAGCCGAACAGGTTGCCGGCGATGCGCTCGCCCTCGGGCGACACCAGCAGATAGACGGTGCGGCGCTCGGTGTCCGAACGGGCGCGCTCGCCCACCACCTCGGCCAGGCCCCTGATGCCGCGCTCGCGGTATTGCTCGGACAGGCCGACGGCCTCGGCCTCGACCGTCTCCTGCACCTGCCACTCGATGAACATCGAGGTGCTCCACGACACCAGGCCCAGCAGCGCCACCGCCGACACGGTGAAGATGGCGAGGTACGACAGCGCCAGCCGGAAGGTGGTCGACCTCAGCAGACTGGGAAGGGCGGGCCGGCTACCGGGCCGCACGGAGCGAATATCCCGAGCCGCGCACGGTCTGGATCAGCGGCGGGTCGAAGTCCTTGTCCACCTTCTGGCGCAGCCGGCTGATATGGACGTCGATCAGGTTGGTCTGGGGATCGAAATGGTATTCCCAGACGTTCTCCAGCAGCATGGTGCGGGTGACCACCTGGCCGGCATGGCGCATCAGGTATTCCAGCAGGCGGAACTCGCGCGGCTGCAAGTCGATGGCCTTGCCGGCGCGCTGGACCGTGCGGGCGAGGAGGTCCATCTCAAGGTCCTCGACCTTGAGGCGGGTCTCGGCCTGGCCGCCGCCCGCCCGGCGCCCCAGCGCCTCGATGCGCGCCGACAGCTCGGCGAAGGCGTAGGGCTTGACCATGTAGTCGTCGCCGCCGGCCTTGAGCCCCTTGACCCGGTCGTCCACCTTGCCCAGCGCCGACAGCACCAGCACCGGGGTGGCGTTGCCGCCGGCACGGATGGACTGGATGATCGACAGGCCGTCCAGGCCGGGCAGCATGCGGTCGACCACCATCACGTCATAGCGTTCCGAGGTCGCCAGGAACAGCCCGTCGGTGCCGTTGGCCGCGTGGTCAACGGTGTGGCCCGCTTCCTTCAGGCCCTTGGCCATGTAGGCGGCGGCTTCCTGGTCGTCCTCGATCAGCAGGATGCGCATGGCGGTAGTGATACTCCTGTCGTCCACCCAATGAAAAGCCCCCGCAGCCAGGGGGACGGGCTGCGGGGGCCGTTCTTCGCTGCGCCGGCCCGGGGGGATGAGGCCGGTTTCCCGATCGGGCCGCCACCACGGGGGACGGTGGCGGCACCAGGTTTGGCGGTGGAGTTCGGACCGCCGGAGGAGGAGAGGGAAGACGGGGAGCGCTAAATCCGTCGTGCCACCCTCTCCGAACCTTGTTGATAAGAAGATGCCTGCGGCCACCTTACGGCACCCTTTCGGCGGAGTTACCATTTCGTAATCTTCAGCGCGGCAGGTCCAGCGGCCGCCCCGTCGGCCCCGCGCCGGTGGCCGGCGGGCCGGGATCGGGGATGACCTCGGGTACCCCCTGGCGCCCGCGCGGCACCTCGCCGCGGGTGGTGTCGGGCATGATGTCCATGCCCTGCCGGCGCGACGGGTTCAGGTCGCCGCCGCGCAAAGGAGGCGATCGCGTCAGCCCGGGACGGTCCGCCAACTCGCCGGTGGCGGTCTCGCCCGAGGTGCCGGGACCGGCCCCGCGCGAGAAACTCTCCGGGCGCACCGCGCCGGTGCGGTCGCCCAGGCCGGTGGGGCCGGCGGCGCGCGAGGACGATTCCGGCCGGTTGGCGGGGCCGGCCTCGCCGGTGATGCCGGGGCCGGGCGCACGCGACGACGACGATGGCCCGCCGCCGGTGGCGCCGATGCCTCCGGAGCCACCGGAACTGCCGCTGGATTGCGCCCAGGCGGGCAGGGCCAGCAGCAGGGCGGCGGTGGTCGCGACGATGGCTTTCATGACGGTCCTCCTCGCCGTCGTCAACACCTGGGCGACGGCCGGGGTTCATTGACGGCGCCCTCGCGCGCACTAAATCGAATCTTGCCGGGATGCCGCTGTTGGGTCCCGGTGCGCGTGCCGCCCGGGGTGGGCGCGGGAAGTGTCTTGTCTGGGCGGCCGCGCGGCGGGTTTCATACGCTTGCTCAACGAGGACCCATGCGCACCCCTTACGACATCCTGGGCGTCAAGCGGACCGCCAGCGAGGACGAAATCCGCAAGGCCTTCCGCAAGCTGGCGAAGCAGTATCACCCGGATCTCAATCCCGGGAACAAGGAGGCCGAGGCCCGGTTCAAGGAGGTCAACGCCGCCTACGATCTGCTGTCCGATCCCGGCAAGCGGGCGCGTTTCGACCGCGGCGAGATCGATGCCGAGGGCCGCGAGATTTTCGCCCACGCCCACGCCGGCGCCGGGGCGCAGGGCTTCCGCTTCCGGCAGGAGGGCGGTGCCGAGGACCTCGGCGATTTGTTCTCGCACCTGTTCGGTGAACGCTTCGGCGGCGGCCACGGCGACTTCCGCATGCGCGGCGGCGATCTCCGCCATGCGGTGACGGTGGACTTCATGGATGCCGCCCTTGGCGCGCGGCGGCGCGTCACCCTGGCCGACGGGCGGTCGTTGGACGTCACCATTCCGGCCGGCCTGCGCGAGGGGCAGGTGCTGCGGCTCAAGGGCCAGGGCGCACCCGGCTTCGGCGGCGACGTGGCCGGCGACCTGCTGTTGGAGGTGCATGTGGCCCCGCACAAGCTGTTCCGCCGCGTCGACGACGACATCCACCTCGACCTGCCGGTGGGCTTGGCCGAGGCGGTGGCCGGCGCCCGGGTGGCGGTGCCAACCGTCCACGGCACGGTCACCATGTCCATCCCGCCGGGGTCCAACACCGGCACCGTGCTGCGGCTCAAGGGCAAGGGCATCAAGGGCGGCGACCAGTACGTCACCCTGCGGGTGATGCTGCCCCGCGCGCCCGATCCCGAACTGACCGCCTTCGTCAAGGACTGGGCCGCCCGCCATCCCTACGACCCGCGCGAAGGGCTTTGAGATGCGCCGCCACCTCGACCCCGCCATGCTGGAACGCCAGCGCCGCAGCAACCGCGCGGTGTCGGTGGCGCTGGTGGCAGGGATCGTGGCCTGGGCGGGGCTGGTCGGGTGGCTGGTGCTGGGGCCGGACGGGGTGCTGATCTCGGTGTTGGCGGGCGCGGGGTTGCTGTTGTTCCAGCCGGTGCGGTCGGCGACGCTCATCCGGGCCATGTTCGGAGCGGTGCCCCTGTCGCCCAGCGAGGCGCCG
>JBFMHS010000364.1:0-2974 GCA_040751765.1 Pseudomonadota bacterium | reverse complement strand
CGTCCGCGCCAAGCGCCTGCTCGAGAAGAAGGGGGTCGCCTACCAGGAGATCGACGTCTCCAACGACCCGGCCCTGCGCGAGTCCATGGTCCAGCGTGCCGGCGGCCGCATGACGGTGCCGCAAATCTTCATCAACGGCACCCATGTGGGCGGCTGCGACGACATGTACGAGCTGGAGGCCGACGGCAAGCTCGATCCGCTGCTGGCCGCCGGCTGATGTCCGCGTTCAAGGCGGCCTGCCTGCAGGTCAACGCCTCCAACGACCTGGCCCGCAACGTGGACGCGGCCATGAAGCTTGCGGTGGAGGCCCGCGCCGCCGGAGCCGACCTCATCCTCATGCCCGAGAACGTGGCGATGATGGAATGGGGGCGTTCCAACATCGTGCTCAAGGCCATGCCCGAGGACGAGCACCTGGCGCTCAAGTCCTTCCGCGAGCTGGCCCGCGAGCTGGGCTGCTGGCTGCATGCGGGCTCGCTGGCCTGCCTGCTCGACGGCGGCATGGTCGCCAACCGGACCTTCGTCATCCGGCCCGACGGCGCCATCGCAGCCCGCTACGACAAGATCCACATGTTCGACGTCGATTTGGGCCTGGGCGAGGTCTACAAGGAATCCGCCACCTTCGCTCCCGGCGACAAGGCGGCGGTGGTGGACCTGCCGTGGGGGCGGATGGGGCTGTCCATTTGCTACGACCTGCGCTTCCCCCATCTCTATCGAGCCTATGCCAAGGCAGAGTGCGACTTCCTGGCCATCCCGGCGGCCTTCACCAAGACCACCGGCAAGGCACACTGGCACGTGCTGCTGCGGGCCAGGGCCATAGAGACCGGCTGCTATGTCTTCGCGCCGGCCCAGGTGGGCAGCCATGCCGGCGGCCGCGAGACCTATGGCCACGCGCTGATCGTCGGGCCGTGGGGGGAGATCCTCGCCGATGCGCTCGAGCAGCCGGGCTGGGTCATGGCCGAGGTCGACGTCCGCAAGGTGGCCGACGCCCGCAAGAAGATCCCCTGCCTTGACCACGACCGGCCGTTCGTCGTGCCCCCTCGCCGCTGACGCCGTCCGGCCCCATGTCCCTCGCGAGGACGTCTCGCGAGGGGAAGGCCATGCGCGTGCTCACCGGTTTCGTCGCGCTGCTGATCCTGCTGGCGGTGGCGGTGGTGGCCTGGATGTATTCGGGCACTTACAACGTCGCCGCCTCTGAGCCGCACCCGCCGTGGGTGCGGTGGGTGATCGACACCACCCTGCGCCAGTCGGTGCGCGCCCATGCCGGCGGGGTCACCGCGCCGCCGTTGGGCGACCCCGTGCTGGTGGAGGAGGGGGCCCGGCTGTTCCACGGCCACTGCGCGCTGTGCCACGGCGCTCCCGGCGCCGAACCGCGCCCGTTCGCCCGCGCCATGCGTCCCGACCCGCCGCGCCTGACCGAGGCGGTTGCCGAGTGGACCTCGGCCGAGCTGTTCTGGATCATCAAGCACGGCCTCAAGATGACCGGCATGCCGGCCTGGGGTGCCTCCCACGTGGACGGCGAGATATGGGCGATGGTCGCCTTCCTCAACCAACTGCCGACCATGCCCGCCGACCGCTACCGTGCCATCGTCGAACCCGCCCCCGAACCGGAGCCGGTGCCCGAGGAGCAGCAGGTGGTGCCGCCGCCGGAGGGCGAGGAGGAACCCTGATCGGGAAGCATGACCGGCCCGGCTCCCTTCACCGCGCAAATCCGCTGCACCACCGCGCGGCCCTCGACGATGCCGTCCTCATAGGCCACCACCGTCAGGCCGGCGCACAGCGCCAGCAGTTCGCCGCGCCCGAGCAGGTGGGCGGGGTTGCGGGGGCGCCCGAAGGCTTCGTTGCCCCGAGCGAAGGTTTCGTGGATCAGGACCCCGCCATCCTCCAGCGCCGCCAGCAGGTCGGGGAACAGCGGGCGCCACAGATAGTTGGTGACCACCACTCCGGCGAAGCGGCGGCCCGGTAACGGCCAGGGGGCGTTCTCAAGGTCGGCCGGCAGCACCTCGGCGCCCGCAGGGGCCTGGGAAACGTCGATGTCCACGGCGGTGACCGGATGGCCGCGCTCCAGGAACAGCCGGCTGTGCCGGCCGCCGCCGCACGCGAGGTCGAGCACCGGCCCGCCGGCGCGGACCAGCGGGGCAAAGCGGACGATCCAGGGCGAGGGAGCTGAAGCGATCATGGCGACCGTTGTAAAGCGTGCGTCCGTCCTGTAAAGGGGACGCATGATCCTGTTCGAACTCCGCTGTGCCAACGACCACCATTTCGAGGGTTGGTTCCGGGACAATGCGACCTACGACGCCCAGGCGTCGGGAGGCGAGATCGCCTGCCCGGTCTGCGGCTCGGTCGAGGTGGGCAAGGCGATCATGGCACCGCGCCTGAACAAGGCGCGCGGCGCGGACCTGGATGCCCGCGACCTCGCCCTGCGCATGCGCCAGATGCTCGGCGAGATCCGGCGCAAGGTCGAGGAATCCTGCGAGAACGTGGGCGAGCGCTTTCCCGAGGAGGCGCGCAGGATTCACTACGGCGAAACCGAGGCCCGCCCGATCTACGGCGAGGCCACGCCCGACGAGGCCAAGGCTCTGGAAGAGGAGGGCGTCGAGGTCGCCCGTATTCCCTGGGTGCGGGACAACTGAGGCGTCAGCCGCCGGCTGCCAGCTTCTCGGGATCGAGCCTGATGTCGCGGCGGACTTGGCCGGGAGCGCCCAGGCTGGGCACCGGCTTGCCGTCGACGGCGATTTCCAGCGCGCCAGCGTTGCCGACCATCAGGGTGAGGCCCGGCCGGTCGGGGACCATGTAGCTGTCGCCCTTGCGCAGCAGTCGCGACAACAACAGCTGCCCATCCATCTCGCGCACCTGCACCCAGCAGTCATCGGCCGCCGCCTTCAGCACGATGCGGGCGCCGGTGTTCTCCTGGCCGATCACCTTGGCCTCGGCGGGGGACGGGGCCGGAGCGGCGGCGGTCTCCGCCGGTGGGGCC
>JBFMHS010000363.1:0-2289 GCA_040751765.1 Pseudomonadota bacterium | reverse complement strand
GGGGCCGATATGGGGCTTGTCGTTGACGTAGTAGATCGGCGTGGTGACGTAGAAGGTCTTGGCCCCGGTCATCGGCTCTCTCCAGGTGTTATTCTTGGAGCTTTGCGCTCCGCCGCCCCGGATCAAGCCCGCGCCAGCCGCTCGACGGCCAGGAAGGCGCTGATGATGGCCTGCTTGCGGTCGAGATTGACCACATCCGTGCGGGCGAACAGGGCGGTGATCTTTTCCCACACCTCGAGCCACTGTTCAAGGCTGGCTCCCGCCAGCAGCCGGCCCATGACCGCCGCCTCGCCGGGCACGACCTCGGCCATGCCCCGGCCCTGGCTGCCGCCGGCGCGGATCAGCCGTGCCAGCCACCAGCCCAGCAGTTCGGTCACCGTCCGCCAGGCGGCGTCGGCATCCGGGCGCGCCACCCGCTCGCCGAAGGCGTGAAGGGCGGGGACGTCCAGCCTGGGCAGCGCCGACAGCATGGCGATGACCTCGCGGTAAAGGTCCAGCCCCCCTTCCCCGGCCAGGGCCAGCGCCTTGCCGATGCTTCCCTCGCCCAGCCGCGCCAGGGCGGTGACGTCGTCGGGGGCGAGGTCGGGGCGTGCCCGTGCCAGCAGGTCGGCCACGGTGGCTTCCGGCAGCGGCTTGCAGGTCAGCCGCCGGCAACGCGAGCGAATAGTCGGAAGCAGCCGCCCGGGGCTGTGGGAAACCAGCAACATCAAGGCGTTGCGCGGCGGTTCCTCGAGCACCTTCAGCACCGCGTTGGCGGCGTTGCGGTTCATCTCGTCGGCGGCATCGATGATCACCACCCGCCAGCCGCCTTCGGCCGGGGTCAGCGACAGGAAGTGGCCGATGCCGCGCACGTCGTCGATGACGATGTCGTTGCGCAGCTTGGTCTTCTTGTCGTCGGTATAGCCGCGCTCGACCACCTTGAGGTCGGCATGGCCGCCGGCGGCGACGCGGCGGAAAACCGGATGGTCGGGCGAGATGGCCAGGCTCTCGGGCGGCCCGCCGAATAACCCGCCACCCTCGCCGCCGCCCGACAGCACGAAGCGCGCCATGCGATAAGCCAAGGTCGCCTTGCCGATGCCCTTTGGTCCCACCAGCAGCCAGGCATGGGCCAGTCGCCCGGAGTTCCAGGCATCGAGGAACATCGCCTCGGCCTCGCCGTGACCGACCAGGTCGGGGTTGTCGCGGGGATCGAGGGGCTCGCTCACGGCACGCAGAAACCCAGCAGGCGCGACTTCACCGCCCGCAAAACCGCCTGGCGGACCTCGTCCAGCGGCAGGGTGGCGTCGACCACCGCGCAGCGGTCGGGATCGGCGCGGGCGATGTCGAGGAAGCCTTGGCGCAGGCGTTCGTGGAAGGCCGTGCCCATGCGCTCGTAGCGATCCTCGGCCCCTCCCCGGCCACCGGCCCGCCTGAGCCCCTCCTCCACGGGAAGGTCGAGGATCAGGGTGAGGTCGGGCTTGAACTCACCGATGGCGAGGCGGGTGAGATCGCGGATGAAGTCCTTGGACAAGCCGTGGCCGTAGCCCTGGTAGGCCAGGGTGGAATCGGCGAAGCGGTCGCAGATCACCCAGGCACCACGCTGGAGGGCCGGCCAAACGGTGCGTGCCAAGTGATCACGGCGGGCGGCGGTGTGCAGCAGGGCCTCGGTCTCGGCGTCCCAGCGGTCGGTGTCGCCGGTGACGAGAAGGGCGCGGATGGCCTCCGCGCCCTTGGACCCGCCCGGCTCGCGGGTCGTCACCACTTCGAAGCCGGCGGCAGTCAGCGCCTCGGCCAGCAAGGTCAACTGCGTCGACTTGCCGGCGCCCTCGCCGCCCTCGAAGGTGATGAACCGTCCCGAAGTCATTCCACTCCCTAGCCTTTCGGCCCCCAAAGGATGTGCTGGATGGCGGTGGTGATGCGGCCCATGAAGCCCAGGCGGGCGACATCGGCACCGGCAACCAGCGGCAATTCCATGGTTTCGACGCCCGGCGCGGTGATGACCAGTTTGCCCACGGTCTCTCCCTTCTTGACGGGTGCGGCGATGGGGCCGTTGTAGACCGCCGTGACCTTCATGTCACGGCGCGCCTTGCGCGGCAGGGTTACCTCCAGCTTTTCGCCAGCCACCAGCGGCACGGTGGCGGCCTGGCCCAGCCACACCTCGGCGTCGGTCACCGGGTCGCCGGCCTTGAACAGGGCGTAGTTGTTGAACTCGCGGAAGGCCCATTCGACCAGCCGCTCGCTTTCCTCGGCACGCTCCTTCATGGACTTCAGGCCATTGATGACCATGATGACCCGGCGATCGCCCCGCTT
>JBFMHS010000362.1:0-9384 GCA_040751765.1 Pseudomonadota bacterium | reverse complement strand
CCAAAACGCTCTCGACCAGGTGGCCGGCGACCTGAAGGCCCTCAAGGCCATGATCCGCGACAGCGCCGAGCTGCGTCGCGTGCTGCACAGCCCCGTGCTGTCGCGCGCCGACCAGGGCAAGGCCATCGCGGCCGTGGCCGAGGCCGCGAAGTTCAGCACGTTGACCGCGAACTTCCTGGGTCTGGCCGCCAAGAACCGGCGCCTGTTCGTCCTGGAAGAAGTCATCGACGCCTATCTCGGCCGCCTTGCCGCCCGTCGCGGCGAGATCTCGGCCCAGGTCGCCTCGGCGGTGGCGCTGACCCAGGCCCAGCTCGATTCGCTGACCAACACCCTCAAGACGGCTTTCGGCGGCGATGTCGCCGTCGACGTCGCGGTCGATCCCAGCCTGCTGGGCGGCCTAGTGGTGAAGGTTGGTTCCCGTATGGTCGACAGCTCGCTCAAGACGAAGCTGCAGCACCTCAAGCTCGCTATGAAAGGGATTGGATAATGGAAATCCGCGCGGCTGAGATCTCCGCGATCCTCAAGCAACAGATCGCCAACTTCGGGACCGAGGCGGAAGTCGCCGAGGTGGGCCAGGTGCTGTCGGTCGGTGACGGTATCGCCCGTGTCCACGGCCTCGACAAGGTCCAGGCCGGCGAGATGGTCGAGTTCCCCGGCGGCATCAAGGGCATGGCGCTGAACCTCGAGACCGACAACGTCGGCATCGTGATCTTCGGCGACGACCGCAACATCAAGGAAGGCGACACCGTCAAGCGCACCGGCGCCATCGTGGACGTCCCCGTCGGCAAGGGCCTCCTGGGCCGCGTGGTCGACGCGCTGGGCAACCCGATCGACGGCAAGGGTCCGATCGAGTACACCGAGCGCCGCCGCGTCGACGTCAAGGCGCCGGGCATCATTCCGCGCAAGTCCGTGCACGAGCCGATGCTGACCGGCATCAAGGCCGTGGACGCCCTGATCCCCGTCGGCCGCGGCCAGCGCGAGCTGGTGATCGGTGACCGCCAGACCGGCAAGACCGCCATCCTGGTCGACACCATCATCAACCAGAAGCGCTGGAACCAGGGCGACGACGAGAAGGCGAAGCTGTACTGCATCTACGTCGCCGTCGGCCAGAAGCGCTCGACCGTCGCCCAGATCGTCAAGACCCTGGAAGACTACGGCGCCATGGAATACTCGATCGTGGTGGCCGCCACCGCGTCCGAGCCGGCGCCGCTGCAGTTCATCGCCCCCTATGCCGGCTGCGCCATGGGCGAGTTCTTCCGCGACAACGGCATGCACGCCCTGATCATCTACGACGATCTGTCCAAGCAGGCCGTCGCCTATCGTCAGATGTCGCTGCTGCTGCGCCGTCCGCCGGGCCGCGAGGCTTATCCGGGCGACGTGTTCTACCTGCACTCGCGCCTGCTGGAGCGCGCCGCCAAGATGGGCGACGCCGCCGGCGCCGGCTCGCTGACCGCGCTGCCGGTCATCGAGACCCAGGCCAACGACGTCTCCGCCTACATCCCGACCAACGTGATCTCGATCACCGACGGCCAGATCTTCCTGGAGACCGAGCTGTTCTACAAGGGCATCCGCCCGGCCGTGAACGTCGGCCTGTCGGTGTCGCGCGTCGGCTCCGCAGCCCAGATCAAGGCGATGAAGCAGGTGGCGGGCTCGATCAAGCTGGAACTGGCCCAGTACCGCGAGATGGCTGCCTTCGCCCAGTTCGCCTCGGACCTCGATCCGGCGACCCAGAAGCTGCTGAACCGCGGCTCGCGCCTGACCGAGCTCTTGAAGCAGCCCCAGTACTCGCCGATGCCGGTCGAGGAAGAGGTGGTTTCCATCTATGCCGGCGTGAAGGGCTATCTCGACAAGATCGACCTGCGCGAGGTCGGCCGCTTCGAGAAGGCCATGCTGTCCGAGATCAAGGCCAAGCATCCCGAGATCCTGCAGGCGATCGCTTCCGAGAAGCAGATCTCCGCGCAGACCGAGGAGAAGCTGAAGGGCTTCCTCGACGCGTTCGCCAAGACCTTCGCGTAAACGCGGGGCAGGGAGTACCCGATGCCTAGCCTCAAGGACCTAAAAGGGCGGATTTCCTCGGTCAAGTCGACCAGGAAGATCACCTCCGCCATGAAGATGGTCGCCGCCAGCAAGCTCCGCCGCGCGCAAACCGCGGCGGAGGCGGCGCGCCCCTTCGCCGAACGCATGGAGCGCATGCTGGGCACCCTGGCCGGCTCGTTGGCCGGCCAGTCGGGCGCGCCCCGCCTGCTCGCCGGCACCGGCAAGGACGACGTTCACCTGATCGTGATGGTGACCGCCGACCGTGGCCTGTGCGGCGGCTTCAACTCGTCGATCGTCCGTGACACCCGGCGGCTGGTCGCCCAGCTGCTGAAGGAAGGCAAGACCGTGAAGATCCTGCCCGTCGGCCGCAAGGGCCGCGAGCAGATCAAGCGCGACTACGGCAAGCTGCTCATCGAGGGCTTCGAGGGGCTCGGCCGCCGTGGCATCACCTTCCCCGAGGCGGACCAAGTGGCCAACAAGGTCACCGCCCTGTTCGCCGACGAGGAGTTCGACGTCTGCACGGTGGTCTACAACCGTTTCAAGTCGGCGATCTCGCAGGAGGTCACCCGCCAGCAGCTGATCCCCTTCCCGGCGCCCGAGCAGGAAGCCGCCAAGGACGATTCGGCCAAGGCGCTCTACGAGTTCGAGCCCGACGAGGAAGGGATCCTGGCCTCGCTGCTGCCGCGGAACCTGGCCGTCCAGCTGTTCCGCGCGCTCTTGGAGAGCCAGGCCTCGGAGCAGGGCGCGCGCATGTCCGCCATGGACAACGCGACCCGCAACGCGGGCGACATGATCGACCGCTTGACGCTGCAGTACAACCGCTCGCGTCAGGCGCAGATCACCAAGGAACTCATCGAAATCATTTCCGGCGCCGAAGCGCTGTAAGAGACTTAGGAGCACACCATGGCTAAGAATAACGTCGGCACGATCACCCAGGTCATGGGCGCCGTCGTGGACGTGCGCTTCGAGGGCCAGCTGCCGGCCATCCTGAACGCCTGCCACACCGACAACCAGGGCCGCACCCTGGTGCTCGAGGTCGCCCAGCACCTGGGCGAGAACACCGTCCGCACCATCGCCATGGACTCGACCGATGGTCTGGTCCGCGGCGCCGAGGTGGTCGACACCGGTGCCTCCATCATGATGCCGGTCGGCGCCGAGACGCTGGGCCGCATCCTCAACGTGATCGGCGAGCCCATCGACGAGCGCGGCCCGGTCGGCAACAAGGACGTCCGTCCGATCCACGCCGACGCGCCCGAATTCGTCGAGCAGGCCACCGAGACCGAGATCCTGGTCACCGGCATCAAGGTCATCGACCTGCTGGCCCCCTACGTGAAGGGCGGCAAGATCGGCCTGTTCGGCGGCGCCGGCGTGGGCAAGACCGTGCTGATCATGGAGCTGATCAACAACGTCGCCAAGGCGCACGGCGGCTACTCGGTGTTCGCCGGCGTCGGCGAGCGTACCCGCGAGGGCAACGACCTCTACCACGAGATGGTGGAATCGGGCGTCATCAAGCTGAACACCGACGGCTCGACCACCGGCTCCAAGGTGGCCCTGGTCTACGGCCAGATGAACGAGCCCCCGGGCGCCCGCGCCCGCGTCGCCCTGTCGGGCCTGACCGTCGCCGAGTACTTCCGCGACGCCGAAGGCCAGGACGTGCTGTTCTTCGTGGACAACATCTTCCGCTTCACCCAGGCGGGCTCCGAGGTGTCGGCGCTTCTCGGCCGCATCCCCTCGGCGGTGGGTTACCAGCCGACCCTGGCCACCGACATGGGCACCCTGCAGGAGCGCATCACGTCGACCAAGAAGGGTTCGATCACCTCGGTGCAGGCCATTTACGTGCCGGCCGACGACCTGACCGACCCCGCGCCGGCCACCTCGTTCGCCCACCTGGACGCCACCACCGTGCTGTCGCGCCAGATCGCCGAGCTGGGCATCTACCCGGCGGTGGACCCGCTGGACTCGACCTCCCGCGCTCTCGACCCCCGCGTCGTCGGCCAGGAGCACTACACGGTCGCCCGTGAGGTGCAGCGCGTCCTGCAGACCTATAAGTCGCTGCAGGACATCATCGCGATCCTGGGCATGGACGAGCTGTCGGAAGAGGACAAGCTGATCGTGGCCCGTGCCCGCAAGATCCAGCGCTTCCTGTCGCAGCCCTTCCACGTCGCCGAGGTGTTCACCGGCTCGCCGGGCAAGCTGGTTGGCCTCGAGGAGACCATCAAGAGCTTCAAGGCGATCGTGGCCGGCGAGTACGACCACCTGCCCGAGGCCGCCTTCTACATGGTCGGCGGCATCGACGAGGTTCTCGAGAAGGCCAAGAAGCTGGCCGCCGAAGCCGCGTAAGTCTGAAGCAAGGGGAACCGGCGCATGGCCGACAAGATCAAGTTCGAGTTGGTGTCGCCCGCCAAGCTGCTGATCAGCGCGGCGGTCGACATGGTGGTGGTTCCGGGAACCGAAGGCGACTTCGGCGCTCTGGCCCTCCACGCGCCGATGATCGCCACCGTGCGGCCCGGCGTCATTGACGTCCACGACGGCGGCAAGGTGTCGGACACCATCTTCGTGGCCGGCGGCTTCGCCGAGGTCACCGAGGAGCGGATCACCGTCCTGGCCGAGGAGGCCATGCCCGTCGCCGACATCACCAAGGCCATGGCCGAGACCCGCGTCAAGGCCGCCAAGCAGGCCCTGGCGGACGCCAAGTCCGATCAGGAAAAGGCTCTGGCCGAGAAGCAGATGTCGGTCGCGGTGGCCATGGACGCCGTGGCCCACTAAGGCCGATTGGGTGTGAATGGGAAAAGGGCCGTCCCCGGTGGGGCGGCCCTTTTCTGTTTCCACCGCGAAGACGCGAAGACACGAAGGCGGCCCGCCACCCCACCCACCCCACCGTCATTCCCGCGAAGGTGGGAATCCAGCTAGCTCGGGCGGTGGCGAACATTGATTGACCACAGAGACACAGAGGCACAGAGAGGCTGTGCCAGGTCTTGGCGCACGCGCCCTCCGAAACGCCCAGTAACCCAGCGCTATCCACCCACCATCGGTCGCATTATGATGGCGCCTCCACCATCGAAGCGCCGACCAGGCTATGCCCACCGACCAACCCCGCCCCCCATCCATCCAACAGCGCTTGGAGCAGGCCGCCCAGACCGGCGACTTCGCCAGGTTCACGCGCACCGACCACATCCCCGCCACGCTGATCGTCAGGTTGGCGACCGCCAATGACACCCACCCCAGGGGGGTGAGGATAGAGGGCGCCACAATCGACGGGGCGCTGGATTTCGAGGGGCGCACGCTCCCCCGCCCCTTGCTTTTGGTCGACTGTGCCATTCCCGCAGGCATTCGGCTCCATGACGCCAGCTGCGGGAACCTGTTTATCCAGAACTGCACCATATCCGGCGGGATCAATGCCCAACGCCTGCGCGTCGACGGGAGCTTTCACTTGCGCGGGAGCAAGGTGACGGGGGCAGTGGACGTGATGGGGGGGCGCATTACCTGCGATTTTAGCTGCAGGGGCGCGACATTCGATGGCGGAGGCGAGCCGGCGCTACAGGCCGACGCTATGCAGGTTGGCGGTACCCTTTTCCTGAACGGCGGGTTCACGGCAACCGGTCCGGTGCGGCTGCCCGGTGCGAGTGTCACTGGCAATGTGACTTGTACCTACGCCAAGCTGAATGGAGGCGGCGAACCGGCGCTGCATGCAGACGGACTGCGGGTCCATGGCGACTTGTTTTTTCGCGAGGGATTTGAAGCCACAGGCACAGTCCGCTTGCTGGGTGCGGCAATCACCGGCGACCTGGATTGCAGCGGCGCCAAGTTTGACGGTGCCGGCAAGACAGCGTTGCAGGCTGATGGAATTCGTGTCGGCGGTGGCCTATTCTTTCGGGACGGCGCCAATGCGTCCGGCTTGGTCGATCTCACCCATGCCAAGGTCGGCGTGCTGGCCGATGATAGGGACTCCTGGCCACAACAAATCGGCCTGTCCGGCTTCACATACGGCGGCCTTGGAGGTGACCAAGCGATCGGCGTCGACGCGGTCGGGCGCATCGAATGGCTCGGGCGTGGCATCGGCAGCCACTTCGACCCCCAACCCTACGAGCATCTCGCCAAGGTGTTCCGCGAGATGGGGCGGATGGAGGATTATCGCGAGGTTCATATCGCCAAGGAATGGCGGCGGATGGCCTTCAAGAAGCGGCGGCGCCGGGAGAAGCATGCCGACCCCGACTTTCCCCTGTTCAGCCGCGCCGCCGACTGGCTGGGCATCGTCTGGGGCCATCTGATCGGCTGGACGGCGGGCTTCGGCTACAAGCCGTGGCGGGTGGCATGGCCGATGCTGCTGGTGATCCTGGTCGGGATGGCGGTGTTCAAGGACGCCGACCGCCACCGCATGATGGTGCCGGCCAAGGAGCGGGTCTACATGTCCGACAAGCCGCTGCCAATCCAATATCCCCGCTTCAACGCCCTGGTCTATTCCATGGACGTGTTCTTCCCCATCGTCGACCTGCACCAGGAGGACTACTGGCAGCCGTCCATCAAGACGGACACCTCCGAGGCCGGCCCCAAGGTGTTCGGGCGGGTGGCGCGGGTCTATCTGTGGGTTCACATCCTGCTGGGCTGGTTCCTCACCGCCCTGGGGGTCGCGGGGGTCACCGGCCTGGTCAAGAAGGAGCAGTGACCGCCCCGCTCCCTCCCGAAATCCGTTGAAAATTCCACCGGCGGGTCCAAAATCCGCTCCATCGGCTTTCGCGGGGGGGGAACCATGCCGCAGTGGACGCAGGACGACATTCCGTGGGGGGAGTTCGACGCCTCCCGGCTTGATCCCGACATCCTGAAGGTGGTCAAGGCGGCGGCGATGGTCGAGCGCAACGCCACTGACTACACCCAATACCTCAAGAACGTGTTCGCCGCCGACGACGCCTTCGTGGCTCTGGCCGCGCAGTGGCAGGAGGAGGAGGTCCAGCACGGCGACGTCCTTGGCCGCTACGCCGAATTGGCCGATCCCGACTTCGTCTTCCGCGACCGCTTCAAGCGCTTCACCGACGGCTACCGCATTCCGGTGGAATCGACCACCTCGGTGCGCGGTTCGCTGACCGGCGAGCTGCTGGCCCGCTGCATCGTCGAGACCGGCACCAGCTCGTTCTATTCGGCGCTGCGCGACGCCACCGACGAGCCGGTGCTGAAGGCCATCTGCCACCGCATCGCCGGCGACGAATTCCGCCACTACAAATGGTTTCTCGACTACATGAAGCCCTATGTGGAGAAGGAGGGCGTCGGCGTGCTGCGCCGGGCGCTGGTGGCGGCCGGGCGCATCCGCGAGACCGACGACGACGAGTTGGCCTTCGCCTATCACGCCGCCAACGACCCCGCCGACATGCCCTATGAGCGCGCCCGCTGCTACCACGCCTATGCCGGCCGCGCCTTCCGGCACTACCAGCCCAAGCACACCGAACGGGCGGTCAACATGGTGCTGAAGGCCGTGGGCATCGATCCCCAGGGCTGGTTCGGCGCCCGTGCCAAGGCCTTCGCCGCCCGCAAGATGATGCAGCGGGTCCGTGAGATGGCTGCCTAGCGGGAATGACGGCGGCCGTTCCGCACCCCGCCGTCAGGCCCGGGGACGGATGCCCGCGTCGAGGAACCACCATTTCCATCGCTGGTCCTCGATCAACATCCGCAGGATGACGTCCTCGCAGCCGGTCGCCACCTCCGCCGGCGTCGTGGCCAGGGCGGCCAGCGCCTGTTCGGTCGCCAGATGGCCGGCGGCATGGTCGTCGGCCTCGGGATAGCCGTAGCTGCGCAGCATGTCCACCTCGCGCCGCCAATGGGCCTCGGCGGTGGCAAGCAGTTCCGCCAGCACCGCCACGGCCTGGCGGTGGAGCGCCCTCTCACGCAGGCGGGAAAACTGCGCGGCCAGGGACATCATGTCGGCGTGATCGCGATCCAGGTGGCGCACGCCCTCGCCCAGGTCCGCTGCCAGCATGTGATCGGTGATGCCCTGCATCCGCCCTGTCCTTTCGCTCCAACCCACTACGCACAATACCGTGCACGAGAGTTGCTCGCCAGTGGAGAAAGGGAGCACGCCGACCCATACTTTCGTGGATGCTTGACCCTTCGCATGTGGGGCGCCACCTCGAAAGATAGGGGGCGTTGATACGGGGTGGGGTCATGGACGACAGCACCGGCGACAATCGCGAGCAGCCCCCATGGGGCGATTTGTGCCCCATTCCGCACATGGACGCGGAAGGACGCGCCCGGCCGCCGCTGCTGGCCCTGGGCGGGCTGGAGAACCGCCTGGTCTCCTCGCTGGAGGTCGTGGGCGACGCCATGCATCCCGACCTGCGAGCCGGCGACCTGGTGGTCTTCGTCCGCCATTCCGGCCATCTCGAGGATGGCGGGCTGTATGTGCTGGCCGGGCATGCGGGTTTGGCGCCGCGCCGGCTGCAACTGCTCGCCGACGGCGGCTGGCTGGCCGTGCCCAGCAATCCCTGCTATGGCCGCGAGCCGGTCGACCCGCGATCGGGCATCGTCGGTCCGGTGGTCGCGGTGGTCCGCCGCACGCCCTAGGCAGGCCGCAGCGACACGGATATACTCGCGCCCATGGCCGACAAGGTGCGGGATCTCGCCGACAGGATCAGGCTCGTTCGAGAGCGCATGGGGAAATCCCAGAAGGACTTCGCCGCCGCGCTCGACGCAAGTTTCCGTGCATACCAGGACTACGAGGCCGGCAAGATCGTTCCCGGCGGCCGCGTCCTCGCCGCCATGGCGCGGCTCGGCGTCGACACCAACTGGCTGTTGAACGGGGATGGTCCGCCAGCCGACACCGGTTCGTTGCGACCGGTTCCCCATGTGGACGGACGGGGTGACAAGCCCCGCGATCCCGTTCTCGGGCTGGCGGCGATCCTGCATTCGCCGTCCCTGGCCACCATGGAGGTGCGCGGTGACGCCATGGCCCCGGATCTCGTGGCCGGCGACCTTGTCGTGTTCGACCGCGCGCTGACGGCGGTGGATACCGCGATGGCGGTGCTGAGGATGGGCGACCAACTGGTGATCCGCCGGCTGCAACTGATGCTGGACGGCACCGTCCAGGTCCAGCCGGCCAACCCGCTCTACCGGGCCGAGGTGGTTACCGCCGCCCAGGCCGCCGGGATGTTGGCCGGCCGCGTCGTCGCCGTGCTGCACCGGGTCTGAGGACGGCCGAAGGGTCAGGCGGCCAGGGGCAGGAACTCGGCCACGACCTGATTGTAGAGCGGACGCTTGAACGGCACGATCAGCTCCGGCACCCGCGCCAGCTCCATCCAACGCCATTCCGAAAACTCGGGGTGGCGGGTGGCGATGTCGATGTCGGAATCGGCCCCCAGGAAG
>JBFMHS010000361.1:0-8943 GCA_040751765.1 Pseudomonadota bacterium | reverse complement strand
CGGCACCAGCCGGATGGTGTTGACCATGGCGACGCCGCCCGGGCGCAGCTGGTCGGCCCAACGCGACGCCTCGGCAACCTCGAAGGCGACCAGGATGTCGGCGGTGCCGGGCGTGATGACCGGCGAGAACACCTTCTTGCCGAAGCGCACGTGGCTGGTGACCACGCCGCCGCGCTGGGCCATGCCGGCCACCTCGGACTTCTTGGCATCAAGGCCGCGCGCGATGGCGGTCTGGGCCAGAATCTCGGCCGCCGTCATGACGCCCTGGCCGCCGATGCCGCAGACCAGGATGTTGGTGATGATGTTGTCGCTCATCTCTCTCAGTTCCCCCCGCAGCCGCCGGGCGCGGCGAAGCATTCGCCGATGGTGCGTTCCTGCTCGACGATGGCCTTGGGGCCGCACGAGTCGACGCACATATGGCAGCCGGTGCACATGGCGGTGTCGATCTGGACGAATTTCAGTTCGGCCTCGACGCCCGTCTTGCGCACTTCCTTGGCGGTGCGCTTGACCGTGATCGCCGGGCAACCGACGTTGATGCAATTGCCGCAGCCGGTGCAGTCGTCGTCGACGACCGTGTACGGCTTGAGCTTGGAATAGAATTCGGACAGCACGCAGGGCTGGTTGGTGATGATGACGCTGGGCTCGGGGACGGCGATCTCGTCCTTGATGGCCTTGAACATCACCGGCAGCTTGTAGGGATCGACCACCTTGATGCGCTCGGGCTTGACGCCCAGCGCCTCGACCAGCTTGACGAAGTCGACGCGGGGGGCATCGTTGCCGTGCAGGTCCTTGCCGGTGCCGGCATGGTTTTGGCCGCCGGTCATGCCGGTGGAGCGGTTGTCGAGCAACAGCGTGGTGACGTTGCCGCGGTTGTAGACGATATCCAGCATGCCCTGCATGCCCATGTGCAGGAAGGTGGAGTCGCCGATGACGCTGATCACCGCCTTGTCCTTGGTCTCCTCGGAACGGGCCTTGTCCATGCCCAGCGCGATGCCCATGGCGGCCCCCATGGAGATGGTGGTGTCCAGCGCGTTCCACGGCTGGCCGGCGCCCAGGGTGTAGCAGCCGATGTCGCCCGAGATCTGGACCTTCTTGCGCAGCCGGTTGAGGCAGTAGTAGACGCCCATGTGCGGGCAGGCGGCGCACATGGTCGGCGGGCGCGGGAACGGATCGATCTTGGGATAGGTTGTGGGGCAGGGCGGCTCCTCGCCGCGCAGCCTGAAGATGGCCGGGATCAGAACCGCCGGCAGCAGCTCGCCCAGGCGTGGCAGGATGTCCTTGCCGTGGACGTCCAGCATGCCGGCCGCCCGCAGTTCGTTCTCCATCAGCGGCTCGGTCTCCTCGACCACCACCAGGCGGTCGACTGTGGCCTTGAAGGCACGCACCTTCTCGACCGGCAACGGATGGGTGAAGCCGAGCTTGAGGACGGGGGCGTCGGGGAAGCTCTCGCGCACGTGCTGGTAGGCCGGGCCCGAGGTGACGAAGCCGACGCGGCGGTCGGCGCCGTCGTCGAGCAGGTTCCAGGCCGATTCCTCGGCCATGGCGCGCAGGCGGGCCTCGCGCTCCATCTGCTTGGGCAGCATGCCCTTGGCGTTGGCGGGGGTCATCACCCAGCGCTTGGCGTCCAGCTTGAAGCCGCCCACCGGGCGGGCGCGGCGCTCGCCCACGGTGACCAGCGCCTTGACGTGGCAGACGCGGGTGGTCAGGCGCAGGATGACCGGGGTATTCTGGGCCTCGGACAGCTCGAAGGCGTCCTGGACCATCTCATAGGCTTCCTGCGAATCCGCCGGCTCGAGGATGGGAACGTGGCCGAAGCGGCCCCAGAAGCGCGAATCCTGCTCGTTCTGCGACGACGACAGGCCGACGTCGTCGGCGATGGCGATCACCAGGCCGCCGACCACGCCGCACAGGGTCTGGGTCATGAAAGCGTCGGAGGCGACGTTCATGCCCACGTGCTTCATGGCGCAGAAGGCGCGGGCGCCGGACATGGAGGCGCCGATGGCGACCTCCATGGACACCTTTTCGTTCACCGACCACTCGGCGTACAGGTCGGGATAGGCCGACAGCGCCTCCAGGATCTCGGTGGAGGGGGTGCCGGGGTAGGCGGCGGCCACCTGGCATCCCGCCTCCCACACACCGCGCGCGACGGCATCGTTGCCGGAAAGGAGCAGGCGGCTGTTGGGCTTCGCCTGAGCGGCAGCGGACATAAAGAACTCCTCGCTTCCTCGGGGATATCCTTGTCGTGGGGGAAGGCCCTCCCCCGCGAAGGGGTAGAACCTATCATCAAGCGGGGAGGGGCTGGAAGAGCCTTGACGTTCGGCAAGGAGCCATTGCCCCCGCCGCCATTATGGCTTAAACCGCCCCTTCCGAGTGGGCGTCAGACCCAGCAAGAGGAGAGGGGACGATGACGGCGTTGGCGGCCGACAACTGGATGTTCCAGCCCGAGATCGAGCGCATGGACCGCGAGACGCTGGCGGCTCTGCAACTCGAGCGCCTGAAGACGTCGCTGGCCCACGCCTACGCCAATGTACGGCACTACCGTACCGCCTTCGACGCCGCCGGGGTCAGGCCCGACGACCTGCGGACGTTGGCCGACCTCGCCCGCTTCCCGTTCACGGTCAAGACCGACCTGCGCGACAACTATCCCTTCGGCATGTTCGCGGTGCCGCGCGAGAAGGTGGTCCGGCTGCATGCCAGCTCGGGCACCACCGGCAAGCCCACCGTGGTCGGCTACACCGCCGCCGACATCGACACCTGGGCCGGGATCATGGCCCGCGCGCTGGCCTGCGCCGGGGCACGGCCGGGCGACGTTGTCCACAACGCGCTGGGTTACGGCCTGTTCACCGGCGGGCTGGGCTTCCACTACGGCGCCGAGCGGCTGGGCTGCACGGTGACCCCCATGTCGGGCGGCCAGACCGAGCGCCAGACCGCGCTGATGGTGGATTTCGGCGCCAACGTGCTGGTCTCCACGCCGTCCTACGCGCTCAACATCGCCGAGGTGGCCGAGAAGACCGGCGTCGACCTGCCGGCGTCCAGCCTGCGCCTGGGCGTGTTCGGCGCCGAGCCGTGGTCCGAGACCATGCGCGACGAGCTGGACCGCCGCCTGGGCATCGCCTCGGTGGATTCCTACGGCCTGTCCGAGATCATCGGCCCCGGCGTGGCCATGGAATGCCACCTGCGGGTCGGCCTGCATGGCTGGGAGGACCACTTCCTGTTCGAGGTGGTCGACCCCGCGACGCTTGAGCCGCTGCCCATGGGCGCCGAGGGCGAGCTGGTCATCACCAGCCTGACCAAGGAGGCGTTGCCGATGGTGCGTTACCGCACCCGCGACATCACCCGTCTCACCGACGAGCCCTGCGCCTGCGGCCGCACCCATCTGCGCATCCTGCGGGTGACGGGCCGCAACGACGACATGCTGATCATCCGGGGCGTCAACGTCTATCCCAGCCAGATCGAGGCGGTGCTGGTGGGCTTCCCCGGCATCGCGCCCCATTACCAGCTGGTGATCAGCCGCCAGGGATCGCTGGACCATCTGACCGTCGAAGTCGAGGCCGACCAGGCGCGGGGCGAGAGCGAGCGCGAATACCAGGCCAACAAGATCCGCCACCACATCAAGTCCATGGTCGGCGTCTCGTGCGAGGTGCTGGTCCGTCTGCCCGGCGAGATCCCGCGCAGCCAGGGCAAGGCGGTGCGGGTGCGCGACCTGCGCAAGGAGCAGGGTTAGCGAAAGAAAAGCCCCGGCCGGATCGCTCCGGCCGGGGCCTTGCGCCGAACTCCGATCAGTTCATCAGCTTCGGCTTGGGGGTGGAGTCGGTCGAGGCCGGCAGGATGGGGTATTCCACCCGGGGCTGCTCGCCGGTCAGGGTGTGCAGGAAGGCGGTGATGTCCTTGACCTCCTTGTCCGACAGCTTGGCGCCCAGCTGGCTCTGGCCCATGATCGCCACCGCCTGCTCAAGGCTCCACACCTTGCCGGAGTGGAAGTAGGGGGCGGTCAGGGCGATGTTGCGCAGCGGGCCGGCGCGGAAGACGTAGGAATCGTCGGCGGTCTTGGTCACCGCGAAGCGGCCCTTGTCGTCGGCCGGCAGCACGTCGCCGCCGGGCTTCTCGACCACGCCGAAGGGCGCGTACATCTCGCCGCCGATGTTGACGCCGGCGTGGCAGGACGAACAGCCCTTGTCCATGAACAGCTTGAGGCCGTTCTTCTCCTGGGCGGTCAGCACGTTGGCGTTGCCCTCCAGGTACTGGTCGAAGCGCGAGGCCGGGGTGATCAGCGTGGCCTCGAAGGCCTCGATGGCGGCGGCCATGTTGTCGAAGCTGACCGGAGCCTTGTCGCCGGGGAACGCCTTCTTGAACATCTCCACATAGGCCGGGATCGAGTTCAGGGTCTTCTCGACCTGGGCGGGGGTGTTGTTCATCTCGACGCCCGCCTGCACCGGCCCCTTGGCCTGGGCCTTCAGGTCCTCGGCGCGGCCGTCCCAGAACTGCGCCACGTTGAACACGGCGTTGAGCACTGTGGGGGCGTTGCGCGGTCCCCTCTGCCAGCCGTGGCCGACCGAGGTTTCCAGGTTGTCGTCGCCGCCCATGCCCAGGTTGTGGCAGGTGTTGCACGACAGGATGCCCGAGGCCGACAGGCGCGGATCAAAGAACAATGCCTTGCCCAGCTCCACCTTGTCGCGGGTGACCGCGTTGTTCTTGACCGCCGGCACCACCGACGGAATGGGCTTGAACACCCCCTGGGCCTGCGTCATCAGTTCGTCGGCGGACGCGGCACCGGCCCCAGCCATGATCGCGACGGCGGTCAACACGGCGATCTTCCTCATGATCGAACTCCCCTCTCACGGAACCAGGATCATCCCCCCTCGGGATATCCTTTCGGGTAAGAGAGTGCGCCCGCCACCACTACCGTTTCAATTGGTATAATTCCAAAGAAGATGGTTAGGGGCTTATCCAAACATGAATATTCCAATCAGGATAGGAAGTCGGCGATCAGCTTGATCTGCTCTGGGGAGTTCAGAGCCGGGGCGTGGCCGCAGCCGGGGATGGTCTCCAGCCGGGCCTTGGGGCCGCGCCGCCCCATCGCGGCGAACACCTCGGGCAGCAGCAGGTCCGAGTTCTCACCGCGCAGGGCCAGGGTCGGGCAGTCGACGGCGTCGTAGGCCGGCCACAGCTCGTAGGCATCGGCGTGGCGCGCGAACACCTCCATAACCTTGGGATCGTAGTGGACGGTGATGCGTCCGTCGCCGCGCCGCCGCGCCGAGGTCTCGGCCATGCGCCGCCATTCCGCGTCGGTCAGGCGGCCATAGGGTTGGTAGACCAGGCGCAGGAACTTCTCGAACTCGGACATGGTGGGGAAATCGGGCACCGTGGTGACATAGGCGCGGATGCGCTCCACCGCCGCCGGATTGAGGCTGGGGCCGATGTCGTTGAGCACCAAGCGCTCGATACGGTCCCGGAGCGGCCCGGCGGCGGCGATCATGCCCAGTGCTCCGCCCATGGAGGTGCCCAGCCAGCGGCAAGCGGCGACGCCCAGACGGTCCAGCATCTCGACGGCATGGCCGGCATAGGCGGCCAAGGTGTAGTCGGCCTCGGGATCGGCCGACCACGACGACAGCCCACGCCCGATGGTGTCCGGGCAGATCACCCGCCAGCGCTGCGCCAGGGCCGCGGCGATGGTGTCGAAATCGCGGCCGGTGCGGGCCAGCCCGTGCCACATCACCACCGCCGGCGCGGCAGGGTCGCCCCATTCGGTGACGTGCAGCTCGTGCTCGGCGATGGGCAGGTACAGGGATCGCGGGGCGGTCATGGGCTTGGCCTTTCCGTTGGCGGACCCAACGCGTATATCTGTTCCTTCCGCAGCTTTCCACCCACCCGGACGGACGCCATGCCAGACCTCAAGGATTCCCAGCTCCTGCGCACCCAGGCCTATGTGGACGGCGCCTGGATCGACGCCGACGGGGGCGCCACCTTCGCGGTGACCGATCCCGCCGACGGGGCGGTGGTGGCCCGTGTCGCCGACCTGGGCGGCGCCGAGACCCGCCGCGCCATCGAGGCCGCCGGCCGCGCCTTCCCGGCCTGGAAGGCCAGGACGGCCAAGGAGCGCGCCGCCATCCTGCGCCGCTGGCACGACCTCATCCTGGCCGCCCAGGACGACCTGGCGGTGCTGATGACCGCCGAGCAGGGCAAGCCGTTGGCCGAGGCCAAGGGCGAGGTGGTCTATGGCGCCGCCTTCGTGGAGTGGTACGCCGAGGAGGCCAAGCGGGTCTACGGCGACGTCATCCCCGAGAACGCCCCCGGCCGCCGCATCCTGGCCACCCGCGAGCCCATCGGCGTGGTGGCGGCACTGACGCCGTGGAACTTCCCCAACGCCATGATCACCCGCAAATGCGCGCCCGCCTTGGCGGCCGGCTGCACGGTGGTGGTCAAGCCGGCCGAGGACACACCGTTATCGGCCCTGGCCCTGGCCGAACTGGCCGACCGCGCCGGCATCCCGCCGGGCGTGTTCAACGTGGTGCCCTGCTCCGACCCGGCGCCGGTAGGGGCGGAGCTGACCGCCAACCCCATTGTGCGCAAGCTCAGCTTCACCGGCTCCACCGAGGTGGGCAAGCTGCTGATGAAGCAATGTGCCGACACCATGAAGAAGGTCAGCTTCGAGCTGGGCGGCAACGCCCCGTTCATCGTCTTCGACGACGCCGACCTCGACGCCGCCGTCGCCGGTGCCATCGCTTCCAAGTACCGCAACACCGGGCAGACCTGCGTCTGCGCCAACCGCATCCTGGTCCAGGCCGGCATCCACGACGCCTTCGCCGCCAAGCTGGCCGAGGCGGTGGGTCGTCTGACCGTCGGTGCCGGGCTCAGGGGCGCCACCCAACAGGGACCGCTGATCAACGCCCAGGCGGTGGCGAAGGTGGAGCGCCACATCGCCGACGCCATCGCCAAGGGCGCTCGCGTGGTCACCGGCGGCAAGCGCCACGCCCTCGGCGGCACCTTCTTCGAGCCCACCATCCTGACCGGCGTCACCTCCGACATGCTGTGCGCCCGCGAGGAAACCTTCGGCCCCGTGGCGCCGCTGTTCCGCTTCGAGACCGAGGACGAGGCGGTGCGCATGGCCAACGACACCGAATTCGGCCTCGCCGCCTATTTCTATTCCCGCGACCTCGGCCGGTGCCTGCGCGTCGCCGGCGCGTTGGAATACGGCATCATCGGCGTCAACGAAGGCATCATCTCCACCGAGGTGGCGCCCTTCGGTGGCATGAAGGAATCCGGTATCGGCCGCGAGGGCTCGTATCACGGCATCGAGGAATATTTGGAGGTCAAATACATCTGCCTCGGCGGCCTGTGACGCCTCGCCGGGAGGTTGAGTCGGCCGTCCCGCCCAACCGACTGGCGAAAACCGTCCTGGTGGTATAGGCTACCTGCTTGTTCACGAGGCCAGGGGAGGGGCGGCGGGAACATGGGGGCGATCATCGATCTGGCCAACGAGATACTGTGGGCCGAGGATTTGGAGATGGCGCGCGCGGCGTTCCGGCGCGGGCTGATGGCGGCGGGGATCACGCTCTACGGCTACGGCAACCTGAAGCCGGCGGGCATGGACCATCCCTACGTGGATTCGACCTATCCGCCGGCCTGGCTGGCACGCTACCTGGAGCGGCGCTACCAACTGATCGATCCGGTGGTCCAGGAGGCCTTGGTCAACCACCTACCCTTTGCCTGGCGCTACGTCGCAAACCGCGACAGCCTGACCGACCAACAGCGCGCTTTCTTCGCCGAGGCCGCCGGGCATGGCCTGGCCGACGGCTACACCATTCCCTTCCACGACGCCAGGGGCTGCCATGCCCTGGTCTCGTTCGCCTTTGCCTCGACCGCGGAAATGAAGCGGGTTCTCGCCGCCCAGCCCGACCTCCGGCTGCTGGCCGTCTACTACCACTCCGCCGTCGACCGCCTGCTGGATACCACCGACCCGGCCGCCATGCTGTCGACGGTCGAACGCCAATGCCTGGAATGGGCCGCCATCGGGCGGTCGCTGTGGGAGATCTCGGCGGCGACGCACCGCCCCGAGGAGGACGTGGCGGTGGCGCTGCGGATGGCGCGCGAGAAGTTGGGCGTGTCCACGACCGCCCAGGCCGCCGAGAAGGCGACGGCGCTGGGCCTGATCAACTGACCCCGATTACTCGGCGGCCTCGCGGCGGACCCTGACGATCACCTCGACGCCCAGAACGGTCATGCCGTCGGGCGGCGAGGGCAGGCCCACCACCTGGGGCTGGTCGCCGGGAATGTCCTCGATGCGGCCCGATCCCTCGTCGAAGAAGTGATGGTGCGGCGCCGGATTGGTGCAGTACCAGGTGCGGTCGCCGAAGCCGATGCGGCGCAGCAGGCCGGCGTCGGTGAACGAGTTCAGCGAATTGTAGATGGTCGCCAGCGAGAACTTCAGTCCGGAGTCCGTCAGCTCGCGGTGGAAGGATTCGGGGGTCAGATGGCGGCGGCCGCCCTGGCGGATGACCCGGATCAGGTCGAGCCTCTGGCGGGTCGGCCGAAGTCCATGGTCCTTGAGCGTCTGCTCGTCGGTTCGGCCATCGGCAATCCAGGACATGGACCCTCTCCACTTGCCTTCGGGATCGTGCGATTGTTCCTCAGAAGGCCTCTAAACCGCAACTGGAATCGTTCCAAACTGCATTATACCCCCGGCCAGTGGACCTCGTCGTCCGCCAGCATGGCCTTCTCCGGCTCGGCACCTGGATTGGGGCGCAGGGTGACCCGGCCCTTCTTGACCCGGGGCGTGGGGGTATCGGCTTCCTCGGCCTTCTCCATCATGCGCGCCACCTTGGCCAGCACCGACTGCACCGAGGGCGGGGCCTTGTCGGGGGCGGGGCCGGGCGAGGGTTCCGGCGCCGGCTCCGGCTCCGGCTCCGGTTGCGGCTCCGGCTCTGGTTGCGGCTCGGGTTCCGG
>JBFMHS010000360.1:0-4151 GCA_040751765.1 Pseudomonadota bacterium | reverse complement strand
ACCAACAGCAGGGTCGCCAGAAGTCCAGCGGCGGTACGCGATCGGAGCCAAGTCATACCCCGGAAGGTACCCCGAGCCCGCCCCGGGCACAAGCCATAGGTTTGGCGGCGCAAGCCCTATGGAGCCAGCGGGTAATCCGCCACCGCCTCGTATTCGGCGCCGGCGCGGCCGAGATGGCTGCGGAACAGGGTGAGGTGGTCGATGGCGACCGGGCCGAGGGTCAGCGGGCTGTGGCCGGAGATGAAATCCTGCACCCGCCCCAGCGGCGCCCCCTTCAGCCGGGCCAGGGTGACGTGGGGGGTGAACTTGCGCGGCTCGGGGTCGAGGCCCAGGCGCACCACCGTGCCCTCCACCTTGGCTTGCAGGCGGGCCAGCACGGCGGTCTTGTCCACCGCCGCCCACAAGGCGTGCGGCTGGCGGGAGCCGAAGGTGCCGAGGCCGGTGATCGACAGCGCCACCGGCGGCCCCAGTTCGGCGTCGGCCAGGGCATCGTGGATCTCGCGGGCGAGGCCGTCCTCCACCTCGCCGATGAAGCGCAGGGTGACGTGCATATTGCGGGCCTCGACCCAGCGGGCGCCGGGGATGCCGGCGGCCATGGCGGCCAGGCGGCCGGACACCTCCTCGGGCAGCGCCAGGCCGGCGAACAGGCGGATCATGGCCGGTCCCCGGGCAGGACCGCCAGCACGCCGGTATAGCCGTAGAGGCGGTCGCGCGAGATCTCGCCGTTGGCGCAAAAGCCGATGACCGGGATGTCGCCCAGTGCGTCGCGAATCATCTCCATCTCGGCGCCGTCACGGCCGAACATATGGCGCCCGCGCGCCACGCAGGTGACGTAGACCGCCGCCCGCACCGGCCGCCCGTCCAGGCGGCGGGCGACGCCTTCGAGCATGCGCGCCATGTCGCGCTGGGCGGCGTTGGGATCGCGGCGGACGAACATCAGCCGCTGGCCCACCGCGACGCGGTCGGCTACCGCCAGCCAGCCCTGGCGCGGGTCGATGCCCACCAGGTTGCGCACCAGGTAGTCGCCGGTGTCGCTGCCGGCCACCGGCAGGCCGACATGGATGTAGCCGGCGGCGCGGCGGGGGTCGCGGGCGATGAGGTCGCCGGCCTCGGCCTTGAGCACGTCCAGCGCCGCCAGGCCGTCGAGCCCCATCACCACCCCTTCCCACGCGTCGGTGACCACGTGCTCGCCGCCCAGCGGCGTGCAGCCCTGGGTCAGGCCCGCGACCAGCTCCACCCCGGGCGACAACAGCAGCCCGGACAGTCCGCCCGACACCACCGTTTCGGCCACCTGGGCCGGCGGTCCCGCCGCCGACATCAGGCCGCCGACCAGGAAGCCGTCGGAGCCGGCCGCCGCGTCGATCAGCGCCGCCAGGCCGGGATTGCGGGCATCACCGTGGACCAGCGCCACATGCGGCCCCTCGCCGACGCCCAGCCGCGCCCGCACCGCGGCCACGTCCAGGCCCGAGAAGCACGAGGCGGCACCGTCGGGCAGCCGCCCGACCATTACCGCCAGGCCGCCGCAATCGCGGTATTCGCTGGTGCCGGCCACCACGCCGGGGGCAACGCCGCCGACCCAGCGCTGGATGCGGGTGGTCTCGCGCAGGAAGGTCAGGATGCTGGGCAGGTCGCCGCCGAAGGCCTCGGTGGCGTAGAGCAGGCCGAGATCGGCCTCGGGCGCCGCCGCCGCCACCCCCTCCAGGCAAGCCTTGGCCGCCAGCCCCCAGTGGTCGGCCTGGGCGTGGGCGACGGTGAAGGGCTTGGCGCTGGCGCCGGGGCTGGGCATTGGCTTGGTCATTTGGGCAGCACGCTCTCGACCACGGGGAGGATGTTGCGGACCACGACCGCCACGCCCTCGGCGGTGGGGTGCAGACCGTCGGGCAGGTTGAGCCCGGGATCCTTGGCCACCCCCTCCAGGAAGAAGGGATAATGCGCCACGCCGTGCTTTTCCGCCAGCCGGCGGTAGATGGCGTCGAAGCGCTTGCCGTAGTCCGGTCCCCAGTTGGCCGGCGCCACCATCCCGGCCAGCACCACCCGCACCCCCTTCTGCTTCAGCCGGGTCAGGATGGCGTCGAGGTTGCGGTAGGCCTGGTCGGGGTCGAGGCCGCGCAAGGCGTCGTTGGCGCCCAACTCGACGATGGCCACCTGGGGCTCGTCGCCCAGCGCCCAGTCCAGGCGCGCCAACCCACCGGCGGTAGTGTCGCCGGAGACGCCGGCGTCGATGACGCGGACGTCGTGGCCCCTGGCCTTGAGAGCCTTCTCCAATTGCGGCGCGAATCCCTGCCCGGCCGGCAGGCCGTACCCGGCGGTCAGGGAATCGCCCAGGGCCAGGATGCGGGTTTCGGCCGCCGCCATACCCGTGCCAAAGTTGACAAGGAGAACCAGGGCGCCATATGCGACCAACCCGACCATCCTCGAAAGAGCGTTGCCCCGCATGAGCCATTCCACCGCAGCTGCCGAGCCCCTGGTCCATCTGGGGGGCGTACATCTCAAGTTGGCGAGCTTGGCCGGCGAGGTCAACGTCCTGCGCGGCATCGACCTGTCGGTGACGGCCGGCGAGACGGTCGGCGTGGTCGGTCCGTCGGGGTCGGGCAAGTCGACCCTGCTGATGGTCATGGCCGGCCTGGAGCGCGCCACCCGGGGCGTCGTGCGGGTGGCCGGGCACGATCTGTCGGCCCTGGACGAAGACCGCCTGGCCCGCTTCCGCCGCGACCGCGTCGGCATCGTGTTCCAGTCCTTCCACCTGGTGCCCACCATGACCGCGCTGGAGAACGTGGCGGTGCCGCTGGAACTGGCCGGCGCCGCCGACGCCTTCGCCCGCGCCGAGGCGGAGCTGGCCGCCGTCGGCCTGGGCCACCGCCTCGACCACTATCCCGGCCAGCTGTCGGGCGGCGAGCAGCAGCGGGTGGCGCTGGCGCGGGCCTTCGTGGCGCGGCCGGGCCTGCTGTTGGCCGACGAGCCCACCGGCAACCTCGACGGCGCCACCGGCCGAGCCATCATGGACCTGCTGTTCCAACTGCACGACCGCGCCGGCACCACCCTGGTCCTGGTCACCCACGACCCCGCCCTGGCCGCCCGCTGCGGCCGGATGGTGCGGGTCGAGGACGGCCGCATCGCGGCCGACCAGCCGGTGGTGGCGGCGTCGTGAGCGTCGCCCTCTCCTTCGCCCGCCGCGAGCTGCGCGGCGGCCTCAGGGGCTTCCGCATCCTGATGGCCTGTCTGGCGCTGGGGGTGGCGGCCATTGCCGCCTCAGGCTCGCTCAAGGCCGCCTTCGAAACGGGCCTGGCCGAGGATGCCCGCGCCCTGCTGGGCGGCGACCTCGACCTGCGCCTGTCGCACCGCCCCGCCGAGCCCGACCACTTGGCCGCCCTGGCCGAGCTGGGCAGGGTCTCCGCCGGCATCGAGATGCGGGCCATGGCCCATGCCGGGGATGCCCGCCGGCTGGTCGAGCTGAAGGGCGTCGATTCCCTCTACCCCCTGGTCGGCACCCTTGACCTCGCCCCGGCCATGACCCCGGCCGAGGCGCTGGACCGCCGTGGCGGGGTCTGGGGTGCCGCCGCCGACCCCAACCTGCTTGTGGCACTGGGCCTGAAGCTGGGCGACCGCCTGCGGGTCGGCGAGGCGGAGTTCGAGCTGCGCGCCACCATCGCCAGGGAACCCGACCGCATCGCCACCGCCCTGGCCTTCGGCCCCCGCCTGATGGTCGCCGCCGACGCAGTCGCCGCCACCGGACTGGTCCAGCCGGGCAGCCTGATCCGCTACACCTATTCGGTCGACATGGGTGGCACCGGCGCCCAGGCGGCGCGCAAGGCGCTGGAGGACCGCTTTCCGGCCGCCGGCTGGCAGGTGCGCGACACCACCAACGCCGCCCCCGGCATCGAGCGCTTCCTCGACAACATGGCGGCCTTCCTGACCCTGGTCGGGCTGACCGCGCTGCTGGTGGGCGGCATCGGCGTCGCCAACGCGGTCAAGGCCTATCTCGACGGCCGCGTCCACACCATCGCGGTGCTGAAATGCGTCGGCGCCCCGTCGGGGACCATCCTGGGCACCTACGGCCTGCTGGTCGGCGCGCTGTCGCTGGTAGGGGTGGCGGCCGGACTGGCTCTCGGCGCCGCCCTGCCGGCGGTGGTGGTTGCGGTGGCCGGCGACGC
>JBFMHS010000036.1:0-8091 GCA_040751765.1 Pseudomonadota bacterium | reverse complement strand
ATCCGCGAATACCGCATCCTCGACACCCAGGACGTGGACCTCGACACGCTGGGCACCCGCCGGCTCGGCGCCATGGAGGTCGAGGTGTTCGACCCCGTCGCCGACTACGCCGAACTGATGGGCCAATTGTTCGACTTCGACGCCATCCGCGCCCTGTTCGCCTCGGGCTTCCGCATGAAGTTCGACGCCATGCACGCGGTCACAGGCCCCTACGCCACCGCGATCATCGAGGGCATATTGGGGGCGCCGGCCGGCACGGTGATGAACGGCGTGCCCCAGGAGGACTTCGGCGGCGGTCACCCCGACCCCAACCTGGTCCACGCCCACGATCTGGTCGACTGCCTGTTCGGCAAGGACGCCCCCGATTTCGGCGCCGCCTCGGACGGCGATGGCGACCGCAACATGATCCTGGGCCGCGACTTCTACGTCACCCCCTCGGACAGCCTGGCGGTGCTGGCTGCCAACGCCACCCTGTGCCCCGGCTACAAGGCGGGGCTCAAGGGCATCGCCCGGTCCATGCCCACCTCGGCCGCGCCCGACCGCGTCGCCGAGGCGCTGGGCATCAAGTGCTACGAGACACCCACCGGCTGGAAATTCTTCGGCACCCTGCTGGATGCGGGCCTGGCCACCCTGTGCGGCGAGGAGAGTTTCGGCACCGGCTCGGACCATGTCCGCGAGAAGGACGGGCTGTGGGCGGTGCTGATGTGGCTGAACGTGCTGGCGGTCCGGCGCGAGGGCGTGGCCGACATCGTCAAGGCGCACTGGGCCAAGTACGGCCGCAACTACTACTCACGACACGACTACGAGGGCATCGATACCGCCGCCGCCAACGGGCTGATGGAGCATCTGCGCGGGCTCGCCCTCACCGGCACGGCGCTGGGCGGCTACACCGTGGCCTTCAACGACGACTTCACCTACACCGACCCGGTGGACGGCAGCACCAGCACCCAGCAGGGCATCCGCATCGTTTTCGCCGACGGCTCGCGCATCGTCTTCCGCCTGTCGGGCACGGGAACCGAAGGGGCCACCCTGCGCGTCTATATCGAGAGATACGAACCCGACCCGGCCAAGCAGCTGCTCGACCCCCAGGAGGCCCTGGCCGACCTGATCAAGATCGCCCGCGAGGTGGCGGGGATCGCCGAGCGCACCGGACGGTCGGAGCCGACCGTGATCACCTGACCCCGCCGGCGGGCGGGAAGGAGGAACGCCGATGTCCGAACCCGCGTTCGTGGACAAGCTGGTCGCCGCCCTGGGCGGCAGGCGGCCGCTCAAGGTGGTGTGGGCCTGCGATCCCGCCGAGGCCGGGCAGGTCCGCGACCTGGCCGGCCGCCTGCCCGGCCGCCATACGGTGGTCGAGCGCGCCCGCAAGCTGCGCGGCCTGGAGGACGAGGTGCTGTTCGGCGGCGCCCATCTCGGCCTGGCCGTCGATGGCGACCGGCTGGGGGTGGTGGACGGCGAGGGCCGGGCGCTGATGCCCGACCAACTGCTGGCGATCCTCGCCGCCGAGACGCTGAAGTCCACCCCCGAAGCGACGGTGGTCACCGAGGTTCTGACCGGCGAGACGGTGGCCGACGCGGTGGCGCGGCTGGGCGGCCGGCTGGTGGTGGCCGAACCCGGGGAGCTGAAGCTCCGCCTGGCCGAAACCGGCGCCCCGCTGGGCGGCGATGCCGAGGGGCGGCTGGCGGTGGCCGGGCTCGACGAGGTGGCGCCGGCATTGGGGGCCGCCCTGCGGGTGCTGGCCATGGTCGCCGGTTGGGAGCGCGACACCCTCGCCCAGCGCCGCGACCGCCTGCCCCACCGCGTCGCCATCCCGGTGACGCGGGTCGAGCACCAGCACCCCGGGGCGGTGGTGGCCGGGCTGGGGCGGCGGCCGGACGTCGCCGAGGCCGGCGGCGGCGTGCGCGTCGCCACCCGCGACGGCTGGTGGGGCGTCCGCCCCTGGCTCGGCGCCCCCGCTTTGGCCGTGCGCGCCGAGGCCGGCACATCCGAAGGGCTCAAGCGGCTGCGGGCGGAATTGGACAAGGCCATCGGCGGCTGACGGAACAGCCGCCAGCGCCGGGCTGTTTCCAGCATGAACAGCCAGGGGAGGTTCCGCATGGCCCACCGCATCGCCCCCGACGACGACGCCATCCGCCGCCGCGCCTACCAGATCTGGGAAGAGGAAGGCCGCCCCGAGGGCCGCCACGACGAGCACTGGCACCAAGCGCGCGAGGACATCGAACGCCAATTCCGCCGCGACACCGAGCACGCCGGCGAGGACGCCGACCGGTTGAAATATCCCCAGGCGGTGGAGGAGGCCATCGAGGACCCCGGGCGCTCGCGCCGGCCCGGCGGCGACCAGTGGGCGACCACATCGGACCAGCGCGGCGCGCCTTGACGGCGCTCCCGGCGTCCCTACACTGAATCCGCTTCCGCCGCCCGCACCCTGGGGGCACCGCCATGACCGCCATCGACATCGGCCGCGAGCTGCCGATCCGCCTGTCCCGCTTCGACCGCCGCGCCCGCCCCACGGGGCTGGTGGTGGTCGACATCGTCAACGGCTTCGCCACGGTGGGAGCCGGGGCGCTGGCACCGCCGGCCCCGGACGCCCAGGTCGCCCGCATGGTCGCCGAGACCGACGCGCTGGCCCGCGCCTTCTCGGCCGACGGCCAGAAGGTGCTGGCCTTCCTCGACACCCACGACCCCGGTACGCCAGAGCCGCCCTATCCGCCCCACTGCGAGCGCGGCACCGGCGAGGAGGAACTGGTCCCCGAGCTGAAATGGTTCGAGACCGACGCCAACGTCACCCTGGTGCGCAAGGACTGCATCAACGGCTTCGTCGGCGCCATCGACCCGGCGAGCGGGCGCAACGCGGTGGTCGACTGGGTCAACGGCAACCGGCTGGAAGCGGTGCTGGTGGTCGGCATCTGCACCGACATCTGCGTGATGGACTTCGTGCTGACCCTGCTGTCTGCCCGCAACCACGGCCTGATGCCCAGCCTGAAGGAGATCGCGGTGTACGAGCCTGCCTGTGCCACCTACGATCTGTCGCGGGAAACAGCCGCCGGACTGGGCTTGCCCGAGACCGCCATCCACCCCAAGGCGCTGACCCATCACGCGGGGCTCTATTTCATGGCCGCGCGCGGCGCTACACTGGTGTCGGACGTGGAATGAGCGAGGCCGGGATTTGCGACTGTTCTTCTTCGGCACCCTGATGGACCCCGAGGTACGCGCCATCGTCATGGGACGCGACGTCGACCCCGAGGACGTGGAACCGGCGGTGGCCCAGGGCTTTCGCCGGGTGTTCGTGGCCGGCCGCCACTACCCCATGCTCCTCCGGCACGCCTCGGGCTGGGTGGACGGCACCCTGGTCAGCGGCCTGGACACCGAGAGGGTCCACCGGTTGCAGGTCTACGAGGGCTGGGAATACTCGCTGCAGCCGATCCAGGTGCAGACCTCTTCGGGCCGCAAGGTGATGGCGCATGTGTTCATGTGCCCGCCCCACATCGCCCCCGACCGCCGCGACTGGCGACTGAACGAATGGCAGCGCCGGCATAAACGCACCTTCCTGCCCAAGGCGCGCATGCACATGGACCGCCTGCTGAAGCTGGCCAGTGCTCCGGCGGCGGCGCCGCCGTCCTCGGGATCGCGTCCCCGCCCGGCCCTGGCGCCGCGCCTGCCCCGGCGAAACTCCCGCTAATTGTCCATCCTCAATTGCCGCCCCCCGGCCGTTCGGTTAGGGTGTAGGCCATGGGGAAAATGGGGAGGCGCGCAAATCCACGCGCCCGGGGACACAATGAAACCCACGCGCATCGTGCTGCACGGCGGCTTCGTGCGGTTCCAAGCGGTGGTCATGGCGGCCACGCTGGCCGGCGCCTTTGCCGCCGTCTACTTCCTGCAACCGCATTTCCACCAGGGCATGAAATTTTTCGGGGTGTCGCAGCAGCTGCTGGACGCCATCGGCACGGTTGTCACCATCCTGCTGGCCTATGCCGCCGTGGCGACGGCGACCCTGCTCTACGGCCCGTTCAGCCGGCAGGAGGTAGTCGACCACGGCGACCACCTCGCCCTCGATGGCGAGCGCTGGGACGCCGACCGCATCCGCGACCTGCTGGATCAGCTGCGTGCCGCCGCCGCCGGGGCCGAGGCGCTTAGCGCCCGCGCCCGCGCCGTCGCCGCCGAATACGCCAAGTTCCCCCAGATCGACGAAATTCTGCGCCGCCAGATCGACGGCGCCGTGCGCTTCACCGAGGAATCGGCCTCCGACGTGCTGGCGCGCCTGACCGCCATCAATGCCCGGACCCAGGAACTGACCCGCTTCCTGGTCAGCTCCGGCGAGCAATCCGACGCCATCATCCGCTCGTCGCGCCAGCGCATCGACGCCAACCACGAATTCGTCGCCGCCATGGAGCGCTATGTCGCCGTCCGCAAGCAGGAGATCGAGGCGACAAGGGTGCAGTTCGGCGAAATCATGGACTACACCAAGGGCTTCGCGGGCACCCTGGGCAGCATCGAGGCGATCGCAGCCAAAACCAACCTGCTGGCGCTCAACGCCGCCATCGAGGCGGCCCGCGCCGGCGAAGCCGGCAAGGGTTTCGCGGTGGTCGCCGACGAGGTGCGCGGTCTGTCCCGCCAGACCATGGACGCCGCCAGCCGGATCCATGATGGATTGGGCCGCATGGACGAGGTGATCAACCGCTTCCTGGACCAGCACGTGGACGCCAGCCATGCCGACGACGAGATCAAGACCCTGGAGGGGTTCGGCCGGCAGTTGTCCTCGGCGGTGGAGGGCTACGACCAGCTGACCGGCTACCTCAAGGAGGTCATCGGCGCCGCCGACAGCCAGAGCAACGTGGTCCACGACCTGATCCTCAAGGCCGCCGCCAACGTGCAGTTCCAGGACATCGTGCGCCAACAGCTGGAACACATCGCCGCCGCCCTGACCCGCCTGGACGAGCTGAACGCCGCCCTGGCCGCCGCGTTGGACGACCTGTTGGACCCATCCGAGCTGGCGTCCGTCGACGCCGAGCTGAAGGGGATGATGGGCAGTTACGTCATGCACACCCAGCGCCGTGCCCATGCCGAGGTCACCGGCCAGGCGGTGGCCGACAAGGGCGACGATGTGGTGCTGTTCTGACGGAAAGAGCCGTCACGCCGACGGCTGCACCACCGCGCAGGCCTTCTTGGCCCGCTTCAGCTTCTTGCAGGCGGCGCGGGCCTCGTCCTCGGTGAAGCCGGTCAGACGGGCGCGGTAGAGGGTCTGCTTGCCCTGGCGGGCCGCATCCACGTCGATGGAGGCGCTGGCGATCAGCCCGCCCAGCTTCTTGGCGGCGGTGGCGGCGGCGCGGTGGGCGGGCTTCTTGTCCTTGAAGGCGCCGACCTGGATGGCCCACGAGGTGGGATCGGCATCACCGGAGCCGCGCATCTCGTCGTCGTCGCGGGCCGCCACCTGGACGCTGCCCTTGGCGGGAGCCCTGGCGCTCTTCGCCGTGGCCACCAGCGCGTCCAGTTCGGCGCGGTCCTTGTCGTCCAGCGACGCCGAACGGATGTCGGGATCGCCCTTGACCCGCGCGAAGCCCTTGTCGAGCAGGTTGGCCATGCGCTTGTCGCGCCACGACGCGGTGTTGCCGCCGAACACCACGCCGACGATGCGGCGGCCGTCGCGCTTGGCCGAGGCCAGCAGGTTGAAGCCCGAGGCATTGATGTAGCCGGTCTTGATGCCGTCGGCCCCCTGGTAGCGCAGCATCAGCCGGTTATGGGTCGAGATCGGGCTGCCCCGCCATTTGAACTGGCGGGTCGAGAAATAATGGTAGTAGCGGGCGTGGTGCTTGACCAGGGCCCGGCCCAGTGTCGCCTGGTCGCGGACGGTCGACACCTGGCCGCCGTTGGGCAGGCCCGAGGCATTGCGGTAGGTGGTGCTGGTCATTCCCAGGGAGCGCGCCTTGCGGGTCATGGCGGCCGCGAACTCCTCCTCGGACCCGGCCAGGGCCTCGGCGACCACCACCGCCACGTCGTTGGCCGACTTGGTCACCAGCGCCATCACCGCGTCCTCGACGTCGATGGTGGCCCCGGGCTTGAGGCCCAGCTTGGAGGGGGCCTGCGCCGCGGCATGGGAGGAAACGGACAGCTTGCTGTCGAGGCGAAGCTTGCCCTGTTCGAGGGCGTCGAACAGCAGGTACAGCGTCATCACCTTGGTCAGCGAGGCGGGATAGCTGCGCTCGTCAGGGTTCTCGGCATGCAGCACCTCGCCGGTCTCGGCGTCCACCACGATGGCGGCGTAGGTCCGGGCCAGGGCCTGGGGGGCCGTCGCGACGGCCACGGCCACGATGGCGGCCAGGCTGGTGACGAATCCGATCAGACTACGGGTCGCGCGCAATTTCTCGACCTTCCGTTCCGCGTTCGCGTTCGACTAGAGTAGCTCCGCACGATAAAGAATCTGAGAATCGCTGTCTACGATGCCCATGCCGACAAAGGTCGTTTTTTCCCTGGACAACGACCTGCCCGGACGACATCCGTCCAATATCCACCGGACATGGCAAAAAAATCGTTACCCATCGAACGTCGAGGCCAAACACATGTGGCAGATGCTTTCCAGACCCGCCGCGATCATCCTTGGAATGATGGCACTGGCGTCCTGCACCTATCGCGGAGGAGACATCGGCGACCCGGTGACGCGAAAGTTCCATTGGTTCTCTTATGTCGAAGGCGAGGACATCCGCGCCACCTGCCAGCCGGGCACGCCCGACCGCTTCCGGCTGGTCTACAACGGGCTGTACCATGAGCAACTGCGGATGTACGACCTCGACTCGCTGCGGCGGCTGCTGGTCACCCGGGTGGCGGGCGACGCCGACCTCAAGGATGTGGACCCCAAGGACCTGGCGGCCCCCTGGCGTGCCGACGAATCCCGTGTCCAGCTCGACCAGGCGACCTACGACGACCTGACGGCGCGTTTCGCCGCCAGCGGCATGTTCGCGGCCCCGCCGGTGGGATTGACGCTGCCGGCCCGCTCCTATCACTGGACCGCCGCCTTCTGCCGCGACGGCGCCTACGGCTTCACCGCCTGGAAGCACCCCTCGCCGGCCTTCGCGGCGATCACCTTCGACGACGCGCTGTTCGCGCTGGACGCCACCGGAATTCCGGTCAACGCCGCCAAGCCGGTGCCGATCGATCCCCAGTTCGAGGACCGCGTCCGCCGCAACGAGGCGACCGACTTCACCCTGAAGGTCGGCCGCTCGGGCCTGGTCCACTGACCAAGGTCCACTGTGTTAAGTCTATGTTGCACTGCACAACGAATTATTGACTCCTGGGTATGGCTCGGGCATAAAGGGCTCATGTTGCAGCGCAGCATGACCCCGCCCGGTCCCGCGCGCCGAACCGTCGAACCAAGGAGTCGCGTTCCGATGTCCACCGCCAAAGCCAAGCAGACCACCGCCGCCCCGACCGCCACCGCCGCCGCCGACGAGGCCGCCAAGCAGATCGAGCAGGCCGTCGCCGCCGGCAAGGAGACCATCGAAGGCATGGTCAAGGTGTCGCAGGACGTCGCCTCGCAGGGTTACGAGAAGGCGGTCGCCCTGACCAAGGACCAGGTCGAGGCCGCCGTGAAGGCGCAGAACCAGGCCGTCAAGTCCTACGAGGACGCCATCCTCGCCGCCAAGGAAAACCTGGACGCGATGACCCGGTCGGGCACCATCCTGACCCGCGGCCTGCAGGACCTGGGCAAGTCGGTGCTGGGCCTGACCCAGGAGACCATCGAGGAGACGGTGGCCGCCACCAAGCAGATGATGGCCGCCAAGACCCTGCGCGAGCTGTTCGACCTGCAGGCGAACACCGCCCGGTCCACCTTCGACAAGCTGATGAGCGAGGGCACGCGGCTGTCCGACCTGTCGGTCAAGCTGATCGAGGACGCCTTCGCCCCCATCAACGACCGCGTCCACGCCAGCGTCGAGAAGTTGGTGAAGAGCGCCGCCTGACGCCCGGAACGTCGCGGAAAGGCTTGGATCGAACGGCCTGGCGGGGTGCCCCCGCCAGGCCGTTTTTCCATTCCGGGCCCCTGGTCCGACCCTTGCCCCAACGAGCCCCTTTTCCCCCGGCCTCCGCTCCCAATATGATAAG
>JBFMHS010000359.1:0-2573 GCA_040751765.1 Pseudomonadota bacterium | reverse complement strand
GCACATGGCCGCTTCCAGCTCCGCCATCTCCGCCGCCACCGCGCTGACCGGACCGGCCCCGTCCATCACTTCCGCCACCGCGCTGCGGCCCGACATCTCACCGACGTCCTGATCGAAATAGCCCACCGAGACCTGCTTCTCGATCGACACCTGGCCGTCGTCGGGCGCCTCCTCGCCGGCGATCATGCGGAACAGCGTCGTCTTGCCGGCGCCGTTGGGCCCGACCAGACCGACCTTCTCGCCCCGGTTCAATGCCGCCGAGGCCTCGAAGAAAAGGATTCGGTGGCTGTTCTGCTTGCTGACGTTCTCGAAACGGATCATGTGCGGTCCCGTGGCGTGGTGGGCGCTCCTTATGCCACAGGATGCGCGGCGGACGGAGTCCTGATGCCGACGCCACGGAGCCATGCCCGCGAAATGCGCATTTTTCAGCAATTACACATGCGCAAATCGATACGATATTCACATGATGCAACGCATGGTCGTATGTGATAGCCTCCCATTCGTTTGGCAAGAGTTCTTGCCTGCTACCCAGAGGGGGGATGACATGACTTCCAAAATGACCACCGCCGTCAACCGCTGCGTGGACGTCACCCTGGTGACCCATGCCGGTACCGGCTACATCTGGACGCTGACCGCGCTGAGCGGCGGCGTCGCGCTGACCGAGATCGCCGACCTGGCCTCGACCCGCAACGTCGGCGGGGCGCTCCGCCAGGTCTTCACCTTCGTCGGCACCAAGGCGTCGACCGCCACGGCCAGCTTCGCGCTGATCCGCCCGTGGGAGGCCGACCAGCCCATCGACACCCGCGACGTGACCATCGAGGTGCAGGACGCCGGCGCCGAGGAGGCGCTGGTCAAGGCCGCCGGCTCCGGCAACTTCGTCCACGGCAGCTATCATCCGGCGCCGGCCGCCACCGCCTGCGACGACGACGGCCAGATGGTGATGGAGAGCAGCAGCAACTGCACGCTCAAGTACGGCATTCCGCCGAACGCGCCCAACTGCAACCTCAAATACGGCATTCCGATCCGGCCGCTCTACGCCATCAACCCGCCCGACAACATCGTCGCGCGCTACATGGCGCAGCCGCCGAAGAAGTAAGGCCCGGCCGGGGCGCGGTCACCGCCGCGCCCCGCCACCACCAACGACCAAGCTGTGAATGGGGGTGACGATGACCGACGTGGAGGCGCCGGTGACCGGCGTGTGGGAAATCACCATGGGCTGCAACATGCGCTGCAAGCATTGCGGTTCGAGCTGCACCAACCCGCTGCCGGACGAACTGACCACCGACGAGGCCCTGGCGCTGTGCGACGACATCGCGGCGCTGGGACTGCAATGGATCACGCTGTCGGGCGGCGAACCGCTGACCCGGTCCGACTGGCCGCTGCTGGTGCGCCGCCTGCGTGAGGGCGGGGTGATCCCCAACATCATCACCAACGGCTGGATGTGCGACGCCGAGACGGTGGCCACCGCCCGCGACGCCGGCGTCGGCACCTTCGCGCTGAGCCTGGACGGCATGAAGGCCACCCACGACTACATCCGCCGCAAGGGATCCTACGACCGCTGCCTCAGCGCGCTGAGCACCATGGCCGAGGCCGGGGTCAGCGCCGGCGTCATCACGACCGTGCATCGGCGCAACATCGCTGAACTGCCCGAGATGCACCGCATGCTCAAGGAGATCGGCGTCGAGTCGTGGCAGTTGCAGATCGGCTTGCCCATGGGCAACTTCCGCCGCCCCGAGCGCGCCGACCTGGTGGCCGAGCCCGAGGACGTCGACCGGGTGATCGACTTCATCTACAGCCACGGCGAGAACGACGGTCGCATGTCGATCTATCCCGCCGACTGCCTCGGCTATTACAGCCGCAAGGAGCTGGTCGCACGCCAGCGCGCCTTCGGCACCACCGAGCCGGTGGTCTGGCAGGGATGCAACGCCGGCCGCCGCAGCCTGGGCATCCTCCACAACGGGGACGTGCTGGGCTGCACTTCGATCCGCGACCGCTCGTTCATCGAAGGCAACCTGCGCCAGCGCCCGCTGCGCGACATCTGGTACGACCCCGAGGCCTTCCCGTGGGCGCGCCGGCTGACCAAGCAGGACCTGGGCGGCACCTGCCGCAGCTGCGCCTTCGGCGACACCTGCCTGGGCGGCTGCCCCAACACGCGGCTGACCATGAACGGCACCATCCACTCCGAGAACACGTACTGTTCGTACAACGTCGCCCTGACCAAGGCGCGAGAGGAGGTGGGCCGCATGGGCGCCACCGCCGACACCGCCATGGCCCGCCGGCTCATCGACCGCGGCGAGATGCAGTTGGCGGCGCTGGTGCTGGAAAAGGTGACGGAGCGCGACCCCGGCGACCGCGAGGCGCTGGGGCTCCTCGGCTACGTCAACTACGCGCTGAACAACCTCGACGACAGCCGCCGCATCAACGAACGGGTGCTGGCGCTCGATCCCACCGACGTCTACGCCACCAAGGGCCTGGGCGTTGTGCTGCACCGGCTGGGCCGCACCGACGAGGGCATCGCGACCTTGCGCCGGGCGGTCGACCTGTCGGGCGGCCAGGACCTGGACAGCATGCAC
>JBFMHS010000358.1:0-4793 GCA_040751765.1 Pseudomonadota bacterium | reverse complement strand
CCGACCGCGCCGCCGCCGCCGCCGCAGCCGGCCAACGCCCCGGCCACAGTCAACGCCGCCAACGAACTCACCAGTCTCCGCATGCCCGCCTCCGTCTTCGAGGAAGCGGAGGATGGCGGCCGGCCCTTAAAGGCCTATGAAATCCGGCCAGCCGCCCCCATTTTGACACACGGAGCTTGCAATGCGGCATTGCCGCGATATATTAGACGTGCCTAAAATAAACCGGCACGCCATCACGGGACCCCGACCATGCTCAACCGTCTTTTCGGTACCCTTTTTCCCGCCTCCCCCGAACTCGAGAACGTGCGGGTGGTCGACGCCGCCGAGATCAAGCGCTGGTACGAGGCCGGCGAGGTGGTGCTGGTCGATGTGCGCGAGGCCAACGAATACGCTGCCGAGCACATCCCCGGCGCCTGTCACGTGCCGCTGTCGTCCTTCGACCCGGCCAAGGTTCCGGTGCCCAGCGGCAAGAAGCTGGTCATCCATTGCCGCTCAGGCGCCCGCTGCGGCATGGCCGCCGCGCGCCTCGCGGTTTCCGGCTACGAAGGCGAGATCAACCGCATGCAAGGCGGTATCTTCGGCTGGAAATCGGTGGGTGGTCCGACCCGCTCGGGATTCTGAAAATCCAATGATATCAATGAGGACGGCGACATGACCGCCGTCCTCCTTCCCTGGGACGCCGAGGACCTGCGGTCGCGCGGTCATTGACTATTGTCAATCAGGCGATGGGCTGATATTTTCACCTAATATAAACGTTAAAAAACGTCCCAGGGAGGAGTTCCGTCATGAGGGGTAGTCCCACCACGCTCTCACTTTGCCTGGCTTTTGGGTTGGTCGTCGCGCCGGTCGCCGCGCACGCCGCCGACCCGATCGCGGTGATGGCCGATGCCTGCTCGGGGTGCCACGGCACCGACGGGCATTCGGTCGGCGCCATGCCTGCGTTCTCGAACAAGAAGCTCGACGAGCTGAAGACGATGCTGAAGGAATACAAGGCGGGCAAGCGCGAGCCGACCGTCATGGACCGCATCGCCAAGGCCTACAGCGACGAGCAGCTGGACGCCATCGCCACGTATTTCGCCAGCCGCAAGAAGTAAGGGGGAGATGGTCATGACCAACATTTCGCGCAGGTCCTTCAACGGACTGCTGGGCGCGGCCGGCGCCGTCACCCTGGCCGGCGGCCTGTCCGCCTGTGCCGGCACCTCGGGCAAGGGTCCCCGCGTCGTCGTGGTCGGCGGCGGCTTCGGCGGCGCCACCGCCGCCAAGTACCTGAAGCGGTACAATCCCGCCCTCGACGTCACCCTGATCGACGAGGACAAGTCGCACTACACCTGCCCGTTCTCGAACACCGTGCTCGCCGGCATGAACGACATGGCGTATATCGAGCGCAAGTTCGACGCCCTTCAGGCCAAGTACGGCATCAAGTTCGTCAACGCCCGCGTCGAGGGCATCGACGCCGCCAAGAAGACGGTGACCACCAAGGACGGCACCACGATCGCCTATGACAAGCTGATCGTGTCGCCGGGCATCGACTTCAAGTGGAATGCCATCCCCGGCTATGACGAGGCGGCCTCGCACGTCATGCCCCACGCCTGGAAGGCCGGCCCGCAGACCGTCCTGCTGCGCAAGCAGCTCGAGGCGATGCCGAACGGCGGCACCGTGGTGATCTCGGCCCCCGGCAATCCGTTCCGCTGCCCGCCCGGCCCCTACGAGCGCGCCAGCCTGATCGCCTACTACCTGAAGAAGAACAAACCGAAGTCCAAGGTTCTGATCCTGGACTCCAAGGATGCCTTCGCCAAGGACAAGCTGTTCAAGGAAGGCTGGGAGAAAATCTACGACGAGATGATCGAGTGGGTCCCCGCCGCCAAGAACGGCAAGGTGACCAAGGTCGACGCCAAGGCCGGCGTGGTCGAGACGGACTTCGAGAAGTTCAAGCCCGACGTCGCCAACATCATCCCGCCGCAGACCGCCGGCGTGCTGGCCATCAAGGCCGGCCTGACCGACCAGTCGGGCTTCTGTCCCGTCGACGCGAACACCTTCGAGTCGACCAAGGCCAAGGACGTCTATGTGATCGGCGACGCCGCGATCGCCGGCGCCATGCCGAAGTCGGGCTACTCGGCCTCCAGCCAGGCCAAGGTCTGCGCGGCGGCCATCGTCGCCCAACTGGCCGGCGAGAAGCCGATGGCCCTGTCGGCCATCAACACCTGCTACTCGCTGATCGCCCCCGACTACGGCATCTCGGTCGCCGCCGTCTTCAACGTGCAGGACGGCAAGATCGGTACCGTCAAGGGCTCGGGCGGCGTCAGCCCGATGGGTGCGGCCTACCAGTTCCGCAAGAAGGAAGCGGACTTCGCGGTGGGTTGGTACCAGAGCATCGCCCAGGACAGCTGGGGCTGATCATCTGACCGCCAAGTAATGGAAGCGCATCCACCTCTCCTCGCGAGAGGTGGATGACGCTTGTCAGCTTGCGTTTCGTGAAGGAAATAAAAACAAGTATTATTGGCGCGGGGTTCGTGGCGTGGGGATTTCCGATTCTTTTTCTTGTTTTCATCCTCACGTTTTTCCATATTAGATAACTCGAATGCCGAAGGCGGGGTCTACCTGCCCGGTCATTGCTCGCACAGGTGAGAGGGAACACGTCCACATGAACGCGCGTCGCCTTTTCGTCGCCATCGCCGCCTTCGCGGCCATCGCCACCGGGTCCGCCACCGCCGCCGAGGTCGAGACCTCGATCGCCCGTGGTGGCCGTCTGTACGACACCTGGTACAAGGAAATCAAATCCACCCGTCCCGAGGACGCCCATCCCAGCTACACCGGCAAGAAGGCCAAGCAGTCCTGGCGCTGCGTTACCTGCCACGGCTGGGACTACAACGGCGACAAGGAGTCGGGCGTCAAGGGCATCAAGGGCGCCGCCGGCAAGGACCCGGCCGCCATCGTCGCCATCCTGCGCGACAAGACCCACCAGTACGGCCCCGACAAGCTGAACGACAAGGACGCCGGCGATCTCGCCATGTTCGTGTCCAAGGGTCAGGTCGACATGGCCAAGTACGTCGACCTGGCGGCCAACAAGCCCAAGGGCAACGCCGCCAAGGGCGAGGTCTACTACAACTCTCTGTGCGGTGTCTGCCATGGTCCCGACGGCAAGAAGGTGTCCACCGGCATGGCGCTGGGCCAGGCGTCCGAGTATCCGACCGCGGTGATGCACAAGGCCCTCAACGGCCAGCCGGCCGAGGCAATGCCGATGCTGCGGGCCTTCGACAACGCCATCTCGGCCGACATCATCGCCTACATCACGCAGCTGCCGAAATGACCGCGCACAAGCCCGCGACTGAAGGTGCCGCCCATCACGGGCGGCACCCGAAGCGCCAGACGTCGCACAAGACGTTCTGGCGGCGCATGACCCTGGTCTGGGTCGGCATCGTGATGGGCATCTTCGGCATGGCCGGTTTCGTGTCGGCCATCGAGTGGACCAACCGGACCGAGTTCTGCATCTCGTGTCATTCGATGAAGCAGAACTACGAGGAATACCGGGAATCGGTGCACTACATGAACCGTTCGGGCGCCCATGCCCAGTGCGCGGACTGTCACGTGCCGAAGGCGCTGGGACCCAAGCTGGTCCGGAAGTTCCTCGCCTACAACGACATCGTGCACGAGATCAAGGGCACCATCTCGACACCCGAGAAGCTGGAGGAAAACCGCCAGCGTCTGGCTGAGAAGGTGTGGACCTACATGGCCAAGAGCGATTCGCGCGAGTGCCGCAACTGCCACTCGTTCGATTCGATGGCCCTCAACAAGCAGGGCACGGCGGGCCGCCTCAAGCACCCGCAGGCGGCGCTCGAGGGCAAGACCTGCATCGACTGCCACAAGGGCGTGGCCCACAAGCTGCCCAAGGCGGACGAGGGCGACCTCTAAACCCGTTGGACGCTCATGGAAGCCCCGGCCGGAAATTCCGGCCGGGGTTTTCCTATGCGGGCGGTGTCTCGATGGAGAAGACGTCGGCCGGCGGCAGCACCAGGTCGACGAGCAGCCGGCCCGCCACCAGCAGCACCAGCGCCGCCAGCAGCAGCCGCAGGTGCTCGGCCTTCAGGCGGCCGCCGAAGCGGGCGCCGACCTGGGCGCCCACCGCGCCGCCAACCAGCAGCGTCATCATCAGCAGCACGTCGACGGTCTGGGTGGTGACCGCGTGCAGCAGGGTGACGTTGGCGGTGACGAACAGGATCTGGAACAGCGAGGTGCCGATGACCACGGCGGTGGGCATCTCGAGCACGTAGATCATCAGCGGCACCATCACGAACCCGCCGCCCACGCCCATGAGCGCCGACAGCGCGCCCCCAAACGCCCCCACCGCCAGCGGCACCAGCACCGAGATGTACAGCCCCGAACGGGGAAAGCGCAGCTTCAGCGGCAGGCTCGGATAGGGGTGGCGGTGGCGCTTGCGGGCCACCGCGACCGCCTTGCGCTGGCGGCTCAGCGTGACCATCACCTCGGCCGCCATCAGGCCGCCGACGACGCCCAGGAACGCCACATAGGCCAGGCTGATGACGACGTCCAGGCGGCCGGTAGCGTTCAGCCATGCGAACAGGGCGACGCCGGCCCACGAGCCGGCCAGGCCTCCGGCAAGCAGCACGCCGCCCATGCGCAAGTCGACGTTGCGTCGCCGCAGATGGGCGAACAGGCCCGAGACCGATGCTCCCACCACCTGGTTGGCCCCAGTGGCCACGGCCACCGGCGGCGGCACTCCCAGGAAAATCAGCAACGGCGTCAGCAGGAAGCCGCCGCCCACTCCGAACAGCCCA
>JBFMHS010000357.1:0-7617 GCA_040751765.1 Pseudomonadota bacterium | reverse complement strand
GGCCTGCTCGTTGAAATAGGTGGCGTAGGCCATGTCCGTCTTGAGGATATGCTCGATCAACCACCGCGACAGCAGGTCCAGCGCTTCCCGGGTGCGGAACTCCGGGGCGGAGCGCAGGCGCTGCAACTCCTGGATCAGTTTGAAGTGGACCAGGGTATGGTTGTCCAGGCCCGGATATCCCTTGGCCCGGAGCATGGCTTCCTCGCGCCCGAAATGCGTGGCGGTGTAATCCTCGAGTTCGCCCAGCGCCTCGGCGATGGCCGCGCGGCCGACACCGGCGCAGCCGGCCGCGATCACCTTGTTCAGAAGGGCGACGATCTTCTTGTGGTCGTCGTCGATGGCCGGGATGTGGACGCTCATTTCATCGGTCCACTTGACTGTGGTCAGCACGCAGCCCTCGCGTTGAATTGCCGTGACCAAATATAACCAGCACGGTCGCGTGCCGGTCAACCGCAGCCTACTCGCGCCGGCGCTCGATCTCGATGCCGACGCTGGCGGCCTCGGCATAGACGTCCAGCTTCTCGACGCGCACGCGCACCGACGATACCCGCTCGTCGGTCAGGCACAGGGCGGCGACCTTGTCGGCCAAAGTCTCGACCAGGTTGATGTGGCCCTCGGCCAGCATGGCCTTGATGCCCTCGATCACGTCCTCGTAGGACACCACGTTCTCGATGGCGTCGTTGAGCGGGCCGGCCTGCTCGAGGACCGCCATGTCCACATTGACGCGCACCCGCTGCGGCGCCAGCAGCTCATGGGCATGGATGCCGATCGAGCACTTGAGCACCAGGTCGCGGACCAGGATGCGGTACAGCTTGGCGTCTTTGGCGAACAACGGGGGAAACTCCTTCAGGCGAGGGCGTCGGCGACCACGCGAACATCGTCGTCGGCGGGCAGGGCCGACAACAGGTCGGCGACGGTGCGGCCGGCCAGCGGGTGGCGGGCCTCGGCCCCGACATCGGCGAGCGGCGCCAGGGCGAAGCGGCGTTCCGGCAGGCGCGGGTGGGGGATGACCAGGTCCGCCGCCTCGACCACCGCGTCGCCGTAGAGAAGGATGTCGAGATCGATCAGGCGGGGGCCGTAGCGCACGCTGGCGACCCGGCCCAGCTCGTTCTCGATGTCCTTGAGCCGGCGCAGCAGCCCGGCCGGGTCCAGACCGGTTCGGGCGCGGGCGGCCATGTTCAGGAAGGCGGGCTGATCGGTCACGTAGAGCGGCGCCGTCTCGTAGACCCTGGACAGCGCCTCGACCTCGGCGACGGCGCCCAGGGCGTCGACGGCTGCGCGCAGGTTGGCGAAGCGGTCGCCCAGATTGGTCCCCAGTCCCAGGAAAACGGTGGCCATGCCTTCCCACCCGATCGTGTGAAAGCGCGCACCATCCACCGAAATGGCGCCGATGGCAAGGGGTCTAGGCGCGGACCGGGATCTGCCAGCCCGACGACATGGCGATGCGCACTGCCTGGGCACGGTTGGCGGCGCCGATCTTGCGGTAGACGTTGCGCAGGTGGACCTTGATGGTGATCTCCTGTAGGTCCAGCACGATGGCGATTTCCTTGTTGGTGCGGCCCTCGACCAGCAGGCCCAGGATCTCGGCCTCGCGGCGCGACAGCTTGTCGAAGGGCGGCGGCACCACGCCCGGGCGCGGCTGTGCCGCCATGGGCATCATCGGCATCTGGTTGGACGGGTCGTCGAAGAAGGTCGACGAGGGCAGGTATTTTTCGCCCGACAGCACCAGCCGCAGCGCGTTGACCATGGCGGTGCCGCTGACGGTCTTGGGGATGAAGCCGGCGGCGCCGGCCTGGACGGCGGCGACCACATGGTCGCGGCTGGAATAGCCGGAAACGATGACCACCGGCACGCCGGGGCACTTGGCCTTGATCGCCTCGAGTCCCTTGAGGCCGTCCATGCCCGGCATCATCAGGTCCAGCAGCACCAAGCCCAGGCCGGAGGCGCCGTCGACGGCGGTCAGCGCTTCGTCCAGGTTGGCGGCATCCAGGATTTCGGCGCCGGGGTCCAACTCCTGGAGAAACGGCTTAAGGCCGTCACGCACCAGCTTGTGGTCGTCGGCGACCAGGATCTGCATCGATTCGTCTCCCCTCCAGGAGGTCTGAAACCCCCCGTCCTACCAAAGTATATTCATACCACTGGCAAGGGACAACGAAAAGGTCGCTTCGCCGCGCATTGCGAAAGTCAATCCCCGGGGGGCATCAGAAAGGTGGCGATCAGTTCACCCAACCGGCCGAGGGCCACTGGTTTCTTGAGTACCGCGCAACGGTCGTCTTGCAGGTTGTCGGACAACCTTTCGGTTGCGCCAAGATGTCCGGTGACGATGACGATGGGCAACAGCGGATCGAAATCGCGCAGCTTCTCGATAAGCTGCTCTCCGCCGCCGGCGGGCATGCGCAGGTCGGTGATGACCACGTCGGCCGGGTCCTTGGTGAAGCGCTCCCAGGCTTCCGAACCGCTGGTGCACAGGGTGGCGCGGTAGCCCATCTCGCCCAGATAGTGACACAGGGTCGCGGCGGCGGTCCGTTCGTCGTCGACCACCATGATATGGGCGTCGGCCACGGCATCGGGCGGCGGCGGCAGGTCGCGGCTGTCGCCGGCGGCCAGGGTGGCCTCCTCGTCCAGCGGCAGCGTGATGGCGAAGCAGGCGCCGCCGTCCTGGTCCACCACCTCCAGGCGGCCCCCCATGGAGTTGATGATGCCGAAGCTGACCGACAGGCCCAGCCCGGTGCCGCGCCCGGCCTCCTTGGTGGTGAAGAAGGGTTCGAAGATGCGCGCGCGCACGGCCGGTGGCAGGCCGGGGCCGTTGTCGGCGACGGTGATGACCAGCCAGCGGCCGCGCCGCCGCGCCGCCACCCGCACTTGCGGCGTCCAGTGGTCGGGCTGGGTTTCCCGCTTCTCTTTGACGGCGTGATGGGCATTGGTGACCAGGTTCATCACCACCTGCTCCAGCTGCACCCGCCGCCCGCGCACCAGCCTGGGCTGGGCCGGCAGGTCGACGGCCAGCTCGATGTCGTCGGCGCGCATCTGGCTTTCCAGCACGCCGATGGCCGAGCGCGCGGCGGCCAGGGCGTCGAAGACCTGCACCGGGCTGCTGTCGCGGCGGGAGAAGATGCGGATGTCGTCTATGATCTCGGCGGTGCGCTGGGCCTGGTCGGCGACCAGCTGGAACTGCTGCGCCTGCCATTCCGGCGAGGCCTTGCCGCGTTCGATGAACAGCAGCGCGCCCTCGGCGGTCAGGCGGATGATGTTGAGCGGCTGCGACAGTTCGTGGACCAGTCCGGCGGCCATCTCGCCCAGGGTCGCCAGCTTGGCGGCCTGGATCAGCTGCGCCTCGACCTGCTTGCGCTCGGTGACGTCGCGGACGACCAGCAGGCGGGCCGGCAGGCCGTGGAAGGTGATGGTGGTGGCCACCACCTCGGCCTCGAAGCACGAGGTGTCGAGGCGCAGCAGCCGGTATTCCAGCACCTGGCGGCCCATGGGAGGGTCGGAGATGCGGGCGGCGGCGACGCCGTGGAAGTCGTCGTGGATGAAGTCGAATACCTGCCGCCCCACCAGGACGCTGCTGTCCGAGGCGCCGAAAACCGATGCCGAGGCCGGGTTGGCGAACACGATGGTGCCCTGGCTGTGCACCAGTATGGCGTCGGGCGACAGTTCGATCAGCGAACGGTAGCGTTCCTCGCTCTCGGCCAGGTCGCGCACTGCCTGCTCGTGCTCGGCCTTCATGCGCAGCGCGCCGATGCCGTAGGTGAGGTTGCGGGCCAGGTCCTCCAACAGCCGAGAAACGTCGTCGTCGAAGGCGTCGGGCTCGCCGGCATAGATGACCAGCGCGCCCAGGCGGTCGTCGCCGTGTCCGAGGGGCAGGGCGATCACCGAGCGGAAGCCGTACCGTTCGGCGGCGTCGCGCCAGGGGGCGAAGGTGGCGTCGGAACGGGTGTCGGCCACCACCTGCGGCAGCCCGGTGCGGATGGCGGTGCCCACCGGGCCGCGCCCCAGATCGGAATCCGCCCAGGTCACCCGGATCTCGCGCACATAGTCCTGGCCCGATCCGGCCTGGGCCACCGGCAGCACCGAGGACGCCTCGTCCGGGCGGGCATAGCCGATCCAGGCCAGCTTGTAGCCGGCCACGTCCACCGCGACTCGGCAGATGTCCTCGAGCAGGGATGCTTCGTCGGATGCCCGCAGCAGCGCCTCGGTCGATCGGGTCAGGGTGGTGACCGCGCGGTCGATCAGGCGCAGCTGCTCGGCGACACTATGCGCGATCATTCGTTCCCCTTCGCATCGGGCTTCCTCCCCATGATCGCGGATGATAATACTTCCAGGCTCGGCCATCCTAGCGGTTCCTAGGGGTTAATACCCGTCGCCGGGCGTGAAATGGGGACGAGGATGCCGAAACGTCTGCTGTGCCTGGCCGCGATCGTGGTGGTGGCATTCGTCGCCGAGGCACGGGCCTCGGCGCTCACCGTGCTCGACCTGCTCGACGCGCCGGTTCCCTATACCGCGTCCTTCACCGTGACCAGCGACAAGGGCACCTACCAAGGTACCGTCTGGCATGCCCCCGGCCGCGAGCGCCGCGACTTCGACACCGCCGGCGGCGGCCAGGCGGTGTTGCTGCGGCGAGACACCGGCGCGGCCTATCTGTTGAAGCCGTCCGGGCGGTGGTACGTGGGCCTGGCGCTGGACGCCGCCGCCGGCCTGGCGGGCGGCCTGCACGCCATGGCGGTCACCCGCACGCGGGTCGGCGAGGAGACGGTGGCCGGAACCCGCGCCACCCGCTACCGCATCGACGCGACCGCCCCCAGGGGCGGCCGCTTCCGAGGCCACGCGTGGATCAGCGCCGACGGCATCCTGGTCAAGGCCGAGGGCGACGTGACGACGCCGGGCGGCCGCACCATGCCGGTGGCCACCGCGCTGTCGGGGATCAAGCGGGGCAGGGTGGAGGAAACGCGCTTCGAATTGCCGGCCGGCTGGTTCGGCGTCGACCTGCGCTCCATCCCGGCGGAGAGGATCGAGCAGGCGGTCGAAGGCCTGCGGCCGATGCTTGAGGGGCGTTAGCCCGTCACCACACCCGCACGCGGCCGGTGTCGATGTGCACGAAGCCCGAGGACGGGTAAAGGCCGACGCCGCCGGCCTTCATGGCGCGGGCGGCCTTGCCCACCGTGCGCACGCTGGCCCCGGGGATGCGGATGTCCACGGCCTTGCCGCTCATGTGCAGGCTGTTGTGGGCGACGCCATCGCTGGCCGAGGCGAGCATGGCATTGGTCGCCGGCGAGCGGTAGCCCGAGATGATGTGAATGGCGCCCTTGGTGCCGAAGCGGCGATGAACGCTGGCCATCAGGTCCAGCAGGCGCGGATCGATGGGGTGGGTGTCGCCCGAGCGGTGGTCGCGCAGCAGCTTGCTCACCTGCGCCAGCGCCTTGGGAAGGTACTTGCCGTCCGCCCAGTAGACGGTCTTCAGCCATTCACCGGTATGGGTGTTGTACAGCGACAGCGCCCGTTCCGGCATCGCCCGCACCGCCGCCTCCAGCGGGCTGGCGACCAGGGTGGCGGCGGCGGCGCCGAGGCCGAGGCCGAGGAAGCCGCGCCGCGAGACGGGCATGCAGGTGTGATCCGACCCCTGGTCCATGGCTCCCCCCTGTTTGGAGAGTCCGTTCATACCATCGCCGTGGGGGCAGGAGTCAATCGCCGCCAATTATGACTATTTCATGTCACAAAGGACGCGGCGCGTGTTCCTCGGCGACCTGGGGCGGCTTGGCGGCCGGGCGGGCGCGCTTGAGCGCCGCGCGCAGGCGTCCGTCGTGGCCGTAGAGGTCGTCGCGGAAGTGCACCACCCCGGCGCCGTCGGCCCAGGCGGTGAAATAGGTCAGGTAGACGCGCACCTCGCGCTCCAGTTTGAGGGTGCGGGTCTCGGCGGTGGTGATGGTCTCCGCGACCTTGTCCGCCCAGGCGTCGCCCAGCAGGGCCTCGGCCAGGTCGACCGGCCGCTCCACCCGCACGCAGCCGTGCGACAGTGCCCGATAATCGCGCGAGAAGGCTGCGCGGCTGGGGGTGTCGTGCAGGTAGATGTCGTCGGAGTCCTTGAGGTTGAACTTGACATAGCCCAGGGCGTTGTCGGGCCCCGGCTGCTGGCGCAGGCGGTAGGGGAACTTGCCGCCGCGGAAGCCGGCCCAGTCCATGCCCCGGCCTCCGGCCTGGGGGCTGTCCTCGGGGAAGGCGTCGAGGATGCGGATGTTGTTGGCCGCCAGGTAGTTGGGGTCCTTGCGCAGCTTGGGCAGGATCTCCTTGCTGGCGATGGACGGCGGGATGGTCCATGTGGGGTTCAGCACCACCGAACTCATGGTGGTGGTCAGGCCGGGGGTGGGATGCTTGACGTCGCCGACCACCACGCGCATGGCCATGGTGACCTCGCCGTTCTCCACCAGCTCCAAGCGGGCCGCCGGAAGATTGACCGCCACATGGACGGGGTCGAGCGTGCGCGGCATCCAGCGCCAGCGTTCGAGATTCACCAGCAGCTGGCTCAGTCGCTGTTCGGCCGGCACGTTCAACGCCGCCAGGGTCTGGCGGCCGACCGCGCCGTCCGCGCCGAGGCCGTGGCGCAATTGGAAGGCCTTGAGGGCGGCCACGACCGGGGCGTCCAGCGTCTTGCCCTTGTCGTGGGCAGGGGCCAGGTCGCCGGTGGCGATCAGCCGCCGGCGCACCAGGGGCACGCGGTCGTCCTGGTCGCCGGGCTTGATGGAGGGGCCCTCCGGGATGGTGGGCCAGCCGCCGTCGCGGGCGATCTGGCGGTAGCGATCGAGGGCGACGAGCAGGCGGTGATAGCCGGCGAAGGCGGGCGGCAGCGGTTCGACCGCTGCGGCGACCGCCTTGCCCGCCGACAGCGCCTTCAGGAAGGCAGCGGCGTCGAAGCCGGGCCGTGTCTCGGGGCCCAATCCACCGTAGGTCTTGGACGGCGGCACCCGGCCGGTGGCGAGGTCGCGGCCGAAGCGGGCCAGCGCGTCCGAGATCAGCAGGTCGCGCTCGATGTCGGAGACGGTCGCCGGCACGGTGTAGGAGTCCGGAGCCAGGCCCTCCGCCATGGCGACCGCCTGGACGTCAAGCAGGGCCTTGTCGCCCTTCGCCTCGGCGGCGGTGCCGCTCCAGGCCAGGCGATAGCCGCGCTGGCGGTAGAAGTCGCGCAAGGGCGCCAGGTCCACCTCGCGGTCGCCCAGGCGAACCACGCCGCCGCCTTCCTCCAGGCGGCGCTGGACGTCGCCTGCCATGTCGGCGAAGGCGGGCTCGGCCATCGGCGCCAGGGCCAGCGCCAGGCTCAGCAGCAGGGGGCGCGCGAACGTCAACGTGATCCTCGACCGATCCATCCGGGTGCCGACTATGGGGCCAAGCGGCCGGCGGGCGCACGCACGATTTGGCGTCATCCGTTCCCCCGGCCAAGACCGGCCCCTCGACCAATTGGATATCAGGTCACCACCAACGGGAGTCAACGGCCATCGCTCGCGCACAGCGGAAGGGCCGCGGGGTGCGGCGCGGATGCAACAGGTCAACCCTGTATCCAGGGCAGTCCGGCCGCCTTCCAGCCGCCCCGGCAGCCCCGATGGCGGGCATCGTCAAGTGGGCCTTCGA
>JBFMHS010000356.1:0-11921 GCA_040751765.1 Pseudomonadota bacterium | reverse complement strand
CTGCGCCAGATCGTGCTCAACCTGGTGTCCAACGCGGTCAAGTTCACCGATGTCGGCGGCCGGGTGCTGATCAAGGCCGAGGCCGGTCCCGAGGGGTTCCGGCTGGCGGTGTCCGACAGCGGTATCGGCATGACGGCCGAGGACCTTGAACGGGTGATGGAGCCGTTCGTCCAGGCCGACAGCCGGCTGTCACGCAAATACGAGGGCACCGGCCTGGGCCTGCCGCTGACCAAGGCCCTGGTCGCCGCCCATGGCGGCACGCTGACGCTGGAAAGCCAGGTCGACGTCGGCACCACCGCCACCATCCTGTTCCCCCCCGCGCGCGTGGTCCGCGACCCCGCCTCGGCGCGGGCCATCGAGGGCATGCCCGGGGGTGGCCCCGCATGACCGCACCGGCTATGGTGCGTCCCCCAATCCGTCCAAGCACGAGGTTTTCTCCGCCGATGCCGAGCCGCCGCCTTCCCGCCGCCGTTTTCGCCGCCGCCCAGATGCTTGCCGTGACGGCCTGGGCCCAGGCGCCGGACGCCCCGGCTCTTCCGCCCATCGCGGTGCCGTCGGCCGAGCCGCTGCCGGTCGAGGAGCCCGCCCCGGAGTTCCAGCCGGTGCGCCCGGTGGACGAGCCCACGCCCCAGCCCGAGCCGGAACCGGCGCCGTCCGTCCCTCCGACCGTCAGCACGCCCGCCGCCGAGCCGGCGCCGCCGGTTCCGGTGGCCGTGCCCGTTCCCGCCGCCGATCAGGGCCTGCCCGCCTGGGCGATGTCGCTGGTGCTGCTGGCGGGAGCGTTCCTGGCCGGGCTGTTCGGGGTGATGACCGCCGCCCTGCTGCGCCGGGGCGAGGCCAGGCGCCGCCGTCGCGCCGTGGCCACCACCCTGGCCACCGAGTTGGAGACCCGGTTGCAGGCCTTCGATGCGGTGCCGCTGCCGCCCAACGCCGAGGCCGGGGTGTTCTTCGTGTCGGCGGTGATCTCGCTGGCCGGTATCGATGCAGGCTTCCGCGCCGCCCAGAGCGACCTCCATCTGCTGCCCGGCAAGCTGGCCTCGCACATCTCGGTGCACTACGCCGCCGTGCGGCGGGTGGCGGACTTCGTCAAGGGCCAGAGCCTGGCGGCCGCCGTGCGCATGATGCAGGCCAACCGCATGGGCGGTCACCCCTGTCCCGACGCCGGCACCATGCGCGAGGCCCATGTGGAACTGGGGGCCGCGTTCCGGGGACTCGACAAGCTGGTGGCTGCCCTGCGTGCCGCCGAAGCCGGCTAAAGCATCCCCGCCACCACCAGCCAGACGCCGCCGGCCAAGTGCTGGGCCAGGGTGGCGCGGATGGCGGCCAGTTGGTCGTCGCGGCTTTCGGTAAGCTTCCGCGCCGTCGCCGCCCCGGCGGCCAGCAGCGCCAAGGCCGGCAACGCCGTCCAGGCCGGCAGGCCGGCGGCCGGCACCAATGCCGCCACCGCCAACGCCCCGGCAGCCTGGATCGCCAGATACAGCCGCCGCGTTCCCGGCAGGCCCAGCCGCACCACCAGCGTCCGCTTGCCGGCCCGGGCATCGGCCTTGCGGTCGGGGACCTCGTTGGCGACCAGGATCGCCGCCGTCCACGCCCCCACCGACACCGCCGCCAACACCGCCGGTACCGACAGCGTCCCCGCCTGCAACCAGGCGCAGGCTCCCACCGGCAGCCCGAAGGCGACAGCCACCGCCAACTCCCCCAGGCCCCGGCTGGCCAGCGCGATGGGACGCAGCGAATAGGCCAGCGCCAGCCCCGCCCCGACCAGCCCCAGGACCAGCACCGTCGCCCCCTTGGCGGCGACCAGTGCCACTCCGGCCAAGCCAGCCAGGGTCAGCAGCGAACACCCCCACGTGGCCATGGCCGGCAGGCTGAGGATGTCGTTCTGAAGGAAGCGGGAGCCGCCGGTGAACGGGCCGATGCGGTCGTCGTTGGCGCGGTCGCAGCCGTTGAGTTCGTCGGAGACGTCGTTGAGCACGTTGGCGCCGGCGTGCAGGGCGAACATCCCCGCCAGCGCGAGGGCGAAGATCCGGCCGTCGAAGGCGGCGCCGCCGGCCAGCCCCCATGCAGTCCCCGCCGCCACCGGCACCGCCGAGGCGGGAAAGAACATCGGCCGGGTGGCGAGAAACAGCCGCCGGGCAAGGCCGGCGGCGGCCAGAGATTGAACTTTTTCCATTTCCAATCAACACCTTGGGCTGTGCGGCCAGCCTAGGGGCGGGAAATGGACGCGTCAAGCGCGCCGGGACACGGTGTCGCGGCGCGCTTGGGTTGGATCACGCCGCCTCGGCGGCGGGAACCGTGCGGATCAGGTGGTCGAAGGCGGCCAGGCTGGCCTTGGCGCCCTCGCCCATGGCGATGACGATCTGCTTGAAGGGCACCGTGGTGGCGTCGCCGGCGGCGAACACGCCGGGCACCGAGGTCTGGCCCCTGGCGTCCACCTCGATCTCGCCGCGCGGGCTGAGCGCCAGCGTGCCCTTCAGCCACTCGGTGTTGGGCACCAGGCCGATCTGTACGAAGATGCCCTCCAACTCCAGCTGGTGCATCGCCCCGCTGGCGCGGTCCTTGTAGGACAGGCCGGTGACTTTCTGGCCGTCGCCGTGCACCTCGGTGGTCTGGGCCGAGACGATCACCGTGACGTTGGGCAGGCTCTTCAGCTTGGCCTGCAACACCTCGTCGGCACGCAGCCTGGAGTCGAACTCGATCAGGGTGACGTGGGCGACGATGCCGGCCAGGTCGATGGCCGCCTCGACGCCGGAATTACCGCCGCCGATCACCGCCACCCGCTTGCCCTTGAACAACGGGCCGTCGCAGTGCGGGCAGTAGGCCACACCCTTGGCGCGGTACTCGGCCTCGCCGAGGACGTTCATGTTCCGCCAGCGGGCGCCGGTGGACACGATGACGGCGCGCGAGCGCAGGGTGGCGCCGCTTTCCAACTCGACGGTGATCAGGCCGCCCGGCTCGGAGGCCGGCACCAGCCTGACCGCCTTTTGCAGGTTCATGATGTCGACGCCGTATTCCTTGACGTGGTTCTCCAGCGCCGCGCCCAGCTTGGGCCCCTCGGTGTAGGGCACCGAGATGAAGTTCTCGATGGCCATGGTGTCGAGCACCTGGCCGCCGAAGCGCTCGGCCGCCACGCCGGTGCGGATGCCCTTGCGCGCCGCGTAGATCGCCGCCGCCGCGCCGGCCGGGCCGCCGCCCACCACCAGCACGTCGAAGGCGTCCTTGCCCTTGATCTTCTCGGCCTCGCGCTCCCCGGCGCCGGTGTCCAGCCTGGCGAGGATCTGCTCCAGGCTCATGCGGCCCTGGGCGAAGGGCTCGCCGTTCAGGAACACCGCCGGCACCGCCATCACCTGGCGCCGCTCGACTTCGTCCTGGAACAGCGCGCCGTCGATGGCGACGTGGCGGATGCGCGGATTGACCACACTCATCAGGTTCAGCGCCTGCACCACGTCGGGGCAGTTCTGGCACGACAGCGAGAAATAGGTCTCGAACAGGAAGTCGCCGTCCAGCGCCTTGATCTGCTCGATCACCTCGGGAGCCACCTTGGGCGGGTGGCCGCCCACCTGCAACAACGCCAGCACCAGCGAGGTGAACTCGTGGCCCATGGGCAGGCCGGCGAAACGCACCTCCACATCGGTGCCGGCGCGGCGGATGGCGAAGGACGGCACGCGCGCGTCCTGGTGGCGGACCACGGTAACCATATCGGACAGCGCGGCGATGTCGTGCAGGAGCCCCGACAGTTCGTGCGACCTGGCGTCCTCGCCCAGGCTGGCGACCAGTTCCACCGGCTGGGTGACATGGCCCAGATAGGCCCGCAATTGCTGCTTCAGGCTGTCGTCCAACATTCTCGTTCTTCCTCTCTCTCCCCCTCCCACGTCACCCCCGCGCAAGCGGGGGTCCATGGTCGGGCAGTCATTTGTAATTCCGGCATGGATTCCCGCCTGTGCGGGAATGACGGGGAAAGGCGGGCGGCGCTCAGATCTTGCCGACCAGGTCCAGCGACGGCGCGAGGGTCTTCTCGCCTTCCTTCCACTTGGCGGGGCACACCTCGCCGGGGTGGGAGGCCACGTACTGGGCCGCCTTGACCTTGCGCAGGAGTTCCTTGGCGTCGCGGCCGATGCCGCCGGCATTGATCTCGACGATCTGGATGCGGCCGTCGGGATCGACCACGAAGGTGCCGCGGTCGGCAAGCCCCTCCTCCTCGATCATCACCTCGAAGTTCCGGCTGATCACCCCGGTCGGGTCGCCGACCATGGTGTACTGGATCTTCTGGATCGCCGGCGAATGGTCGTGCCAGGCCTTGTGCGAGAAGTGGGTGTCGGTGGAGACGCTGAAGATCTCGACGCCGAGCTTCTTGAACTCCTGGTAGTTGTCGGCCAGATCCTCGAGCTCGGTCGGGCAGACGAAGGTGAAGTCGGCCGGATAGAAGAACACCACGGACCACTTGCCCTTGAGGTCGGCGTCGCTGACGTCGATGAACTGACCGTTCTTGAACGCCTTGGCCTTGAAGGGCTTGATCTCGGAATTGATGAGGGACATTGGCTTGCTCCACTGCGTTGATGGCCGGTGTGACGAGGGGGATGGTAGGGGCGCGGGAGTGATTAGTGAAATTGGTAATTTCCGTTTCTTTAATTCACTCACTCGATGGTGAACCCATCAGACCGGCTTGACCCGCCGGCCGCCGCCGCCCACCATCGTCAACGCCCCCACCCGCCGACGAGGTTCCCCATGTCCGACCTGGCCCCCATGCCCTATTCCGACGATTTCCTGCGCCAGATTCTGCGGAGCGTGCGCACCATCGCGGTGGTGGGCGCCTCGTCCAACTGGAACCGCCCCAGCTATTTCGTGATGAAGTACCTGCGCGAAAAGGGCTACCGCTGCATCCCGGTCAATCCCAGCCTGGCCGGCCAGCATCTGCTGGGTGAAACGGTGTACGCCGACCTTGCCTCCATCCCCGAGCCTGTGGACATGGTGGACGTGTTCCGCAACTCGGCCGCCGCCGGCCCCATCACCGACGAGGCCATCGCCATCGGCGCCAAGGTGGTGTGGATGCAGTTGGGCGTGCGCAACGACGAGGCCGCCGCCCGCGCCGAGGCCGCCGGCCTCAAGGTGGTGATGAACCGCTGCCCCAAGATCGAGTTCGGTCGCCTGGGCGGCGAGCTGGGCTGGTACGGCGTGAATTCCGGCATCATCTCGAACCGCCCGCTGGAGGCGCCGCGCCCCAAGAAGCAGCGGGCCGAGCACGATGGCGCCCCGCCGCCCCGCTATGGCTTCGCCACCAAGGCCATCCATGCCGGCGCCGCCCCCGAGCCCACCACCGGTGCCCGGGTGACGCCCATCTTCCAGACCACCAGCTACGTCTTCGAAGACGTCGACCACGCCGCCAGCCTCTTCAACCTGCACAGCTTCGGCTACATCTACTCGCGCCTGACCAATCCCACCGTCAGCGTGCTGGAGGAACGGGTGGCGGCGTTGGAGGGCGGCCGCGCGGCGGTGGCGGCGGCGTCAGGCCACGCGGCGCAGTTCCTAACCTTCTTTACCCTGATGGAGCCCGGCGACCACTTCGTCGCCAGCCGCAACCTCTACGGCGGCTCGCTGACCCAGTTCGGCCTCAGCTTCAAGAAGCTGGGCTGGGACTGCACCTTCGTCGATCCGCGCGACCCGGCCAATTTCGCCGCCGCCATCGGCGAGCGCACCAAGGCCATCTTCATCGAGAGCCTGGCCAATCCCGGCGGCATCGTGGTCGACATCGAGGCGGTGGCCAAGGTCGCCCACGACGCCGGCATCCCGCTGATCGTCGACAACACCCTGGCGACGCCGTGGCTGTGCCGGCCGCTGGAATGGGGCGCCGACATCGTGGTCCACTCCACCACCAAGTTCCTGGGCGGCCACGGCAATTCGGTGGGCGGCGTGGTGGTCGAGTCGGGGCGGTTCGAGTGGAACCAGAACGCCAAGTTCCCCAGCCTGACCCAACCCGAGCCGGCCTATCACGGACTGACCTTCTACGAGACCTTCGGCGACTTCGCCTTCACCACCAAGGCCCGCGCGGTCGCACTCAGGGATTTCGGCCCGGCCATGGCGCCCATGAACGCCTTCCTGACCATCACCGGCATCGAAACCCTGCACGTGCGCATGGAGCGCCATTGCGCCAACGCCGCCAGGGTCGCCGCCTTCCTGAGGGAGCATCCGGCGGTGGCCTGGGTGTCCTATGCCGGCCTGGAGGACAGCCCCTTCCACGATCTTCAGCGCAAATACATGCCCCAGGGCGCCGGCGCGGTATTCACCTTCGGCCTCAAGGGCGGTTTCGACGCCGGCTGCCGGCTGGTGGAATCGGTGCGCCTGTTCAGCCACCTGGCCAATATCGGCGACACCCGCTCGCTGATCCTGCACCCGGCCAGCACCACCCACCGCCAGCTGACCGAGGAACAGCAGATCGCCGCCGGCGCCGGCCCCGAGGTCATCCGCCTGTCGGTGGGGCTGGAGGACGCCGACGACCTGATCGGGGATTTGCGCCAAGCGCTGGGATGACGCTTACCCCGCCTTGGCGTCGGGAAGCATGCGCTCGATGTTGCGGCCGAAGACCTCGCGCACGCGGGCGCACTCGGTGTCGCGGGAACAGCTGGCGCGGCGGTCGCAGTAGCTGAGGCGCAGCAGTTTGACGTAGGCCGAGGTCCACTGGTCGGCGTCGATGTCGCGGCGCACGTCGGCGACCAACCCGCGCAGGCAGGCGTCGTCGTAGTCTTCCGTGGCGGCGGCATCGTCCTTCATGCCCGAAAGATGTATCGGGAAGCACCAATTGGGCAACAGCGCGAACGTATAAATCCCCTATCCGTCAGGACTCCAGCGCCGCCCACAGGAATTCACGCCCGACCTTGACCCGCCGCTGGCCGTCATAGGCGATGACGTCGGCGGTGGCATAGGTCTCGGTCCACACCTCGGGCAGGAACGAGCCGGTGCCGACCATGTCCAGCGGCGCCCGCGCATAGGCCATCACCTTGCACTTGGCCGGCCCGAAGCCGCTGGAACCGATGAGGCGCACCCGCTCGAATCCGGCGCGGTCCAATTGCTCGCGCATGTGCCAGACGGCGGCGGCCGAGACGCCGGGGCCGATCAGGTGCTTGAGCTCGGCCTCGGTGCGGTAGCCGCGGATGGCCTTGGGGACGTGGCGTTCCAGCACCGCGTAGCTGGACTGCGGCTCCAGCCCCTCCAGATAGCGGCCGCCATGGGTGTCGAGCCGGATGGCGACGCAGCCCGCCGCCGCCAGATCGGGGAAGCGGCGGCAGACCTCCAAGCTGTCGGAGACCTCGCGGCCGAAAAAGTCGGGCAGGATGATCAGGTCGTCCTCGGGCCAGGTCTCGTGGAACATCTCGGCCGCCCGCAACGTCGAGCCGGCGTAGCCGATGAGCGCATGCGGCATGGTGCCCCGGCCGCCATCGGTGCCGAACCACGGCGCCGCAAGGTCGGTGGACGAGCCGACGAAGCCCCGAGCCCCCACCGCCCTGCGCGCCGCCTCGGACCCGACCGCGGCGGCATAGGCCATCAGCTCGGCCATCTCGGGGCCGGTGCAGTGGCGGGCATCCATGGCCAGGAAGGCGGTGCCGGGAAGGTCGACGCACATCTGATAGGCGTTCTGGGCCGCCACGCAGGCCGCACCCAGCTTCTGCAGCAGCACCGTCTCGCAATCGACCAGATGCAGCAGCGAGCCGGTGATCAGCGCCATGGGCTCGCCGGCGCCGACCCAGGCTCCTTCCTCGAAACGCACCGTGATCTCCACCGCCGCGCCCCGCTCGGCCATCACGCCCCGCAGCCAGTCCAGCGCCAGCCGATGGGCGGCCAGGACCGGGCGGCGCAGGAACACCGCGTAGGTGGCGGTGACGTCGCCGTAGCGCTCGACCAGGCGCCGGGTGCGAAGAAAATAGTGATCGGTCAGGCGGGAAAGATCGGCATCCGACGGATTCATGAAATTCTCCCGTGCAGGCGCGAAAGCCTAAGACGCGGCTGGAAAGCCGTCAATGAATCGGGCAGAAAGGGGGAATGGTCCCGATTGCATGCGCTTCCTTGACCTGGGCCGGCGAGTTCCGCGACCACGGCATGGAGCTCCGGTTCTCCGAGAAGGGAACCGGCGCGAGCCTGGCGCTGGCGCGCCTGAGCATCCTCGCCACCTCCCTGACCAGCCTGGCGTTCATCCCCCTGGACTTCCAGACGCTGGAGGGCGACCGCCTGGCCTTCTTCCTGGCCTGCCGCGCGGTGGTGGCCGTGCTGTGCGCGGCGGGGCTGGTGGCCCTGGCCCGTGCCTCCGACGCCGCCCGCATCGCCACGGTCACGCATGCCGAGCTCTACGCCTTCTTCTCCGTCAACGCCCTGGTGTTCGCGCATCCGACCCTGGACGCCGGCACCACCGCCATCCTGCCGCTGATCCCCATCGCCATGTGGGTGGCGGTCCCGGGCCGGATCAAGGCGCTGGCGGTGCTGTGCGCCTATGCCCCCGCCGTCAGCCTCGCGGGGTGGAGCATGTTGGGCCCGGTGGCGCCCGACCCCAAGCAGGTGGCGGTGCTGGCGCTGGAGATCGTGGTCGCCTACGCGGTGGGGCTGGTCACCCGCGTCCAGGCCGGCCGCTCGCGCCGCGAAGCCTTCGCCACCTTGGAGCGCGAGCGGAGCGCCAACCTGGAACTGGCGGCCGCCAAGGAGGCCGCCGAGGCCGGCGCACGGGCCAAGAGCGAATTCCTCGCCACCATGAGTCACGAGATCCGCACCCCGATGAACGGCATCCTGGGCATGACCATGGTGGTGCTGGACGGACCGCTGGACGACGAACAGCGCGAGCACGTCCAGGTCATCCGCCAGTCCTCGGAGGCGCTGCTGCGGGTGCTGGACGACATCCTGGACTTCTCGAAGCTGGAGGCCGGCCGGCTGGCGACCGAAAGCGCCCCCTTCGACCCCCGCCGGGTGGCCGCGGACGTCGGCACGCTGATGCGCCCGCGCGCAACCGAGAAGGGCCTGGCCTTCGCGGTCCGCGTCGACGCCGACGTGCCCCGCTGGGTGACGGGCGACGCCGGCCGACTGCGCCAAGTGCTGCTCAATCTGGTCGGCAACGCGGTGAAGTTCACCCAGGCCGGCGGCGTCACCGTGACCGTGGCGCCGGCCGGCGACGGCCGGGTGGGCTTCGCCGTGACCGACACCGGCATCGGCATCCCGCCGGATGCCCTGGACAAACTGTTCGGAGCCTTCAGCCAGGTGGACGGCTCGATCGCCCGCCGCTTCGGCGGCACCGGCCTGGGGCTGGCGATCTCGCGCCGGCTGGTCGAGGCCATGGGCGGTGCCATCACCGTCGCCAGCGAGCCCGGCAAGGGCTCGACCTTCGCCTTCCAGCTGCCGCTGCCCGCGACCACCCAGCCGCCTGCCGCGTCCCCCGATGCCCTGCCCGAGGTGGCGCCGCTGCGCATCCTGCTGGCCGAGGACAATCCGGTGAACCAGATGGTGGCGGTCAAGCTGCTCAGCCGCCACGGGCACCTCATCGACGTGGCCGCCAATGGCGCCGACGCGGTGGCGGCGGTGGCCCGGGCCGATTACGACCTGGTGCTGATGGACATGCAGATGCCGGACCTCGACGGCCTGCAAGCCACCGCCCGCATCCGCGCCTTGCCAGGGGAAAAGGGCCTCACGCCCATCGTGGCGATGACCGCCAACGCCATGGCCGGCGACCGCGAACGCTGCCTGGCCGCCGGCATGGACGACTACGTCTCGAAGCCGGTGGACATCCCCAAGCTGATGGGAATCCTGGCGGCCATCGCCACCCGGCGCCGATGAAAAATCCCCCGCCCGTCACCGGGCGGGGGATCAGCGCGACACCCGTCAGCGCGCCGCCAGCTTCCTGGCGCGCGCCTCGGCGCGCTCGGCCTTGAGCTGGTCGGCGATCAGGAACGCCAGCTCCAGCGCCTGGGTGGCGTTCAGGCGCGGGTCGCAGTGGGTGTGGTAGCGGTCGCCCAGGCGGGCCTCGGTGACCGCCTTGGTGCCGCCGACGCACTCGGTGACGTCCTGGCCGGTCATCTCGAAATGCACGCCGCCGGCATGGCTGCCCTCGGCCTTGTGAACGGCGAAGAAGGCGCGCACCTCCGCCAGGATGCGATCGAACTCGCGGGTCTTGTAGCCCGTGGACGCCTTGACGGTATTGGCGTGCATGGGATCGCACGACCACACCACCGCGCGGCCCTCGGACTGGATGCGCCGCACCAGCGCCGGCAGCTTCTCCTCGATCTTCTCGGCGCCCATGCGGGTGATGATGGTCAGGCGGCCGGGCTCGTTGTCGGGGTCAAGCGCGTCGACCAGCCGCATCAGGTCGTCGGGGCTGGTACCGGGGCCGACCTTGAAGCCGATGGGGTTCTTGACCCCGCGCAGGAATTCGACATGGGCCGCCTCGGGCTGACGGGTGCGCTCGCCGATCCACAGCATGTGGGCCGAGCAGTCGTACCAGTCGCCGGAGGTGGAATCGATGCGGGTAAGCGCCTGTTCGTAAGGCAACAGCAGCGCCTCGTGCGAGGTGAAGAACTCGGTCTCGCGGATCTGCGGCGTGGTATCCGAGGTCATACCGCAGGCCTCCATGAAGGCCAGGGTCTCGGACAGGCGGTTGGCCAGGTCCTCGTACAGCTTGCCCTGCAACGAGCCCGACACGCAGCCCAGCGTCCACTGGTGGACCTTATGCAGGTCGGCGTAGCCGCCCTGGGCGAAGGCGCGCAGCAGGTTGAGCGTGGCGGCCGACTGGTTGTAGGCCTTGAGCATGCGCTCGGGATCGGGGAAGCGCGCGGCCTCGGTGAACTCGATGCCGTTGATGATGTCGCCGCGATAGCTGGGCAGGGTCACGCCGTCGATGGTCTCGGTATCGGCCGAGCGCGGCTTGGCGAACTGGCCGGCCATGCGGCCCACCTTCACCACCGGCATGGCGGCGCCGTAGGTCAGCACCACCGCCATCTGCAGCATGACGCGGAAGGTGTCGCGGATGTTGTTGGCGCGGAACTCGGCGAAGCTCTCGGCGCAGTCGCCGCCCTGGAGCACGAACGCCTCGCCGGCCGCCACCTTGGCCAGCGACGCCTTCAGGCGGCGGGCCTCGCCGGCGAATACCAGCGGCGGATAGTTGCGCAAGGCTTCCTCGGCCTCCGCCAAGCGGGCGGCGTCCGGGTAGGTGGGAACCTGGTGAACGGGCTTCGACCGCCAGCTGTCCGGCGTCCAACTCTCAGGCATGGGTCCTCTGCTTCCGGCTGTTCTCGCAGGCGCGAGATGCAAAGCGTTCTCTATACGACGATAGGCCGCGGAATTCCACCACAACGCTTCGAGGGATTCTGGTATCGTCACCGCATGTCCGTTTCCCCCGACCGCCGCTCCCACTGGCAGAAGGTCTGGACCGAGAAAGACCCCCAGCGGGTCAGCTGGTTCCAGCCCGACCCCGCCACCTCCGTCGCGCTGGTGCAGGCGCTGGCCCCCCGTGCCGATGCGCCCATCGTCGACGTGGGCGGCGGCGCCTCGCTGCTGGTGGACCGACTGCTGGGGCTCGGCTTCGGCCGGGTGGCGGTCCTCGACGTGTCCGAGGCGGCGCTGGCCCATGCCGCAGAGCGCCTGGGGCCGCTCGGCGACGCCGTCGCCTGGATCGCGTCGGACGTGCTGGAATGGGCGCCGGCGCCCGGGTCGTTCGATGTCTGGCACGACCGCGCGGTGTTCCACTTCCTCACCGATCCCGCCGACCAGCGCGCCTATGCGCGGGTGCTGGAGACGGCGCTGGCGCCCCGCGGCGCGGTGATCCTGGGCACCTTCGCCCCCGATGGCCCCGAGAAATGCTCGGGCCTGCCGGTGGCACGCCACGACGCCGCCAGCCTGTCGGCCATCCTGGGCCCAGGTTTCCAACTGGTCGAGGAGCGCGCCGAGGAGCACACCAC
>JBFMHS010000355.1:0-3071 GCA_040751765.1 Pseudomonadota bacterium | reverse complement strand
GGCGAGCTCGCACGCCGTGGGCACGGCGCCGCCGCCCTGGTGCTGGCCGACCGCTGGGGCGGCACGAAGCGCTACATCTCGGACAAGCCCGGGGCCGCATTGGTGGAGATGGTCGGCATGCCGGCGGCGAAGATCGTTGCGGAAGCGATTGGGTGCGGGCACCATGACATCCCTCGCGCCGCCGGTTTGGACGACCTGAAGGCCAAGATCCTGGCCCATCCAGGGACTACGCGCGAGGCCGCGATTGCCCTCGGCTGCACCGAACGCTGGGTTCGGGAGGTGCGCAATGCCGGCACGGGCGGCGGCAAGCCTGGTTACCGCAAACCAGCGGACAGCAGGCAACTCAGCCTCTTGGGCTAGGCCAGGAACGGAAGCGGTTCCGCCAAGGGCAGGGCGGGCTCCATACATCTACTTTGGCGGGTGACTTCAGCGAATAGACGCGAGGCCCCCGCATGCTCGACGATCCGTACATCCGCATCATCGACGGCCTGATCGGCCGCGAGGGCGGGTATTCCAACCATCCCTCGGACAAGGGCGGCGAGACCATCTGGGGGATCACCGAGGCGGTGGCGCGTACCCATGGCTACACCGGCCCCATGGCCGAGATGCCCCGCGAAGTCGCCGTCGAGATCTACCTGCAGAAGTACGTCATCGACCCGGGCTTTGGGCGCGTCCACACCGTGTCGCCGCGCATCGCCGAGGAACTGGTGGACACCGGCGTCAACATGGGCCCGTCCGTGGCCGCCGCGTGGCTGCAGCGCTGGCTGACCGCGATGAACCGCCAGGGCCGCGACTATCCCGACCTCAAGCCTGACGGCGTCATCGGACCCCGCACCATCGAGGCCCTGCAGGCGTTCCTGGCCAAGCGCGGCCCCAGGGGCGAACAGGTGTTGCTGGTGGCGCTCAACTGCTCCCAGGGCCACCGTTACCTGGAACTGGCCGAGGGCCGCGTGGCCAACGAGGACTTCCTCTATGGCTGGCTCGACCACCGCGTCGCGGCCCAGGTCGAGGGGGGTGCCTGATGGTCGTCCTGTTCATCATCCTGGCGCTGCTGGTGGTCCTGACGCTGGGCAACTTCGCCCTCGACATCCTGTTCCGGCGGGAAATCCGCCGTCGCCTGGACGCCCTGGAGGACGACGTCGCCAGCAAGCATGCCCAGAGCCGCGAGGCCCTGGCCGCCGCCAAGCTGGAGATCGCGAAGTCCTACGCCTCGGTCGGCCTGCTCAAGGACGTGGAGAACCGGATCACCGCGTTCCTGATCCGGATCGAGGCCAAGATCGGAGGCGCCCCGTGACCTTCCTGCTGTACCTGGTGGTGGCGCTGGCCATCGCCCTGATCACCGTCATCGCCACCGCCCTGGCCCACCGGCGCCGCGCCGAGTGGGCGCATCGCGTTCCCGGTGCCGCCGCCCTGGTCTATCTGGGCCTGGGCGTCGTCGCGGCGGTGCTGGCGCCGACCTGGCCTCCGGCCTTCCTGGGCTTCGGCGCCGCCTGCCTGCTGGCGGCGGGCAGCCTGATCGCCATGGGCCTGTTCACCCGCAAGATCGAGGTCGACGGGGCCGTCACCCTGACGGTCCTGGCCATCCTGGCCTGCGCGCTGCTGGGGGTGGTGATGCTCCTGGCCGGCGGCGGCGGGCTCCTCTTCGGCATTGGAGTGCGCTGATGATCCCCGCCCTGCTCGCGTCCGTCGGCCTGCCCCTGCTGGTGAAGGCCGTCAAGGGTGCCCTGTCCGACGTCGACAACCCCATCGCCCAGACGGCTGCCGCCGCCCTGGGAGAGGTGGACGGCGCGGTCTCCTCGGGGCAGATCACTCCCGACCAGATCGCCGAGGCCAACCGCCATGTGGAACGCATGGCGGAGATCGACAGCACCGAGGCCCGCGAGGCCCTGGCGCAGATCAACACCACCATGCGGACCGAGGCCCAGTCCGAGGACTGGTACGTGCGGCGCTGGCGCCCGACCTTCGGCTACGCGGTAGCACTGACGTGGGTGCTGACCATGGCGGCTATCGCCTGGGCCATCGTCGCCGATCCCGGCCAGGCTCCCACCATCATCGCCGCCCTGGTCAACACCTCGCCGATCTGGGGCATCGCGCTCGGCGTGCTGGGCATCTCGGTCGTCAAACGCAGCCAGGACAAGGCCGTCAAGGCGGGGCAGACGCCCGCCGGCGGAGGTGGTGGCCTGCTCGGTCTGCTGGGCGATCGCCTTCAGGGGGCAAAATGATCGACTGGGGCGCAGTGAAGGACTGGGCCGGCCTGATCGCGCTGGCCGTCAGCCTCATCGGCTGGCCGGCGCTGATGTACCGCCTGTCGGCGGTGTTCGCGTCCCGCAAGGCCCATGCCGAGCTCAAGGCCCATGTGGACGGGTGGATCGAGCGGCACGGCGACGCCCATGACGACCTGGAGGGCAAGCTGGCCGAGGGCGAGGCCAAGTTCCGCGAGATCGACGTCACGCTGAAGCATCTGCCCAACCGCAAGGACCACGACGACCTGGTCCGCTCCATCAGCGACCTGAGGGCCAGCGTCCAGGGCATCGTCGGCAAGATGGACGCCATGGCCACCTCGCTGGCCGGGCTGCAATCCAGCGTCGCCATGATCGTCGACCACGAGCTGGCCGAAGGCCGCCAGGCCAAGAAGGGAGGCCATCCGTGAACTTCGAGGACCGCCTGAATTCCCACATCCGGCTGGCCATCCTGCTGTCGCTCATCGAGGAGCCGGCCGAGGAGCGCCTGCGCCATGCCGTGCTGCGGGTCCTGGCCCGCATCCCCGGCCGCTCCGCCACCGCCAGCATGATCGCCGAGTTCCTGCCCGATTACGGTTGGCAGCCCGCCCGCGACGAGGTGACGGCGGTGATCTCGTGGCTGGACCGCTCGCGCCTGGTCAAGGCGGCCGAGGACGAGGGCCTGCTGGGCGCCATGCTGCTGGACCTGGGCGGCGACGTGGCCGCCGGCCGCGCCACCGTCCCCGGCGTGGCGCCGGCGCCGACCATGGGCTGGCTCCAGGCCAACCTGGAAGCCAAGAGCATCCGCCTGGGCGCCCACGACCTGGTCGGCCACGTCGATTGGTGCCGCGA
>JBFMHS010000354.1:0-5521 GCA_040751765.1 Pseudomonadota bacterium | reverse complement strand
GCGTTGTCCTGGACTCCGCTCGGCATGGTGATGGCGAATTGGGAACCGCTGACCGGCTTCTTCGGGGGGCTGTGGCAGGGGATCATGGACAGTGCCGCCCGCGCCTGGACCTGGATCAAGGACACGATCCTTGGCCCGCTCCAGGCGGTGAAGGACACCCTCGGTTCCGCTTGGAACACGGTCTTCGGCGGCGGCAAGGAAGCCCCCACTCCCAAGATGGGGGCGGCCATGCCCAAGCCGGTGAACGACAACGCGGCGGCCGTGGGCGATGTCGCCCGTGCCTACAACACCGACGCGGGCTCGGCGGCCAAGGCCCTGTCCACCGTCTCCCAGGCGGCCCCGCCGTCCGGGAACGTGGTGCCGTTGCGGCCCCAGCCTGCCCAGGCGGCGCAGACCGCGCCGGTCACCATCACCATCGAGGCCCCCATCACCATCCATGCCGTCGCCGGCATGGACGAGAAGGCCATCGCCCGGCAGGTGAAGATCGCCCTGCAGGACGCCATGCGCGAGGCCGAGGCCAAGCGCCGGGCGGCAAACCATGATTAGGAGGATCGCATGAGGAAACGGATCGCCGGGTGGCTGCGGGCGCTGGCCCGTGGTCTCGACCGGCTGGCGCGACGGATGGACCCGCCGCGCTCGCGGTATCCCAGCACGGTCATTCGGTCGTCGTACATGGAGCGCGGGCGCTACCCGTCCTGCTTCATGTAGCCTTTCTCGATCAGCCATGCTTTGAGGATGCGCTGCACGAGTGACGTGACCGAGCGGTCATCGTCCTTGGCGGCGCGCTCAAGTGCCTCTTTGATTTCGGGGTCGAGCCGCATGCTCGTCGGTGAGTGGCGTGCCATTGCGCTACCTTGTAATACAAATCAGTTGACGACGGCGTTTGGTAGCGCCAATGTATTACCAGCGAGCTACAAAAGCAAGCGGCCCGGCAGGAGGCTCCTACCCCTCCCACCGGGCCTAACCCCAGGCAAGGAAAAGGCCCATGCCCATGGCTACCGAAAACCTTATCACCCCGACCGCGTACAGCACAGCCCTGGCCGCCATCATCGCGTCGGCCATGGCGGCGGATATGATCGACGAGGAGGCACCCGGCGTCGATGCCGCCATCGCCAACATGGTGGACGAACTGATCGATCAGCGCGGCGGCGTCGCCACGGCGGCCGACAAGCTGCGGCTGGTGGTCACGCGGATGCGCGACGCCCTGGTCTGCGAAATGGGCGGCGAGGACGACCAGCGGGATTTCCGCCTGATCGAGTCCGCCCTGCTCGACCTTCTCGCCTCGATCCAGTGAGGACGGCAACATGACCCATCACACCAAGACCCCCGTGGTGTTCGTGCGCGACGGTGCGGTGTTCGCCAACAGCCGCGACGTGGCCGCGTACTTCTCCAAGCAGCACAAGGATGTGCTGGAGGCGGTCGATAACCTATTGAAAAATAACACGGCGGAATTTTCCGCCATGGGGAATTGGTTCGTGAAACAGCACGAACCGCACCCGACCGTACCCGGCCGCGCGCTGCGCTCCTTCGACATGACCCGCGACGGCTTCACCCTGCTGGCGATGGGCTTCACCGGCCAGCGGGCACTGGCCTTCAAGCTGCGCTACATCGAGCAGTTCAACGCCATGGAGGCGGAACTGAAGGCCCAGGCCGAACGGCCGCCCACCCTGACCGAAGCCGCCCAGGCGGCGGCGCGGGTGTTGAGCCCGCGCGAGGTCAACGCTTGGCGCGGCTACCTCGACACCGTGAGCCGCATCTTCGACCGCCAGATCGCCGCGCGCCAGTATCCCAAGACGCCGCTTCCGGCCCTGGCCGAGGAGGCGGCGGTCTTCCTGCCGGTGCCGCAGGGCGGCATCCGGGTTCCCGAACTCGACGGCATGGCCTGTCTCGCCCACCTGCTGAAGGCGCGGGTGAGCCGCACCAACCTGACCCTGGGCGACCTGCTGCGGGTGGCGCGGGGCGACACCATCACCCGCAATACCCTGGGCGATGTGGGCGTGCGGGTCGATCCGGTGAACCTGCGCGGCACCGTGGCCTTCGCGGTCAGCCATCCCCGGATGCAGCGGGCCTTTGCCGGCACGCCCTGGGCCGAGGACTGGTCGCTGGCCCTGCTGTCGGTGCCGGGCGCGCGGCCCGCCCCCGACCTGCTTGAGGGCTTCGACCGCAAGCGGCGCGCAGTGCTGGTGCCGTGGGAGACGGTCGAGGGCGTGCTCGCCGACGGAACCTGACCCGCCACCACCACTGAAACGAACCGGCCCGGCCACAGCGCCGGGCCTTTTCATTGGGGAACACCATGCCGGAAGTGATGATGGCCCTGGGGGGCTACCGTTTCGCCATCGGGACGGCGGCCTACCAGACGCTGCGCCGCGCCACCGAATACAGGTGGTCACAGATGAACCGCATCGGCCGCCGTCCGGCCATGCAGTACGTGGGTCCTGGCATCGAGAGCATCGACCTTGACGGCATCATCTATCCGCACTTTCGCGGCGGGCTGCGGCAGGTCGAGGCCATGCGGGCCGAGGCCCGTCTTGGCCTGCCGCTGATGCTGGTGTCCGGCACCGGCTATGGCCTGGGCCGGTGGGTGATCGTGTCGGTCGAGGAGACCGGTTCGGTGTTCATGTCCAACGGCGCTCCCCGCAAGATCGAGTTCCGCCTGAGCCTCAAGCATTACGGGGATGACTTCGACCAGGGGGACGAGGCCAAGGTGGAGGTGGATCCATGATCGCAGTTTCCGCCACCCGGCTCTCGCCTTTCGCGCCCGCGCTCGCCTCCGTCGGCCTCTCGACCGAGGAGGCCGCGCTGGCAATGGGCCTCATGGCCGAGGCGCTCACCTTCACCCTAGAGCGTCCGTCGGCGGCACCGTTGCTCGCCGACGCCAACCTCTCCGCCAAGGCGCTCAAGGAGCGTTTGACGGCCGATCCGGGACGCGCCGTGCTCCGCGTGCTCCGGGCGGCCAACGGCGCGGCGGCAAGGCGGCACGCCATCCTGGCGGGCCTGTTCGGCGCGGGTCTCCTCTCCTCGGCCGAACGCCTTGCCGCCGCCATCGATCTCGCCGGAACCGCAACCATGAGGCCAGCATGACGCGCTACCGCACCAGGGATGGGGACATGCTCGACCGCCTGTGCTGGAAGCATTACGGCCGCTCGCAGGGCGCGGTCGAGGCCGTGCTGGAGGCCAACCCCGGCCTCGCCCTGCGCGGCCCGGTGCTTCCCGCCGGCATCGAGATCGTGCTGCCCGACCTTCCGACGCCAACCAAGGCAGCCACCATTCGCCTGTGGGACTGAACCATGACGCCCATCTTCCGCATCGCGGCCGACAGTCTCGACGTGACGGCCAAGATCGCCGACCGCCTGGTGTCGCTCACCGTGACCGACGAGGCCGGGTGGCAGAGCGACACGGTGGAAATCGTGCTCGACGACCGCGACGCCATGCTGGCGGTTCCGGCCACCGGGGCGGAACTCGCGGTATCGCTCGGCTACGATGAGACCGGGGCACTCGACATGGGGCTCTACCGTGTCGATGAGGTCGAGATGTCCGGCCCGGACAGGCAGATGCGCATCAGGGCCAAGGCATCCGACTCCCGCGACAAGGAGACGTTTGGCCGCATCAAGGCCACCAAGAGCAGGTCCTGGCACGACACCACCGTTGGCGATCTGGTGAAATCCATCGCATCCGAGCATGGCTTCGACCCGGTGGTGGCCGACGCCCTGGCGGCCATCGCCATCCCCCACCTCGACCAGAGCGAGGAGAGCGACATCAACCTGCTGCAGCGCCTCGCCAGGGACAACGGCGCGGTGGTGAAGCCGGCGCACGGCAAGCTGCTGTTCGTGCCGCGCGGCGAGGCGAAGACGGCCACCGGCAAGGCTATGCCCAGCATCGCCCTCGGCCCCAAGGACGTGGACACCTGGCGTGTCACCCTGGCCGAACGGGCGAAGTACCGCTCGGTGGTGGCGAAGTGGCAAGACCAAGGCGGCGCGGACCTCGTGTCCGAACAGGTCGGTGAGGATGATCCGGTCTACACCATCCGGCACACTTACCGCGACGCGGCGCAGGCCCGCCGCGCAGCCCAGGCCAAGCTCGACGCCTTCCAGCGCGGCGCGGCCACCCTGGAAATCAGCATGCCCGGTCGCCCCGAGGCGGGCGCCGAATGCTCGCTTTACCTCTCCGGGTTCCGGCCCGGCGTGGACGGGCGATGGGTGACCACCAGGGTCGAACACAGGATCGAGGACGGCGGCTACACCTGCTCGGTATCCGCCGAGGCGCCCAAGACCAGCGACGAGGAAGGGGGATGACAGTGAGCACGGATGAAATGCGCCGCATCGCCGATGAAGCGGCCCAGGCAACGGTGCGGGAGATGCTCACCGCCATGGGCGTGGACATGTCCAGCCCCGAGAAGATCATTCAGGCCCAGGTCGATTTCGCCTACCTGCGCCGATCCCGCCGCGCCTCGGAGCGTGTCGCGGCCGGCGTGCGCACGGCGATCCTGGCCGCCGCCGTGAGCGGCGCACTCACCATCCTGTGGATGGGGTTCAAGATGGCCGTCACCAGCAAGGGTGGCGGCTGACCCGCAGGCAATCCGAGATCCACGGCCCGGCCCAGCGTCGGGCCTTTTCGTTTTGGAGGGACCATGTTCGACGATTTCGTTCTCACGGCGGCCGGGCTCAAGCTGCTCTACGCCGCCGCCGCGATCCTGATGCTGGTCTACCTGTCGCGCTGGCTCGACAGCCGTGCCACCAAGGCCATCAACCGCGAAGACGCCAAGGGCTTTGGCGCGGCCATCGCCTCGATCCGCACCAACCCCCTGGCCGCCGCCATCTATTACGGTCTGCGGCTGCTGGCCCTGGCGGTGGTCGTGGGCATGCTCATGGGTTGCTCCCAGGCTTCGGCCGGCGTTGCGTTCCCGGATCGCTACGACCGCGACATCCGCAAGGCGGTGGCCGCATGGTGGCCGGACTACCCGCACTGGCCTGCGTGGAAGGCCCAACTGTTCCAGGAGTCCCGTCTCGACCCCGATGCCGTGTCCCCCGTAGGCGCGCGCGGCCTCGCCCAGTTCATGCCGGGGACGTGGGATCAGGTCCGACGAGAGCTTCGCCTCGGCAGTGCGGCCTCGCCCCACCACGACATCGCAATCGAGGCCGGCGCCTACTACATGGCGCGGCTCCGCAAGGGCTGGTCGTCTCCGCGGCCCCAGGAGGACCGGCAGCAACTCGCTCAGGCCAGCTACAATGCGGGCATGGGCAATCTGTTGAAGGCGCAACGCGCTTGCGGCGGGCCGAACCTGTACGCCGAGATCATCGCCTGCCTGCCCGACATCACCGGGCGGCACAGTACCGAGACCATCACCTACGTGGATCGCATCGCCCGCTGGCGGGCAATGATCCAGGCCGGGCTGTGACGGATCGGGAGGAAAGCCATGCTCGCCTTGCTGTCCAATGCCTGGGCGGCCCGTAGGCTGATCGCCATCGGCCTGGCTGCCGTGGCCGTCCTCGGGTTGTGGCTCTATGTCTCGCACCTGCAATCC
>JBFMHS010000353.1:0-2630 GCA_040751765.1 Pseudomonadota bacterium | reverse complement strand
GCCTCGACGGCGACCGGGTCACCGGCGAGGACCGCATCGATCTCGGCGCACGCGTCCGCGACGTGCGGCAAGGCCCCGACGGTGCCGTCTACGTCCTCACCGACCAGGACGATGGCGCGATCCTGCGATTGACGCCACGGCCCTAGCCGCGCCGCCGCATGGCCTGGAGATAGGCGACGATCAGGTCCAGCCGCTCGGGCGACACCTCCTCGCGCGAGAACCAGGGCATGGCGCCCAGGCCCAGGCGGACCTGCGCGCGGATCACCCAACCGGGAAGCCATTTGTTGTTGAGGGCCGGACCGATGCCGGCCTCGCCGGCGGGGTGGCACTGGTGGCAGTGGGCCATGAACGCCACCTCGCCCGCCGCCGCCGGTCCCGTCAGCCGCATGGGACCCAGCACCGGCACGCCCCGCCGCGCCGAGCCGCAGCCCGCCACCATGGCGGCCACCAGGACGACCACCGCCAGCCTAGCCATCCCTGACGATCCGCCACACCACGCCGGTGCCCGGATAGGGGTGCATCCCCTTCTCGTCCACCGTCAGGATGCCGAAATCGACGACGTACAGCGCCCTGCCCGAGGGATCGAAGCTGGCGTCGATGGGCCGCTCCAGGCCCCGCGTCCGCCCCCACGAGGCCGGCCCCGCCACCTTGCCGGCATTGACGGCGAAGTCGTGGATGACGCCGGTCTCCACGTCGACCTCCACCACGCGGAAGCCGGTGGGCGCCAGCAGCTTGCCGGTATTGGGGGTGAGGTCGCCGAATTGCGCCACGAAGGCATGGCCCACGTGCCCGAAGACGGGCGAGCGAGAGAAATCGAACCCGTTGGCCGAGGAATGCACCGCGAAGAATGCCGCCGGCATGGGCGGCCTCCCCGGATGCCGTGCCAGCAGGGGCGGCGTGTCGCGTAGCGGTTTGCCGCCCGAGAAGTCCGGCCAACCGTACCAGGCGCCCAGCTCGACCCGCCACAGATGGTCGGCGGTGCCAAAGACCGGGCGGCTGCCGCGCCTGTCGTAGGCGTTCTCGCTGACGAACAGCCGCCCCTGGCCGTCGAAGGCGAGGCCGAAGGGATTGCGGAACCCCCAGGCGACCAGCTCCGGCCGACCGCCCTCGGGCCGCACCCGCATCACGGCGCCAGCGCAGGGAAAGGTCCCCTGGATGACCTGACCCGGCCGCGTGGGAATGCCATAGGGCACGAAGGCGCCGGTGACCACCGTGCCTTGCCGTCCCGCCATGCCCTCGGGGGCGCGGGTGGTGAAGTTCTCGCCGCGCAGCACGATGTCGGCGCAGGGCTGGTCATGATAATCCGGGTATTCCCGCAGCCACCCCATCTCCCAGTTGTCGAGCCCCACCACCCCGGAATTGGTGGCAGTGCCCTGGGCGAAATACAGCCAGCCGTCGGGCCCCATGGCGGGACCGTTGGTGTGGTGGTCGCCACGCCCGGGCAAGCCGTCCACCAACGGGATGACGTGACCGTCCCGAATGCGCAGGATCTTGCCGCCACCGGCCGGCTGCTCCTCCTGGCCGCTGGCCGAGACCATGAACACGCCGTCGTGCCAGGCGACGCCGTTCCAGGGCACGTTGGCGCGATCCTCGGCGATCACGACGCGGGTGCCGTCGGCTTCCAGGCGGAGAAGCCGGGCCGGCCGGAAATCCTCGCCATAGGAATAGCCGGCCTCCACCACATGCGGCACCCCATCGCCGTCAAAGGCGATGCCGGTAGGATAGGTCAGGCCGGTCGCCACCACCTCGATGCGATAGCCGGGGGGCAGCAGGACGTCGGAGCCCTCGGCGACGCGCGGCGGGGAGAAATCGGCGCCGCCGCCGCCGTCGTTGGCGGCCAGGCCGTAGCACCCGGCCACCAGGAGGGGCAGCAGCAGGAAAGGAGCGGACCTTGGCATGGCAGGGCAAATTGGAGCGGCCGGCCAGCCTCGCAACCTGGCCGGAAGACGGGATCAGGCGGGCCACAAGGTGACGATCAGCACCGGCGAGACCAGCGCGACCATCGCCGACAGGGGCAACCCCAGCCGCCAGTAGTCCGAGAACCGATAGCCACCCGGCCCCATCACCAGGGTGTTGCACTGGTGGCCGATGGGGGTGAGGAAATCGCAGGCGGCGCCGATCGCGACCGCCATCAGGAATGCGTCGGGATTGATCGCCATGCGGTCGGCCAGCGAGGCGGCGATGGGGGCAAGCACCAGGACCGTGGCCGCGTTGTTGAGGAACGGCGTCACCGCCATCGTCGCCAACAGTATGGTTGCCACCGCCCCCACCGGCGGCAGGCCGGACACCGCCCCAGCCAGCCATCCCGCCACCAAACCGGTGCCTCCGGTGCGTTGCAGTGCCTCGCTCAACGGGATCAGGCAGGCGATCAGGATCAGGATCGGCCATTCGATGCGCTCGTAGGCGTCGGTCAACTTCAGCGCCCCGCTCAACACCATCAGCACCGCCGCCGCGAAGAAGGCGGTCGCCACCGGCACCACCCCGCTGCCGGCCAGCACCATGGCCAGCGCCAGGATGCCGACGGGAATCCAGGCCTTGGCCGGCGTCGCCAGATCGATGGAGCGATGGGCCAACGGCAGGCAGCCAAGGATGCCCAGCATCGCCGACATGTCGTGCCGCCGCCCCTGGAA
>JBFMHS010000352.1:0-16556 GCA_040751765.1 Pseudomonadota bacterium | reverse complement strand
CTGGGGCGTCCGGCCTTTTCGGTGCCCGGGCCCGCCATGGACCGGTCGACACATTTCGCCGCGCCTCGTTTAAACCGGGTTCACACCGCTCTGATACGACTCCTTCGGGCATCCATGGCGAGGGAGGGGGCGGTGAAGGACCTGGCCGGTTTCGAATCTCAGTTCAGCATCCAGGGCGCCTCCGCGCTGTTCCGCAAGGCGCGCCTGATGACCCGGGTGGCCGAGCACGTCCGCCACATGGGCAAGGACCAGGCCTACCGCGCCGGCATCGGCCCCATCGAATACGACGCCATCGTCGCCAACCGCGTCTCGGCGGTGGAGACCAGTCGCCTGGAATCCCTCTACGCCAAGCTGACCGGCGGCGCCTAGCCCTGTCCGCCCTCGCCGGGCGCAGGCTCCGCCTGCTTGGCCCCCGCGGCAATGACTGGCGAGCATGATCCCGACAGGTCGGATCATGCCCTAGAACAGTTCCGGCTCCACCCCCGCCCGCTCGCCGCCACCCGCCAGGCGGCCCTGCTCGACCAGATCCTCGTGCCGCCGCACCTGGTTGCGGCCGTTCTGCTTGGCGAAATACAGCGCCTGGTCGGCGCGGCCGAACAGGGCGGTGGGCACCTCGCCCGCACCGACCCTGGTGAAGCCGATGCTGCAGGTCACCGCGCCGACCTGGGGAATGCGGGTGGCCGCCACCGCCTCGCGGAAGCGGTCCAGCACCGCCCACGCACCGGCAAGGTCGGTGCGGGTCAGCACGATGGCGAATTCCTCGCCGCCATAGCGGAACAGCAGGTCGTCACGGCGGAAGGTGGCGCGCATCAGCTGCGAGAACACCAACAACACCTCGTCGCCGAAGACATGGCCGAAGGTGTCGTTGACCCGCTTGAAATGATCGATGTCGGCGATGGCCAGCCAGGTCTGCTCGCCTGTGGCGTGGCGGCGGTCGTTGGCGACCTCGCCGTGGCGGGCGTTGGCCTCGGTGATGACCTCACCCAGCTTCTCGTCGAAGGTCTTGCGGTTGAACAGCCGCGTCAGCCCGTCGGTGCGGCTGGCCCCCAACGCGTTGACGTAGTTGCGGAAGATGGTGGCGATGCCCACCGCCAGCTTGCGGTTGGCCTCGCCCAGCCGGCGACCGCCGAGCAGCAACAGCGTGCACCCGGCCTCGTCGGTCAGCGGCACCGCGACGGCCATCGCCACCGGCACCCCACGCGGTGGCCGCAGCTCGGCGCAACGGGTCTCGCCGGCGCATGACCCCGCCGCCGCCGCCAGGGCGATGCAGGCACGGTCGGGAATGTCGAGACCCTCGGGCTCGCCCGCCCGGGCCAGCAAGGTGACCGCCCTGCCGTCCACCCGCACCAGCCGCGCCCCCACCCCGGGGATCAGTTCGCACAAGGTGTCCACCAGCACCCGTTCCAGGCACTGGCGGTCATTGTCGGCCACCAGCTGCACGATCGATTCGACGACGGCGACACGTTCCATGGATCCGCCCTCCCGCCGAGCGCCCCCCACCATTTCCCAGTCCCGACTCTAGCACCCGGCGGCGACGCCTTCGCGGCCGCCCTCGCCCATGCTGCCCTGCGGCACACGCATGACACGGACCGCGACCTGCTTGGTGAAGGGCGACAGCGCGACGACCTCCCAGGCGATGCCGGTGGCGGCCACGAACTCCATCCACGCCCGGTACTCGTCGTCGCGCCAGGTGCGGTTGCCGATCATCTCGTCGAACACCAGCACGGTGCCGGGCACGACGCGCGGGGCCAGATGGGTCAGCACGGTGCGGGCCGAGGCGTAGATGTCGCTGTCGACGTTGACCAGCCGCGCCGGCCCCGGATGGGCGGCGAGGAAGCCGGGCAGGGTGTCGGCGAACCAACCCGGATGCAGCCGCGCCAGCGGATGGACGTTGGGGAGCTGGCGGCCGGTGGTCAGCACCCCGGCGCGCTCGCGGCCCCAGTCCTCGGGCAGTCCCTCGAAGGAGTCGAAGCCGTGCACCTCCTGCCCCGCCACCTCGGCCAGATGGCCCAGCGAGGTGCCCCGGCGCACTCCGAATTCCAGCACCAGGCCCGGTATCCGTGCCTCGGCCATGGCATGGCGCAGCAGCGCGCGCGACACCCCGAATACCCGCCCCGGCCGGGGCAGCGCCGCCACCGAGTCGGCCAGCGGTCGCCGGCGCGGGTCGGCATCGACGTGGCGGCGGCGGATGTCGGCGGCCTCTGCGTCACGGCCACCCAGGGCATGCAGCACCGCCAGCAGCGCCCAATACTTGCCGTTTGCCCCCGCGCAGGCCAGCGCCCGCCCGACGCGGCGCGCCGCCTCGTCGAGACCGGCGAGGTCGAGGGCCGGCGCCGCCGAGCCCACCCACGAGGCGGCGTGGTCGGGATGGGCGGACAGGAGTGCGTCGAAGGCGGCCAGGGCCGCCTCGGCCTCGCCCAACCGCCACAGGCTGACCGCCGCCTCGTAGGCAAGTTGGCGCGACGGCGGCGCCCCCCCGGCCAGCGCCACGCAGTCGGCGTAGCGGGCGTCGCGGCGATAGGCGCCGGCCAGCGCCTCGGCCAGGCCCGGGAAGCCGGGATGCCCGGCGCGCAGGCGCTCGAAGGCGGCCACGGCGGCGAAGGCGTTCGACGCCAGCAGATGGGCCCGGCCGGCGTGGAACAGCGCCTCGGGGTCGGCAGGGTCGGCACCCTCCAGGGCGGCCAGCGCCTGCGCCCCCTCCTTGCGCCCCACATGGGCCGCCGCCAGCACCACCGCCCGCCCCGGCCCTTCGGGCAGGGCGGCGAGCAGCTTCAGGGCGGCATCGAAACGGCCGGCCCCGACCAGGGCGCGAGCGGCGGCGAGATCGGTCATGGCATCGAATGGCTTGAAAAGATTGGTGACCCAGGGCCGGGCCTGGAAATCAGCATGCCGTCGTCGGCAACAGTTCTTCAGTCGCCGGAAAGCCCGGGTTCCGGCGGGAATTGTGACTCTGCTGCTCGACGAGGGTCAACGGGATTTCAGTATCTTCCCCAGCCCAGAACGATCCGTGGGCGTTTTCGGTCACTCAGATCGAAAGGAAATCGCCGATCCGGCAGAACTTCGAAAAGCTATCCGCCAAATGTAGGAAACCTGAGATAGAGGGATTACAGATCGCAAATAATTAAAAAAGCTAAACCTCATATTTACAAATCTGCCTCGCGGCGGCTTAATGAGCGTGGGGTAACAAAAATGTTGGGTGGAGTGCCATGGCGAACCTTGGATTCGCGATGCGTGATCACGACCTCAACGCGTTCGGTCGTGCGGTCGCGGGAATGGGGCGCTTCGCCGCCAACGTCCGCCTCAAGCTTGTCAGCATCCTGATTTCGGTGCTGATGGCGGCATTGCTCACGGCCGGCGTGGTCGGAACGGTATCCACCTTCGCGGCACTGTCCGAAATCAGCACCGTCTGGCGCGCCTTCGACGCCGGCTTGGCCCGCCGCCTGGTCCTGCTGTCCGAGTTGCGTCAACATCTCGGCTTCGGCGGACTGATGCAGCATTTCCACGACTACCTGCTCACCGGCGACCCGCTGCTGCGCCAGGCCGTCACCACCGACCTGGCCAAGTTGAAGGAGGTGGCGCCGGCATATGTCACCGCCGGCGCCTCGGCCGAGGAGCAGGACGCGCTCAAGACCGTCTACGCCCTGGTCGACGCCTACGCGGCGGCCATGCCCCTTATCCTGGACGCGGTGGCCCAGGGCAAATCCACCCACGAGATCCACCAGATCGGCAATATCGACGAGGCTCCGGCACTGGCGGCCCTTCACCGGCTGGGCGATCTGCTCAAGGCGGAGCACAAGACCGCCTCGGACAAGGTGGAGGATGCCACCTGGACGGTGGGCGCCACGGTGGCGGCGGTGATGCTGCTGAACGGCGTGCTGCTGCTTGCGCTGGCCCTGTTCTTCTTCTGGTTCACCCGCTACCGCATCGTGCGGCCGCTGGACAGCCTGGGCGGGGTGATGGGGTTCCTGTCGCGCGGCGACAAGAGCGTGGCGGTGCCGCTGGTGGACAAGTCCGACGAAATCGGCGACATGGCCCGCGCCGTCGAGGTGTTCAAGGAAAGCATGATCCGCGCCGACCAGTTGGAGGCTCAGAAGCGGGCCGCCGACCAGGCCCTGCTCGAACGGGCCCAGCGCCGCGAGCAGCTGACCGCCGATTTCGGCCACAGCGCCACCCGCCTGCTGCAGGCGGTCAACCACGCGGTGGACCAGGTGCGCGAGAACGCCAACGCGTTGCTGGCGGTGGCCGAGGAAACCGGACGGCAGGCCCATTCGGTGGCGTCCTCGGCGCAAGAGGCGTCGGAGAACGTCCAGGCGGTAGCCACGGCGACGCAGCAGTTGGGCGCGTCGGGGCGCGACATCAGCCACAGCGTGACACGCTCGGCAGCGATCACACGCAATGCCGTGGTCGGCATCGAGGGCCTGTCCGCAACCATGGGGGCGCTGGACAGCGCCGCCGAAAAAATCGGCGAAATCGTCACCCTGATCGGCGAGATCGCCGCCCAGACCAACCTGCTGGCGCTGAACGCCTCCATCGAGGCACAGCGCGCCGGCGACGCGGGCCGGGGGTTCGCCGTGGTGGCCAACGAGGTCAAGGCCCTGGCCAGCCAGACCGCGCGCGCCACCGACGAGATCGGCGAACAGGTCAGTTCCATCCAGACCACCACCCGCGACGCGGTCTCCGCGCTGAAATCGGTCGGCACCACCATCATGGAGGCCGACGAGGTTGTGGCCACCATCGCCTCGGCGGTGCAGGAGCAGAACGCCGCCACCGACTCCATCGTCCGCAATGTCAACGACGCCGCGCGCGGCAACCAGGAGGTCTCGGGCGCCATCGCCGAGGTTTCCTCCGCCGCCGAGCACAACGGCGAGATGGCATCCCATCTCGTCACCGTCACCGACACCCTCGCCGCCGAGGCCAGCGGCATGAAGGCCGAGGTGGAACGCTTCCTCGCCGCCGTCCGCGCCACCTAGGGGACCATCATGACGAAACCGACGTTCTACGAGGTCATCAGCGACCTTGGCATCCCCCGGCGCGACTTCCTCAAGTTTTGCGCGCTGACCGCCGTCTCACTGGGGCTGGGCCCCGGCGGCGAGGTGGCCGTGGCCAATGCTCTGGAAACCAAGCCACGGCTGCCGGTGCTGTGGCTGCACGGACTGGAATGCACCTGTTGCTCGGAAAGCTTCATCCGCTCGGCGCATCCGCTGGCCAAGGACGTGGTCCTGTCCATGATCTCGCTGGACTACGACGACACCCTGATGGCCGCCGCGGGCCACCAGGCGGAAGCCATCCTCGACGAGATCGTCACCAACTACAAAGGCAACTACGTGGTCGCGGTGGAGGGCAACGCGCCCCTCAACGACGAGGGGATGGCCTGCATCGTCGGCGGTCGCCCCTTCGCCGACCAGATGATCGAGGTCTGCCGCCACGCCAAGGCGGTGATCGCCTGGGGCACCTGCGCGGCCTTCGGCTGCGTGCAGGCGGCCAAGCCCAACCCCACCAAGGCCACACCGGTGTCGAAGCTGGTCCGCGACGTCCCCGTGGTCAACGTCCCCGGCTGCCCGCCCATCGCCGAGGTGATGGCCGCCGTGCTGACCTACATCATCACCTTCGACCGCCTGCCCGACCTCGACCGCCAATTGCGGCCCAAGATGTTCTACGGCCAGCGGGTCCACGACAAGTGCTACCGCCGCGCCCATTTCGACGCCGGCCAGTTCGTGGAAAGCTGGGACGACGACGGCGCCCGCCAGGGCTGGTGCCTGTACAAGCTGGGGTGCCGGGGGCCGACCACCTACAACTCGTGCACCACGATCGGCTGGAACGCCGGGGTGTCCAATCCCATCCGCTCGGGCCACGGCTGCATCGGCTGCTCCGAGGACGGGTTCTGGGACCGCGGCCCCTTCTACGAACGCGTCGTCGACATGAAGCAGTTCGGCGTCGAGTCCACCGCCGACGACATCGGCCTGGCCGCCGCCGCGGGGCTGGGGGCCGCCATGGCCGCCCATGCCGGCGTGTCCGCGGTCAAGCGCATGACCACCAAGAAGACCCCGGAGACCGACGATGGCCACGGCTGAGACCCCCAACGGCTTCAAGCTCGACAGCGGCGGCCGCCGCGTGGTCATCGACCCCATCACCCGCATCGAGGGTCATCTGCGGGTCGAAGTGAACCTGGATTCCAGCAACACCGTCACCAACGCGGTGTCGTCGGGCACCATGTGGCGCGGGCTCGAGAACATCCTCAAGGACCGCGATCCCCGTGACGCCTGGGCCTTCGTCCAACGCATCTGCGGCGTGTGCACCGGTGTCCACGCCCTTGCCAGCGTGCGCTCGGTCGAGGACGCGCTGGGGATCGCCATCCCCCGCAACGCAAACCTGATCCGCAACATCCTGCACCTGACGCTGTTCGCCCACGACCATCTGGTCCATTTCTACCACCTGCACGCCTTGGACTGGGTGGACGTGATGAGCGCGCTGACCGCCGACCCCAAGGCCACCAGCGAGCTGGCCCAGAGCATCTCGCCCTGGCCCATGGCGTCGGAAGGCTATTTCCGCGACGTGCGCGACAAGTTGCGCAAGTTCGTCAATTCCGGTCAGCTGGGCCTGTTCAAGAACGGGTATTGGGGCCACCCCGCCTACAAACTTCCCCCCGAGGCCAATCTGATGGCCGTGGCCCATTACCTGGAGGCGCTGGATTTCCAGAAGGAGATCGTGAAGATCCAGGCGGTGTTCGGCGGCAAGAACCCGCATCCAATGTGGCTGGTGGGCGGGGTGCCCTCGGCGATCAACGCCCACGCGGCCGGTTCGGTGGCGGCCATCGGCATGGAACGCCTGAACCTGGTCCGCGACGTGGCCCAGCGGACGCTGGCCTTCATGGAACAGGTCTACATCCCCGACCTGTTGGCCATCGCGTCGTTCTACAAGGACTGGGCCAAGATCGGCGACGGCTTGGCCAGCCGCAACCTGATGAGTTACGGCGATTTCCCCCGCTATGCCGGCGACGAATCCAACGACAGCCTGATGCTGCCGCGCGGCGCCATCCTGAACGGCGACCTGTCGCGGATCCACGACGTGGACCTGCGCGATCCCGACCATATCCGCGAATTCGTGCCGCACTCCTGGTACCGCTATCCCGACGAGGGCAAGGGCCTGCACCCCTGGGAGGGGATCACCGAGTACGATTTCCGCCTTGGCCCCAAGACCAAAGGCGACAAGCGCCACATCAAGGAGCTGGACGAGGGCGCGAAATACTCGTTCGTCAAGGCGCCACGCTGGAAGGGCAACGCCATGGAGGTGGGCCCCCTGGCCCGCTTCGTCATCGCCTATGCCATGGGGCGCAAGGACGTGAAGGAGTTGGTGGATCCGGCGCTGCGCAAACTCGAGGTGCCGGTCACCGCGCTGTTCTCGACGCTCGGCCGTACCGCCGCGCGCGGGCTGGAAGGGCTGTGGGCGGCGCAGCGTCTGGTCGAGGCGGTGGACGACCTGGTGGCCAACATCAAGGCCGGTGACCAGGACACCGCCAATGCCGAGAAATGGGATCCCGCGACCTGGCCCAAATCGACCAAGGGCGTCGGCTTCTGCGAGGCGCCGCGCGGCGCGCTGGGCCACTGGCTGCGCATCGAGGACGGCAAGATCGCCAACTACCAATGCGTGGTCCCCACCACCTGGAATGGCAGCCCACGCGACGGCGCCGGCAACATCGCCCCGTTCGAGGCATCCCTGCTCGGCACCCCGGTGACCGACCCGGCCCAGCCGCTGGAGGTGCTGCGGACCATCCACAGCTTCGATCCCTGCCTGGCCTGCGCCACCCACGTCATCGGCGACGACGGAGTGGAGCGCTCGGCGGTGAAGGCGGTGTGACATGAGCGAGGCCGCCTATCGCGAAATCCTCGACCACGAGGACATCCGCTCGCTCTACATCTACGAGGCGCCCATCCGCATCTGGCACTGGCTGAACGCGGCGGCGGTGCTGCTGCTGGCCGGAACCGGCTACCTGATCGGGACGCCGCTGCCGTCCTATACCGGCGATCCCAGCGTGGTCTATGTGATGGGATGGCTGCGGGTACTGCACCTTGCCGCCGGCCACGTCTTCGCGGCGCTGTGGGTGATGCGCATCTGGTGGGCGTTCGTCGGCAACGGCTTCGCCCGCCAGCTGTTCCTGCCGCCGGTATGGAGGCAGAGCTGGATCGACGGCATGATGTACCAGCTGGCCTGGAACCTGTTCATCGTCTCCAAGCCGCGCCGCTACAGCGGGCTCAATCCGCTGGCGCATGTGGTGATGCTGGTGGCCTTCGTGCTTCCGTCGGCGGTCATCCTGCTGACCGGCTACGCCATGTATGCCGAGGTCGCGGGACACGAGAGCCTGCTCTATGCCCTGTTCGGCTGGATGACGCATTTCTCGCCCAACACCATCGACTTCCACACCGTGCACCGCTTCGCCATGTGGGTCATGGTGGGCTTCGTGATGGTGCACGTCTACACGGCGGTGCGCGAGGACATCGTTTCGCGCCAGAGCATGGTCAGCACCATGCTGTCCGGCTATCGGCTCTTCAAGAGATGACGGACGAGGGCGCCGGGACCCTGGTCCTCGGCATCGGCAATCCGCTGTGGGGGGACGAGGGCCTGGGGCTGAGGGCGCTGGAGGCGTTCACCCGCTCCGGCGTCCTGCCGGACGGCGTCCAGGTGCTCGATGGCGGCACCCAGGGCATGTATCTGCTGCCCCATGTGCAGGCGGCGCGGCGGCTGATCATCTTCGATGCGGTGGATTACGGGCTGGAACCCGGCACGATGTTCGAACTCGCCGACGAGGAGGTGCCGCGCCTGATGGGCGCCCGCCGCCTGTCCCTGCACCAGACGACCTTCCAAGACGTGCTGGCCGCCGCGACCCTGATCGGCGGCGGGCCCGAGGCCATCCGGTTGATTGGCGTCCAGTGCCGATCCCTGGAGAGCTTCGGCGGCGGCCTGTCGCCAGAGGTGGAAGCCAGAATCCCGGAGATGGTTGCCAGAGCCTGGAAGACCCTGAAGGAATGGGGTGCAAGTCCCGGCGCATGAGCGGGCGGACATACGCGCCGGGGGTGGGCGCAGAATGCCGCTGTCAGACTTAACGCCAAGGAATTGGTGCCCCAGGCCGGACTCGAACCAGCACGCCGTTGCCGGCAACAGATTTTGAGTCTGCCGCGTCTACCATTCCGCCACTGGGGCACCGCAGGAATGGAGGGCGATCATAGCCGAGGCGGGGGCGGGGTCAACGGGAATCCCGTGGCCCGCCTTCAGGGCTCGACGCCGATGTTGTCGATCAGCCGCGCCCCGCCCAGCCGGGCGGCGGCGAGGATGCGCAGCGGGCGGTCTAGGCGGTCGGCGGGGGCCAGGCTGTCGGCGTCGCGGACCTCCACATAATCCACCGACAGGAAGCCGGCGGCCAGCAGGTCGGCGGCGGCGCGGTGGCACAGCTCCTCGGCACGGCCGCCCCTCCGCAGCCCATCGGCCACCGCCGTCAGGGCGCGATGCAGCGCCGGGGCGATGGCGCGCTCGGCGGCCGACAGATAGGCGTTGCGCGATGACATGGCCAGCCCGTCGGGCTCGCGGACGGTTGCGCCGCCGACGATCTCCACCGGGATGTCCAGGTCGCGGGCCAGGCGGCGGATCACCGCAAGCTGCTGCCAGTCCTTCTCGCCGAACAGGGCGATGTCGGGCAGGCATTGCAGCAGCAGCTTGGCCACCACCGTGGCGACGCCCTCGAAATGGCCGGGCCGCACGGCCCCGCACAGGCCCTCGGAGATGCCGTCCACCGTCACCCGGGTGGCGAAGCCGGCGGGATACATCTCGTCGACCGTGGGGGCGAACAGCAGGTCGCAGCCGGCCCCGGCCAGCAGGGCGGCATCGGTCTCCTCCTGGCGGGGATAGCGGCTGAAATCCTCGTTGGCGCCGAACTGGCGGGGATTGACGAAGACGCTGGCGACCACCCGGTCGGCCAGCTCGCGACCCTGGCGGACCAGGCTCAGATGGCCTTCGTGCAGGGCGCCCATGGTGGGGACGAAGGCCACGGCCAGGCCCTGGTCGCGCCAGTACCTGACCCGGGCGCGCAGCTCGGCGACGGACCGGACGATGTCGAGATCGGTGGACATCACGACTCCTTCGGGGGCTTGGGCACCCCGAAGCAGTGTTCGGGGCCGGGGAAAGTGCGCGCCTTGACCTCGGCCGCGTAGCGGCCGGCGGCGTCGGCGACCACGGGGCCGAGATCGGCGTAACGCTTGACGAATTTCGGAGTGAAGTCGGAGAACAGCCCCAGCACGTCCTCGGTGACCAGCACCTGGCCGTCGCAGGCCGGCGAGGCGCCGATGCCGATGGTGGGGATGGCGATCTCCTCGGTAAGCGCCCGGGCCACCGGCTCGACGGTACCCTCGACCACCACGCAGAAGGCTCCGGCATCGGCGACGGCGCGGGCGTCGGAGCGGATGGCGGCGGCCTCCTCCTCGACACGGCCGTGAGCCCGGAAGCCGCCGGCGGCATTGACCGACTGGGGCATCAGGCCGATATGCGCCATCACCGGCACCCCGCGCTCGGTCAGGAAGCGGATGGTGTCGGCCATCTCGCGGCCGCCCTCCAGCTTGACGGCGGCGCAGCCGGTTTCCGCCAACACCCGGGCGGCGTTGCGGAACGCCTGCTCGCGGCTTTCCTGGTAGCTGGCGAAGGGCATGTCGACCACCACCATGGCGGCGGCCGAGCCCCGCATCACCGCCTTGCCGTGATTGATCATCATGTCCAGGGTCACGCCCAGGGTGGTATCCATGCCGTACAGCACCATGCCCAGGGAATCCCCGACCAGCAGGATGTCCACATGCGGATCCAGCAGGCGCGCCATGGGCGTCGTGTAGGCGGTGAGCACGACCACCGGCTCGCCGCCCTTGCGGGCGCGGATGTCGCGCGTGGTCACGCGCCGGGAGCGGACTTCGGTGCTCAAGCGATCCTCCGTGACGGAATCAGGACGCGGCGCCCTCGGCCAGGTCCTTCAGCTGGGGCTCGTCCATCAGAACGACATGGCCCGACGCCGGCAGGCCGATCACCCCTTCCCGCTTCAACTGGGTGAAGGTGCGGCTGACCGTCTCGATGGTCAGGCCCAGATAGTCGGCGATGTCGGCTCGGCTCATGGGCAGGGCCACCGGGCTGGCCGGCATGCCCTGCAGTTCCGACCGGCGCGACAGCTTCAGCAGGAAGGTGGCGACCTTTTCCTTGGCGGTCTTGCGGCCCAGCAGCAGCATCTGCTCCTGGGCCGCCACCAGGTCCTTGACCGCGCGCGAGAACATGCGCCGTTCGAGCTTTGGAATCTCGTGCAGCAGGTTTTCCAGCTTGCGGTGGGTGAAACGGCACAGCTGGGTCGAGGTCACCGTCTCGGCGGTGTAGACGTAGCCACCCTCCAGTCCCAGGCCGAACATGTCTCCCGAGAACAGGAAGCCGATGATCTGGCGGCGGCCGTCGCTCATCAGCTTGTACAGCTTCACCGCCCCCGACGAGATGGAATAGACGTGGTCGGCGGGATCGCCTTCGCGGAAGACCGTGAAGGCGGGCGGCAGCTGGGCGTGGCAGCGCACGGTGGCCAGGCGCTTGATTTCCTCGTGGGCGAGGTCGGCGCAGAAGGCGATCTCGCGCACCACGTCGCAGTTGCGGCACGGCGGCGCGTTGAGGTCGGGTGCCTCGGCGCGGTCGGTCTTGTGGTCCTCGAAATCCAGCGGCGGCATCAGGTTCACCCTCACCGGCCGCCTCAGGCCTTGTCGGCGGGCTTGCCGGCGTCGTCGTCCTCGAACAGGATTCGGTGCGCCGCACCATCCAGGTCGTCGAACTGGCCGGATTTCAGGGCCCACAGGAAGGCCACCAGCCCCAGCAGGCCCAGCACCAGGGCCACGGGGATGAGCATCAGCAGGTTGGTCACGCCTTTCTCCCGCGCGACAGCCGCAAAGCGTTGCCAATAACTACCAGCGACGAGGTCGACATTGCAATCGCGGCGATGAGCGGCGTCACATGGCCGGCCACCGCCAGCGGCACCGTGAACAGGTTGTAGCCCAGCGCCAGGCCGAAATTCTGCTTCACCAGCCGGCGCGCGGTGGCGGCGACGTCCAGGGTTTCCATCACCGGCCGCAGCCGGGTGCCCTGGAACACCACGTCGGCGGCGGTCTGGCTGACGTCGACCGCCGAGGACGGCGACATGGACACATGGGCGGCGGCGAGTGCGGGGGCGTCGTTGAGGCCGTCGCCGACCATCAGCACCCTGCGGCCCCCGGCCTTCATCTCTTCCAGCCGCGCCACCTTGTCGGCGGGAGCGCAGGCGGCGCGCCAGTCGTCGATGCCCAGCTCGACGGCAAGGGCGCGGACGGTGGCCTCGCGGTCGCCCGACAACAACGCCACCGCCAGGCCGCGATCCCTGAGCGCGCCGACCACGGCGCGGGCATCGGGGCGCAATGCATCGGCGAAAGCGAAGCGCACCGGGGCGCGGCCCGGCCGCTCCAGCCACAATTCGGGGCCGGCGCCGTCGTCCTCGGGGATGCCCAGCCAGCGGCGGCTGCCCAGGCGCAACACACCGTCGGTCAGGCCGCGCCCGGGTTCCTCGCGCACGTTGGCGGCCAGGGCGGCCCCCGGCGCGGCAGCGGCCAGGGCGCGAGCCAGGGGGTGGCGCGACGCCGAAGCGAGGCCGGCGGCGGCGGCCAGGTCGTCGTCGCTCCAGCCGCCGTCCCTGAGCAGTTCGGGCTTGCCGAGGGTCAGGGTGCCGGTCTTGTCGAACACCACCGTGTCGCATTCGGCGAATCGTTCCAGGGCGGTGGCGGACTTGATCAGGATGCCCTGGCGCAGCAGGCGGCCGCTGGCGATCACCTGCACCACCGGCACCGCCAGCGCCAGCGCGCAGGGGCAGGTGATGATCAGCACCGCCACCGCGTGGAGCAGCGCCACCTGCCACGGAATGCCGCCCAGCAGCACCCAGCCCAGGAAGGTGGCCAGCGAGGCCACGTGCACCACCGGTGCGTACCACCGCGCCACCCGGTCGGCGAGGGCGACGTATTTGGCGCGGCCCTGCTCGGCCACCTCCATCATGCGCACGATCTCGGCCAGCAGGGTGCGCTCGCCGACCGCCGACACCACCAGGCGGAGGGGGGCGGAAAGGTTGATGGTGCCGGCGAACACCCGGGCGCCGGGCGCCACCGCCACCGGCACGCTCTCGCCGGTGATCAGCGCGGTGTCGACATCCGAGATGCCGTCCACCACCTCGCCATCGACGCCGATGCGCTCGCCAGCGGCCACGAACACCGCCATGCCGGCCGCGACCCGGTTGGGCGGCAGCAGCCGCTGGGTGCCGTCCGGCTCGACCACGGTCACCGCCACTGCGTCCAGCGCCAGCAGGTGCTCGGCCGCCGACCGCGCCCGGCCGCGCGCCCGGCTGTCGAGATAGCGGCCGATCAGCAGGAAGAACAACAAGGTGATGGCGGAGTCGAAATAGGCGTGCTCACCCGAGCGGATGGTCTCGGCCAGGCTCATGCCCGAGGCCAGCAGCACGCCCAGGGTGATCGGCACATCCATGTTGGTGCGCCCGGCCCTGAGCGCGGTCAGCGCCGAGCGCAGGAAGGGGCGCACGCAATAGAGCACCGCCGGCAGCACGATCAGAGCCGAGATCCAATGCATGAAATCGCGGGTGTGCACGCCCATGTGCGAGAAGTGGCCGGCCCACACCGACACCGACAGCAGCATCACGTTGCCGGCGGCGAAGCCGGCCACGGCCATGGCGCGCAGCAGTTCCTTCTCGTGGCGCTCGGTCTCGCGGCCCAGCTTGGCGGGGTCGTAGGGCACCACCCGGTAGCCCACGGCCAGCACCGGCGCCAGCAGCGCGGCGGCGTCGTTGTCGTCTGGCTTCCACCGCACCACCAGCCGCCGCGTGGTCATGTTGACCCGGGCCCAGGTCACCCCCGGCTGGCGGGCCAGCAGTCCCTCGATCAGCCAGACGCAGGCGGCGCAGTGGATGCCCTCGACCATCAGGTGAAGCTCGGCCAGGCCGTCGGGCGTCGTGGTCACATGGGCGGAGAAGTCGTGCACCGCCGCCGCGTCCTCGTCGGGACGCAGGATGCGGACGTTGGGGTCGATGCAGCGACGGCGGTAATAGCTGTCCAGGCCCAGGCCGTTGACCAGGGCATAGGCGCCCTCGCAGCCGCGGCAGCAGAAGTCGCCCGCCATCCCGGCGGGGACCGGCGACCCGCAGTGGAGGCAGGCCCGGTCGGAACTCACGGAACGACGAAGCGCTTCGCGTGCTGATAGGACGCGGCCTTGCCGACGGCGGCAACCTCGATGTCCCAGACGCCGTTCAGCGGCAGGTCCAGCGTGGCGCCGTAGAGACCCTCGCCCTTGGCCGGGAACGCCACGTCGTGGTCGAGTCCCTTGGCCGTGGGCCGGATCACCCGGCCACGGATGTCGAGATCGTTGACCGGGCGGCCGTCACGGTCGCGATAGGCCAGCGTCACCGCCACCCGGGCTCCCTCGCCGGCGACGGGCTCGACGGTGGTGTCCACCGTCCAGCCCAGCTCCGCCTGTGCCTTGGCCAGGGCGAGGTTCTGGTTGTAGGCCAGTCCCTTTTCGTAGGCTCCCTCGGTCTCCAGCCCGGTGAAGGTGGAGGTCGCGAACCAGGCCAGGGCCCCGTTCACACCGATCACCACCAGGAACGCACCGACGAAGATGTACGGATACCACCAACCGGGCTGTCTGGCCTTTGCCATGATCCTTTGCCTCTTACTCGGGTCCCGCGAACACGGTATCGCTGCGGATGGCGCGGCCGTCGCCGCCCTTCTCGGTCAGCACGAAGGTCATCGGCGTCGCCTTGCCGTCGGCGCTGGCGGCCGGGGCGGAGACGTAGACGCGGAAGGTGCCGACCTCGTCGCCGGTGACGTCCAGTTCGACCTGCGGCCCCTCGCCGGCGTCGTCGCCAACCACCTGCAGCGAGGCGCCTTCGATGCCGGCCACCGACAGGGTGAAGGCGCGGTCCTTGCGGACCATGTTCAGCACCTTGTAGGTGTAGCCGTTGCGGATCGAGCCGTCGGACAACTGGACGAACAGCGGCGAGCGCTCATGCAGCACGTTGATCTCGATGTCCTTGCGGGTTCCCAGCGAGAAGGCGATGGCGGCGCCGATCACCAGCACGATGGCTGTATAGATCACCGTGCGGGCGCGCACCAGCTTCAGTTTCGGCTTCTCCCCCTTCGCGCGGGCCTCGAGGTTGAAATTGGAGTCGTAGCTGATCAGGCCGCGCGGCAGCCCGTACTTGTCCATGATCGAGTCGCAGGCGTCGATGCACAGGCCGCAGCCGATGCAGTCAAGCTGGGTGCCGTTGCGGATGTCGATGCCGGTGGGGCAGGACACCACGCACATCTTGCAGTCGACGCAATGGCCGCGGCCTTCGAAGCTCTGCCCCTTGCGGGCGCCGCCACGCGGCTCTCCGCGCCAGGCCTCGTAGGAGATGATCAGCGAATGCTCGTCGAACATCGCCGCCTGGAAGCGCGAATACGGGCACATGTAGATGCACACCTGCTCGCGGCCCCAGCCGGCCAGCAGGAAGCAAAAACCACCCACCACGGCGATGGTGCCGTAGACGGCCATGCTGGCATTCAGCGTGAAGATGTCGCCCAGCATCTCGAACACGTCGCCGAAATACAGGGTGAAGCCGATGCCGCAGGCCGCCGCGATGACGAACCAGATGGTCCAGATGATGGACTTCTTGACGATCTTGTCGCCGTCCCACGGCTTGCGCTGGAGGGCGATGCGCTGGTTGCGGTCACCGACGACCCAGTGCTCGACGGCGACGAACAGGTCGGTGTAGACCGTCTGCCAGCAGGCGAAGCCGCACCAGATGCGGCCAGCCACCGCGCTGATCAGGAACAGCATGATGGCCGAGAGTGCCAGGATGCCGGTGAGGTAGTAGACCTCCTGCGGCCAAATCTCGATGTTGAAGAAATAGGCCCGCCGCCCCTCCATGTCGAGCAGGATGGCCTGGTCCGGGGCGCCGGGACCGCGATCCCAGCGCAGGAACGGCCCCAGGTGATAGATGCCCAGCAGCAGGATCATCGCCCACCACTTGTAGTTCCGGAACCGGCCCTTCACCGCGCGCGGCTGGATGATCTTGGTCTCGGCGTACAGCGCCGGCTCGGAGTTCTTCTTGACCGGATCGGGGGCGGCGTTCTCGGCGATGGCCATGGCGGTCTTTCACTCGTCTAGTTCGAGGGTGCGGCGACTCTATCGACGGGGGGGTACGCCAGACCCGTCAAAAAGGCATGGCGGGGTTGCGCCGGAATGCCAGCTCCCCGCCCTGGACAGTAATGGAAATCAGTTCGCGGTCAAAATGTCAAAACCAACAGGGTCCAAACAAGGGGGGGGTGCGCCTCGCGGCGCACCCCCCTGACTTCCGCCGGCTTACTTGCCGCCGCCCAGCGAGTGGACGTAGACGGCCAGCATCTTGATGGTGGCCTCGTCGAGGCGGCCGACCCAGGTCGGCATGGAGCCGTGCTTGGGGGCGACCACCTGGTTGATGACCACTTCCT